>PKZC01000107.1 GCA_003132905.1 Bryobacterales bacterium | reverse complement strand
CGCCGTCATGCTGGCGCCAGGCTAGTTTGCCCTCCAGCAACCCCACGTTTACTGGCGGCATTTTTGCCTGGTGGTAATCCTCTACAATGCCTAGATCCTTCACTCCTAGTAGCCGGAAGACAGGCTCGGCCGCAACAGCGGCCATAAAGCTTCCCTGTTGATCCAGCCATTTGGAATCGCCTTTTTCAGGCACGCCATAGCTAATGAACGTAGGGCGTGGTGCGCACAGCGCGATCAGTTCGTGGGCGTCCACCGGTAGATCCCCGGCGGTCTTGCTTCCGAAGGTCGCGTCAGCGGCGCCATATTTCAAGAAATTGCCGGCCATCCAATGATATTNNCGACGGTCTCGCCCCAATTGCGTCGATGTAATTTGGCGCCGCCCTCGCCGGAGGAGCCGACTAGTACCAGCGCGAAGCGGGTGTCGAACGCCATCGTCACTAGCGCGGCCTTTCCGTAGCGCGACACGCCTTCGATGCCCACATGCTTGGAATCTACGGCCTTGTCCGTCTCTAAATAATCCAGTCCGCGCGATGCGCCCCAGGCCCAAGCCCGCAATGCCCCCCAATCGTCCGGCTTGCGCGGTTGTCCATGGTTCGTGAGACCTATAATTCCTTTGGTTAAGCCCGCTCCGTTGTCCGCCTGAATGCTCACCGGAGTTATAGACGCATAGCCCAGCCATCCGCGATGAGTTGCTCCGTCGCGGGCGGATCTGCGCCCGGAGTGGGTGGCCTTTGCGGCACTGCACCGCGCGGGTACGTCATCATCATCACCACTGGAACAGCGCCAGTTGCCTTGGCAGGCGTTACCACAGTCATCTGGATATCGACGTTGATCAGTGGATACGAAGAGTTGTCCACGTGCCCCACAAGCTGTTTGCTGAGGGCGGGATTTGCGCCCACCAGCGTAGTTGCTGTGTCCGTGACTGTCCACATAACCTTGGGAACGTTCCTGGGAACGCGGCCCAACACCTCGCGCTCGAAGTCTTCGACGATCTCTGGGCGGCGCTGCTTCCACCACATTTCCGCGGTGGTAACGATCTTTCCACTGCGCAGTGTCAGCGCATCGGGCAGATTCGGGAACGGATTGGCCTTGGACTCATCGTAATTTGCGTGATTCGGTTTCGTCTCGTCGCCGCTTGGGCCAAGGCGCAAGGATTTGATCCCCAGCTGATCCATCATGTTCTGGTGATCTTGCTCCGCCGTCCAATTCAGGGCTTGAGGTTGGGCAGCTATTTTAGACATGGCCACCAAAAGGCAAATCACGGACTTCATATGCTAACCGAGCGTAATAGCATTCCGGGCGGTTGACAAGCCGGAAGCAGCCCCAAAAAAGTTGTCGCGCATGGCGAACCCGGAAAACCGGGACGCATGCGCGACTCAAAACTTTTGGCTAACGATTTAGAAAAACTAGTTAGCTCTTCTTGTCGGTGTCGGCGGCGGGCTTCTTCGCCTTTTTCTTCTTGGCCTTCTTTTCGGTCTTGGGGGCATCCGCCGGCTTATCCTGCGCGAACAGGCTGACGGTTCCCATCAGGAACGACAGGCCGAGCATCAAAGTCATGAGTTTCTTCATTTTTGAGATCTCCTTAGGTGTCAGAAGCTATATCGATAACTTCTGCACTATCATTTCAGCCCGACATGAACCCATCCTTAAGCTCCTATTAAAAGCGCTTCATTTGCAAAACGAGTGACAGGTCCACCCGGGTCCGAAGGCTAGGCTGTATCTAATTCATTTAGAACGACTTGCTGGTTTAGGATGCCCCGGGCCTCCCTCCCTGAGAGTCCCTGTTGCCCTAACATGGCTACGTGAAGAAAGAACAATTAGCGAAACGTTTGGCCAAAGAGTCCGGGATATCCTCAGCTGCGGCCGCCGACCAACTGGACAGTATTCTGAACGGGATACTGCTGAGTATTCGGCACGGACAAAGTGCCTCCCTTCCGGGCTTGGGAACCTTCCTGCCCGGCCCCAAACCGCTGTTCTATTTTGAAGAGTACTTACCCCCCGGCGCTCAGCCGACCGGAGCTCTCAAGGCGAGTAAGGCATCCAAGTGATCGACGCTCCCTCCAATGCGGCTCTCACTCGACATATCGCTCGTGTGCTACGGGAGGCGCTGGAGCGGGGACGGTCTGTCGAGATCGACGGGCTGGGCACATTGTCGCCCGGAGGCAAGCATGGTTTTCGCTTTGTGGCGCAGACTAAGCCACGCGTATTCATTGCCTATGTCGAAGAAGACCTCCGGTTTGCGAAGAAGCTCTACCGAGCCTTCGAAGAGAGCGGTTTTCATCCCTGGCTGGACAAAAAGAAGCTAATGCCGGGACAGAACTGGCCGCGAGCCATCGAAACCGCCATTCAAACGTCCGACTTCTTCGTCGCCTGCTACTCACGAAGGGCCACATCGAAAAAAGGCAGCTTCCACAGCGAACTTCGTTACGCGTTGTTTTGCGCGGCAAAGGTACCCTTGGATGAGATTTTCCTGATCCCGGTGCGACTGGACCATTGCCTGGTGCCGCGCCGCATCTCAAAACAGATTCAATATTTGGATCTGTTTCCCGATTGGAAGGCAGGCGTGAACCGGCTAATCGCCGTGATCAAAACTCAGAATGACCGCCGCAAACGCAAGCGGCTACCGCGGGTGGGATAACTTTTTCTTGACCGCCTCGGCTTCCTTGCCGTCCGGCGAAAGCGCCAGATACTTCGAGTAGGCCTCGTCGGCCGCCTTCTTGTCCTTCAACTTTTCCTCGCTGTCGCCCAGCCGCAAGAAGGCCTCGGCGGAAGTGGGATTCCACAAAGTAGCCTCGCGGAACCGGCTGGTGGACGCCTTGTAGTTGCCCTTCTTGAAATAGTAATTGCCGACCTTGAGATCTTTCTCGGCTTCGAGCGGATTGAAGGAGTACGTTTTTGGAGCCAGGCTCTCGTCTTCTTCGGGAGGTTCCTGCTCTTGTTGCTGTTGGGGCTTGGACTGATCCGGGGGGCGGGTCTTGAGTTGTTTGTCGTCTTGCGCGAAAAGAACGCCCGCCAGCAGGAACCCGATTGCTACTTTGCGTACCACAATCTCAAGTATAGCGAGGACCAAACGCGCCCCGAAACAGCCCAATCATATCGGCGAACGCCTGGTCGGTGGCCTCGGGATCATGGCGCGGGCCTTCATCGCGCATAAAGGCGTGCTCGGCGGGGTAAAGCTTCATCGCGTAGTCGATCCTGGCATCGCGCAGCTTCCGATCGATCGTCGCGCGTCCGGCCTCGGGCACGTGTGGGTCGGCGCTACCCCAGATCATGAGCAGCTTCCCGCGAATCTCTCCCGCCTGTGCGAGCGAGCCAGCATCCGGATCACGGCCGAGTCTTCCATCATGGATGCCAGTTCCATAAAAGCAGACCGTGGCGCGAACATCCGGCTCCAACGCGGCGCGAAAAGCCAGATGGCCGCCAATGCAGAAGCCCATTGCGCCCAGTTGGCCTGTTGCTACCAGCGGATGCTTCGCCAAATAGTCCAATGCGGCACGCCGGTCCTCATCGAAATGCGCCACGGGCGTTTTCGCCGCGTCTTCCATCCCTCGAGTTCGGCCCGTATCGTCGAAGGGTATGGCCGATCCCGGGGGTTCCACCCGATGATAGATCTCCGGGGCCACCGCCACGAATCCATACCCGGCCAAACGAATCACAGACCGCAGCATGGGACCAGTGAGTTGGAAGATGTCCGAATAGCAGATGATGCCTGGGTATTTTCCGGGGGCTTTGGGTGCAGCCACGAACATCCGCATGGGAGCGCCACCGGAGGGGATGTCGACAAATTCGGTAGTGATCACCATTGGAGGGAAATGATGGTATGGTTTGCGGAGCGTAGGGTCGGATGCGTCATACTGGAAGGCAGGTTTCCCTGCCATGATACGCCATGCAAAAGACCTCTCGCCCGACCAGAAGGCCGCCATCGAAAGCCTGCTAGGCCGCCGGGTTCTGGAGGACGAGGCAATCAGCATTCGCGCCATCGAACCCCCTGCGCTGTCCGAGGAACGAAAACACGAACTAGCGGGACAGTTGAAGAAGTATTTTTCAGAGGTGGACGCCCGGCGCATGCCAGGCGCTCCTGAGGAAGCCGAAGACATCATCGATGAGGCCATGAGGAGTGTTCGCCCTGGCTATCGATTGCATCGGTGAAAATCGTCCTCGACACCACGATTCTAGTTCGAGCGAACGAGCACTCCTGCGGCCTGGCGCGCGAATTATTGCTCAGCATTATTGATAGTGAGCACCGCCTCGTCTTGTCAAACGAGATGCTTCATGAACTTGCAAGAGTGCTCCGTTATCCTCGATTGCGGGCATTTTACGACCTGTCTGAATCCCTTGTGTACGACTACATCGCCTTTCTGCGTCGTTCCGCCGAAATTGTTGCGTTAAATCCTCTTGTGATAGCGCCCATCCGCGACGTACACGATGTGATCGTCATGCAGACCGCGATCATTGGTGAAGCGGAGATACTTTGCACGAAGGACGAGGACTTCTTTGAAACGCCCGCCTCTGAATATCTCGATAAGATGGGCATCGCCGTGGTCGATGACGTTGCGCTCATGCAAAGATTGCGGTCATAGGCGATCGGCAAGCATCCTGCGACAATAGAAGTAGCCCCCTTTCGCAATGGAACTCCGGGAAAAAGCCGCCCAACTTCCCCTGCTGCCCGGCGTGTATCTATACAAAGACCAGCACGGCGAAGTGATCTATGTCGGCAAGGCCAGAAACCTTCGGGCGCGCGTGCGCAGCTACTTCAATGACGACCGGCTGGCTGAACGCAAGACTGGGACGCTGATCGCTGACGCCCGCGACATCGAATACATCCTGGTGGACAACAACAAAGAGGCGCTGGCGCTCGAGAACAACCTGATCAAGCAGTGGAAGCCTCGCTTCAACATTCTGCTGCGCGATGACAAGACGTTCCCTTACATCAAGCTCACCAACGAGAAGTATCCGCGCGTATACGTGACGCGACGCCTGATCAAAGACGGTTCCACCTACTACGGTCCGTATTTCCCCGGCAATCTGGCGCACAGATTGGTTCATTTTATTCATCGCCATTTCAAGGTGCCATCCTGCAAAGTGGATTTCACGCGCTTGCACACCCATCCTTGCCTGCAGTTCCACATCCATCGCTGCCTGGGACCGTGCGTGGAAGGCTTAACTAACGACGAAGCCTACGCCGCGGCCGTTCGCGACGTGAAGCTGTTCCTGGAAGGACGCCATAAGGACCTGGCTCGCGATTTGCGCGCACGCATGCGCCAGGCATCGGAAGAGACGCGCTTTGAAGAAGCGGCCGGTTTGCGTGACTTGGTTTCCACCGTTGAGGAAATGGAAGAGAAGCAGAAGATGGCCGCCGCAGAAGGCGAGAACATCGACATCCTGGCGTACCATGCCGAGCCGCCGCTGGTAGCCGCCAACCTGTTTCACCTGCGCAACGGCCGCATTGTCGATCGCCGCGAATATTATTGGGAAGACCTGCTTGATTTCCAGCCCGACGAGTTCTTCTCGTCGCTGCTCAAGCAGATTTATCTCAACGAGCAGTACATCCCCAGCCGGATCCATGTGCCAGTGGATTTCGAAGATCGGGAGGCGCTGGAGGAACTGCTCAGCGAGAAACGCGGACACAAGGTGGAAATCCTGACTCCGCAGCGCGGGCAGAAAAAGGCTCTGCTCGATCTGGTGCAGACCAATGCGAAACATGCCTTCCAGCAGCGCTTCCGCATTATGCACCCGACGTCAAAGGCCATGCAGGAAGCGTTGCAAGACGCGCTGGGATTGCCCGACCCACCCAAGCGCATCGAATGCTTCGACATCTCCCATATCCAAGGTACCGACAAAGTAGCCAGTATGGTGGTTTGGGAAGACGGACGGATGAAGAAGTCGGACTATCGCAAGTTCATCATCCGCACCGTGGTGGGCAACGACGATTTCGCGTCCATGCGCGAGGTGGTGACGCGCCGCTACTCACGGCTACAGCAGGAGAACAAGCCGTTTCCCAGCTTGATCCTGATTGACGGCGGCCTGGGCCAATTGCACGCGGCGGTGGAAGCGCTGGAAGCGATCGGGGTGATCAACCAGCCAGTCGCATCCATCGCGAAGCGCGAAGAGATCATCTACGTCTACGGCCAAGAAGACGAACCGATCAAGCTGGACCGCTATTCACCGGTGCTGCACGTGATTCAGATGGTGCGAGACGAAGCACATCGCTTCGCCGTCACCTTCCACCGTACACGCAGAGGCGCGGCGCGTCTGACCTCGGAGCTGGAACAGGTGGATGGCATCGGCGCCAAGACCATCGCAAAGTTGCTGCGGGAATTCGGAAGCCTGGAGCGCGTTCGAGAGGCCCCGGTCGAGGAATTGGCGAAGGTGATCGGTCCAGCGGCAGCGCGTCGCTTGCGCGACTTTTATAATCTGACGGCTGCGGCGGAATTGAAGGTATTGAACTAGCCCGCGTGCTATGCTCAATCAGTGCTCAGGCCGGTAAAACGGCTCCAACCTCGGTCCTATCATGCGTTTCGCTGCATCGGCGCCGATTGCGAGGATACCTGCTGCGTCGGCTGGATCGTTCACGTCGACAAGCCAACTTACGACAAATACCAAAACTGTTCCGACCCGGAGCTTGGACCTTCACTGCGTACTCTGATAACGATCAATGAAAAAGGTTCCAACGATGACGATTATGCCAAGATCGTCTTCA
>PKZC01000345.1 GCA_003132905.1 Bryobacterales bacterium | reverse complement strand
TCTGATCGGCATCTCGCGCGACGTCGAATACGATCTTCGCAATCAGTTGTTCTCGCACCTGGTGACACTCTCTTCCGATTTCTACGCGCGCTACCGCACTGGCGACATCATGGCGCGCGCCACCAACGATCTGAACGCGGTTCGCATGATGCTCGGCCCGGGCATCATGTACTTCACCGAAACATTTTTCACCGCCGTCTTTTTGATAGCCGTTATGGGACGCGTGGATTGGCGCCTTACGCTGTTCTGTCTCATCCCCGCTCCGCTGGTCAGCATAGCGGTCGTCCTCTTCGGCCGGCGCATCCACGATCGCTTCGAAACCATCCAGAAAATGTTTTCCGACATCAGCAGCCGCGTCCAGGAGAATCTTTCGGGCGTGCGTGTCATTCGCGCCTATGCGCAGGAAGAGCCCGAGATCCGCAAGTTCGAGCTGCTCAACCAGGATTATGTCGCTCAGAACATCGGGCTTGCCAGGCTCTCGGCGCTTTTCATGCCGCTGCTGCAAGCCCTGATCGGAATCGGCTTCCTGATTGTGCTGCTGGGCGGCGGCTATCAATTGCTCGCGCATCGCATTTCGATCGGCAGCTTCGTTATGTTCAACACCTATATGGGCATGCTAATTTGGCCCATGATCGCGCTCGGATGGGTGGTGAACCTGATGCAGCGCGGCACTGCCTCCTGGAGCCGCATCATGGAGCTGATGCATGAGAAGCCAAGCATCCAAAGACGGGAATACAAAGCCCAGGTCGAATACCAGGATGTGAGAGGGGAACTGCGTTTCGAAGCGGTGGAGATGAAGTATCCCGCAGGCTATGCGCTCAAGAACATCACTCTCGAGATTCCGGCTGGCGCAACCGTCGCCATCGTCGGCCACACCGGCAGCGGCAAGAGCACGCTGGTGAGTTTGATCCCGCGCCTGATGGATCCCACGCGCGGAGCTGTGTTCCTCGATGGCGTCGATCTGCGCGATTTCGATCCGGAATGGCTGCGCCGCCAGATCGGATTCGTGCCACAGGAAACGTTCCTGTTCAGCGCCACGCTCGCCGAAAACATCGCTTGGGGCGTCGACAATGCCACGGAAGCGGACATCGCGCGTGCTGCCGATCTCGCCGGACTCGCGCCCGACATCGCCACGTTCCCCGACGGTTACGGCACCATCATCGGAGAACGCGGCATCACGCTATCCGGCGGGCAGAAGCAACGCGTCGCCATAGCCCGCGCCATCCTGCGCGATCCAAAGATCCTGATCCTCGATGACGCCCTCGCAAGCGTCGACACTCTCACCGAAGAGCGCATTCTCCAAAGCCTCGAAGATGTCATGCAAGGCCGCACCACCATCCTGATCTCGCACCGTGTTTCCACCGTCCAGAACGCCAGCCAGATCTTCGTCATCGAACATGGCGAAGTGGCCGAGCAGGGCACGCATGCCGAGTTGATCCGCAACGGTGGCTACTACGCGGACCTATATCAAAAGCAGTTGCTCGAAGAAGAGCTCGAAACTATCTAGCGTTATTTGATAGCTACCGCGTTGGGCGGCGATGCGATGCCACCCTCTACATTCAAGGGCGTTGAAACCACCATGAATTCGTAGCGCCGGTCGCGCGCGCAGTCTTCAGCCAGTGGCGCCAGCACGAATAGCTCGCCGAGCGGCAGCCCCAGCAGCGGCAGCGTCCGGTAGTGCAATATACCTTCATCGGTGAAGTCAGAGGGGAACGCTTCCACCGACGGGCAATCCGTTCCGATCGCCGCCACGCGATTGTTCCACATCCATGCCACCACTTCGCGGCTCGCCTCGATGCCGGCCGATCGCATCTTGTCCATGGGCGCAATCGCGCGCTTTTCATCGGAAGTCAGTTTCTCGTATGACTCCATCCACCCGGTGCGAACCAGCAGGATCGTGCCCGGCTTCAGAGCGCTGCCTTGATGCTCGATCGCCGCCTTCAATTCGGCAAGCGTGTAGACCTCCCGATCCAAAGGATTCACCGGAATCCCCTTCGCCTTCCGATAACCGAACGCGTCGATCAGCAGTCCGCGTCCGACAAACTTGTTCGCCCAATGATGAATCCCGAGCTTGGTGTTCCCGCCCCGCACCTCGTCGATCGTGACGTTGCTATAAAAACGCTCGTGCCGGACGTGTCCCACGTGGCCCAGACCATCCCACTGGCTGCCTTCCTGCGTATTGAAATGCACGAAATCATCATTGGCCATCGGCGCGAGCGGAACCACCTTGTGCTCGGCCGGCGCGCGTCCGAATAACGGCGGCTTGGCGAATCCCATGCGCGCGTCCAGGCGAAACACTTTCCCGGACTTCACCAGCCCCGCCGCCTCCACCACGCCCTCCGCCGTCAAGAAGTTCAGGCACCCCAGCGCGTCATTGTCGCCAAACACGCCCCAGGAGCAATCCGCCGGCAAATCCTTCCGGATCGGCAGTTCTTCAAAAGTTGGAATCTTCATTTCTGAGCCAGTATATAGACTTCTTGCTTTCGCGGGTAGAATTGATAAAAGGCATGTTACCGCCCGCTTCCTCTCGCCGGCTGCTTCGAACCACGCCTGCCACCACGCTGGCCGAAATCCCTCAAACACTTCATCCGGAGGCGCTCGAGACCGAAGAGGAACTGAAGGCGTTTTATCAACCCGGAATCCAGGAAGCCCGCGGTATCAATCGCACCGGCCAGCTAAAGATCTGCCTGGAAGACGCGCACGCTGCGCAGTTGCCGTTCAAAGCTTTCTTTCTCGGACACCCCGGCGTCGGCAAGACCACGGAGTTGAGCCGCTTGCTCCTTGATGTGGAGGATCGATTTCGTGCTTTACGCATCAGCATCACATCCGAGCTCAATCCGGGCACGCTCCGCTATTACGACATCCTTCTGCTCATCCTAATCCGCCTCGTCTACGAAGTCACCAAACCTTCGGTCATCGGATTTGAGGACACGGATCTGGCCGCGATGCTCGAAGACGTGCGGAACCACCTCGCCACAAAATGGACCAAGCACCTTCAAGTGTCCTCCGCTGAATTCAGCGCGGGACTCACGACGCCGTTCCTGTTGAAGCTGTTTGGCAACATCAAACAGGGCAGGACTCGCGAGCGTGGATCGGAGGAATATGAGTTATCCTTCGTCTCCGAACTCACGGATCTAATGAATAGGGTTCTTCAGGAGTGCAATCGGCTCCTCAGGAAACATAAAAAAGGCCGCGAGTGGGTAATCGTGCTGGAAGATCTGGAGAAGATCGGTCTTGCCGCCGGTGCGCTGAAAGATTTGTTCATGGGGCTGCGGCCCAGTCTTCAGGCGCTGGACGGACACTTCATTGTCGTCATTCCAATCTGGCTGAAGTACTCCGAAGACGCCACCATCATTCTGCCACCCAATTTTGATTCCTTCGTGCTGCCAGACATCGCGGTATATCAAGAGACTCACCAAAAGGACGACAAGGTGATCGGCGCACTGCGGGCTGTCGTTACGGCTCGTGCAAACGAACGGCTTTTTGCGGACGATGTTTTGGAGCGCTTCTGCATCGCCTCTGGAGGAAACCTCCGGGATCTGTTCTCTCTGATCCGCAACGCAATGCTTTCCGCGCGGCTCCGATTTGCGGACGTCATTTCCATCCAGGACGCAGACGGCGCCATAGTGAGCCTTCGCAATGACTATAGGCAACTACTGGGATCTACCGGTCAAGATGCCGCCGAGGTGCCGCTCACGGATAAGCTGGACCGCCTCCTCGGCATCTATCGACGCGAAGATCCCACCATCGGAGTTCCCGATCGCGTACTCTACCTCCTTCTCAGGCAGCGCTGCGCCCTCCAATACAACGGCGCGGGTTGGGTTGGGGTGCATCCCTTAATTGTCGACCTGTTGATTGAGTTCGGAAAATTGGAACAGGGCCCTCCCGGCGGCAGCAAGTTATGATCGGCGGCCCTCCAGCAAGCGCGATCGAGGAAACCATCGCTGCGGTCACCGCCCGCATCCGGGAATGGATCGGGTTGAAGATCCCGGGCATTGTCTGGATACGCTATGTTTCCGAGGTCAGCCGCGCGGTTGTCTTGGAGCGGCTGTCGTTCTCCACCGCAATCGAGCAAATTCAATTTCATCCTCACGAAGCGGCGCAGGCCGCGGCCTGGTTGGAGGACCAATTGAGCGGAATCCCAACGACTGGCTCTTTGCCGGTGGTCGCCGTCGACTTCTCGCCTTTGTTCGATGCCGGCCCGGAAGGATTCCCCGCCGCCTTCCGGTCGCTCAACCTCAGGCGAGAGGTGATCGCTCGTATGCCGCTCGTGCAACTCTGGTGGGTTCCGGCGTCTGTGGCACCCAAGGCGGAAGCGGAAGCGCCGGACCTTGCCTCCTGGTTCGAGATCAAGATGACGCTGAGCGAGTTCGCACAGGAACCAAAATCGGACCTGTCGCCACAGACGGAACAGCGGTCGGAGCCGGTCCGCAGCCGTCAGTCTCTCAAAACCTTGCAGGATGCCGTGGAAAGGCAGCGGCATCTGGCGAAAGCGGATCCGGATTCGTATTTGCCTCCGCTCGCCAATGCGTTAGGCACGCTTGCAAACCGATACGCCGAGACGCAACGTCCCAAAGAGGCTGAGCGGCACTATCAAGAGGCGCTCACAATTTTCCTGAACCTAGCACAAGCCAACCCGGAAGCGCACCTCCGGGATGTCGCGACGATAATGAACAACTTGGGCATTCTTTACCGCGCCACCCAGCGGATGAAGGACGCCGAGCAGTCCTGGCAGGAGGCGATCGAGATTCTTAGGCGCTTGGCGGAAGCGAACCCGGACGCGTACCTGCCTGATGTCGCGAGGACTCTGAATAGCCTGGCCAACCTCCACAGCGACACACAGCGGATGAAAGAGGCCGAGCAGTCTTATCAGGAGGCGCTCAAGATTCAAAGGAAATTGGCGAAAACGAACCCGGAGGCGCACCTGCCGGACGTCGCGATGACGCTGAACAACTTGGGCATTCTTTACCGCGACACACAGCGGATGAAGGAGGCCGAGCGGTCCTACCGGGACGCGCTCACAATTTACAGGCGCTCCGCGGAAGCGAACCCTGAGATGTACCTGCCGGATGTCGCGATGACGCTGAACAACCTTGCGGATCTTTACAGAGCCACGGAGCGGATGAAGGAGGCCGAGCAGTCTTTTCAGGAGGCGCTCACAATCTATCGAGGCTTGGCGGAAGCGAACCCGGACGCGTACCTGCCTGATGTCGCGATGGCGCTGAACAACCTGGCAAATCTCTACAGCGACACGCAGCGGATGAGGGAGGCCGAACGGTCTTACCAAGAAGCGGTCGCGATATACAGGCGCTTGGCGGAGGCCAACCCGGACGCGCACCTGCCCGATGTCGCAAGGACACTGCACAACCTAGCCAATCTTTACAGCGATGCCCAACGGATGAATGAGGCGAGAGCTTCCTGCGAAGAAGCCCGCAAGATCCTGGAACCACTTTGGCGACTCAATCCCGAGTTGCACGGCAACTCGCTGGCCAAGATCAACCTCGTCGCCGCAGACATCGCTGGTGCCGAAGAAGCCAAGCTAGCGTGCTCGTTCGCCCGCCAAGCCCTCGCCGTCGCGTATGATCCGGCAATAAAGAAGGCATCGCAACGTCGCATTGACCAATTCTGCCCACCCTCCGGCGAGTAACCTTCAACACCAGCCACCAACCACCAGCCCCGAATCCCTAATCCCCAACCCCCAACCGCCCCCCGTCCTAGTACGATTCCAAACGATTCTTAATACTCTTCCGACATCCCAATTTGCAAACCGGTGATAGCCTAGTAACAGAGGGGGCGGCGTACCATGTACACCCATGGCGCTGGCGGATTCCGCGGCGTCAATTTAACCAAGAGGTTCCGATCCGGCGGGACCGATTTGGTGGTGTTTCAAGACCTTTGCTTCGATATTGCGCCCGGCGAAAGCCTTGCGCTCATTGGGGAATCGGGCGCAGGTAAGAGCACTCTTATGTACCTTTTAGGCGGCCTGGACAGGCCTTCCGACGGTACGATATACTTCGGACAACAGGACATTTCCAATTTCTCGGACACCGAGCTCGCCGAGTTTCGAAACCGGGAGATTGGGTTCGTTTGGCAGAATCACTCCCTGCTGCCTGAGTTTACGGCGCTTGAAAACGTGATGATGCCTTTGCTGATAAGGGGCCAACGCATCCAGGATGCGGAGCCTGTTTCGCTGGCGAGGTTAGATGAAGTTGGGCTACGAAACCGCGCCTCACACCGCGCGGGAGAGTTGTCGGGGGGTGAGCAGCAGCGCGTTGCCGTCGCTAGAGCCTTGGCCGGTAACCCCTCTGTTTTGCTCGCCGACGAGCCTACCGGGAACCTGGACTTCCGGACGGGAGAAATGATCATCTCCCTGCTCCAAGACCTGCACCGCTCTCATAAGTTGACATCCATTTTCGTCACGCATAACCTCTCATTTGCGACCCGATGCGACCGGATTCTGCAGTTGGACAAAGGGGATTTGACCCATTGGTCCGGAGACGGAGTTTCTGCTCTGTCGGCTGGGCCCGGAACATCCGATAATGTGTAAGGACGGCGGTTTATATGTTTGAACGTTATACCGAGAAAGCGCGCCGAGTAATCTTCTTTGCAAGATACGAGGCCAGCCAGTTTGGAAGTCCCTATATCGAGACGGAGCATTTGTTGCTCGGTCTCCTGCGGGAGGATAAAGCCTTAGCGAATCGCTTCCTGCGGTCCCATGCCGCTATCGAATCTATTCGCAAGCAGATTGAAGCCCACACCACCATTCGGGAGAAGGTGTCCACTTCGGTGGATCTGCCCCTCAGCCACGAGTGCAAGCGGGTGCTCGCCTATGGCGCCGAAGAAGCCGAGCGCTTGAACCACAAGCACATCGGGACGGAGCATCTGCTCCTGGGCCTGCTCAGGGAAGAAAAGTGTTTTGCCGCCGAGATTCTGCATGAACGTGGCCTGCGCCTGTCGCAAGTCCGCGAAGAAATCCAGCGGTCGTCGTCCGAAAAGGTTGCCTCCAGCCGTCCCAAAGAGAGCTCCCTGCTGGCCGAGTTCAGCCGCGACCTGACCCAGGCCGCCATGGACGGCTCGCTTGATCCTTTGATCGGCCGCGACTATGAACTGGAGCGCGTAGTCCAGATCCTCTGCCGCCGCACCAAGAACAATCCGGTTCTGATCGGTGAGCCAGGCGTTGGCAAAACTGCCATCGTGGAAGGGTTGGCCCAGCGCATCGCCGAGGGAGACGTTCCCTCGTTCCTGGCCGACAAGCGTATTCTCGCCCTCGACCTTTCGCTCATTGTGGCCGGAACCAAGTATCGCGGTCAATTCGAAGAGCGGCTGAAAACCATCATGAAGGAACTGATGGAGAATCAGAACGCCATCATCTTCATCGACGAGCTGCACACCTTGGTTGGCGCGGGTTCGGCGGAAGGTTCGCTCGATGCCGCCAATATCTTGAAGCCCGCCCTTTCCCGCGGCGAGATTCAGTGCATCGGCGCCACCACCCCGAGCGAGTATCGGAAGTCCATCGAAAAAGACCGTTCGCTTGAGCGCCGCTTCCAAGCGGTAAAAGTACCGCCGCCCAACGAATCGGATGCGATCCGCATTTTGTTCGGCATCAAAGAGCGCTACGAGAAATTCCACGCGGTCGCTTATACCGACGAAGCGATCGAAACGTCCGTGCACGCCTCCACTCGCTTTATTCCCGATCGTTTTTTGCCCGATAAGGCTATCGATTTGATCGATGAAGCCGGCGCGCGCGTAAAGCTGCGCCAGACCACACTGCCCGGCGAAGTGGCCGATATCCAGAAGCGCATCAAGTTCATCGTGCATCGCATGGAGAACGCCATCGCGAATCACGAGTTCGAGAAGGCGCGTTTCTATTCGGACGAAGAGCGCAAAGAGCGCGAGAATCTGCGCCTGTTGCGTGAGAAATACAACCTGGACGATACCTCGACGGGCGTCGTCACCAAAGACGACATCGAAGACGTTGTCGCCCGCTGGACCGGCGTCCCGATGACCGCCATCCGGGAAGAAGAAATTTCCAAGCTCATTCGCATCGAAGAAGAGCTGCACAAGCGCATCATCAGTCAGGAAAAGGCTATCTCGGCCCTGGCGCGCGCCATTCGCCGTTCCCGTGCCGGATTAAAGTCTCCAAAAAGACCCGCCGGATCGTTCCTGTTCCTCGGCCCCACGGGCGTCGGCAAAACCGAGGTTGCCCGCGCACTCGCTGAATTCCTGTTCGGCAGCGAAAAATCGCTCATCCGCTTCGACATGTCCGAGTTCATGGAAAAACACTCGGTCTCGAAGTTGATCGGTTCGCCTCCCGGATATGTCGGCTATGAGGAAGGCGGCCAGCTCACCGAACGCGTGAAGCGCGCCCCTTATTCCATCATCCTGTTGGATGAAATCGAGAAGGCGCATCCGGATGTTTATAACATCCTGCTGCAGGTTTTTGAAGATGGCCAGTTGACCGATGGTCTCGGTAATACTGTCGACTTCAAGAACACTATCATCATCATGACGTCCAACCTGGGCGCGCGCTTCCTCGACAAGAAAGCGTCCATTGGATTCTCTGCGCCCAACATCAGCGGCGTTCCGTCCAAGGTGGAAGATCAGGTGATGGCCGAAGTGAAGAAGGCCTTCAATCCGGAATTCCTGAATCGCTTGGACGAGGTGATTCTGTTCACGTCCTTGGCCGACGAGGATCTGTTGCAGATCATCAACCTCTTGGTCGAACAGATCAACGTGAATCTGGTCGCCAAGCAGATCAAGATTCGCGTGAACGAAGACGCCGCCAAGTACATTCTCGAAAAAACGCTGGTGGATCGCAGCTACGGCGCTCGTCCGCTGCGCCGCGCTCTCCAGAAGTTCATTGAGGATCCGCTGTCGGAAGCACTCATCCAGGGGACGCTGCCTCGGCCGTCCGAACTCGAAGTCTACCTTGGCGACTCCGGCATCTTCTGCCGCCCAGTCGCCGGAGAGCTTCAGGAACAGCCGGTGGGCGCTCCTTCCGACGAACAAGCTGTGGCTCCGGCCGCCAGCATTTCGCTATATCCGTTCTAATCTGTACAATCGTACAGATGAAAGTTTACGAAGTTGAAAAAGGCGCAACCAGCCTGGACGGGTTGCGCCCCGCCGAACGCCCTGACCCTCAGCCGGGGCCGCACCAAGTTCTTATACGCGTCCGCGCTACATCGCTCAACTATCGCGATCAGATGGTGGTCACCGGAAATTATTTTGGCGGTCCCGTCACTCGCAACCTGATTCCGCTCTCCGACGGCGCCGGTGAAGTGGCTGGCGTCGGTCCCGGCGTCACCCGCTTCAAAACCGGCGACCGCGTGATTGGCACCTTCTTCCAGAGTTGGATCTCGGGTCCCATGACAGAGCGGCATCCCGCCTTGGGAAGTCCTCTCGATGGAACGCTCGCCGAATACATCGTGCTGCACGAAGATGGAGTTGTTCCCAAGCCGAACACGATTTCGTTTGAACAAGCCGCCACTCTGCCCTGCGCCGCGGTCACGGCCTGGAACGCCCTGATGGTCTCAGGCAAGCCCGTGAAGCCCGGCGACACGGTGCTCTGTCTCGGCACCGGCGGTGTGTCCATGGCGGGCCTGCTGTTGGCCAAAGCTGCCGGAGCGCGGGTCATCATTACGTCTTCGAGCGACGACAAGATCCAGCGGGCTTGCACGCTGGGCGCCTCCGACGGAATCAACTATAAGCGCTATCCGGAATGGCAAAAAGAAGTGATGGAACTCACCAATGGCCGTGGTGTCGATCACATCCTGGAAAACGGCGGCGCGGGCTCTCTTAATAAATCCTTCGAATCCGCCGCCTTCGCCGGGAAGGTCGCGCTCATCGGATTCCTGGCTGGAGGAGGCGACATCAATCCCGCCATTCTCATGATGAAGAGCGGCGCGATGATTGGCATCGGCGTCGGCAGCCGCGCCATGTTCGAAGATATGAACCGCGCCATCGAAGTGAACAAGATCAAGCCGGTGGTGGATAAAGTTTTTCCCTTCGCCAAAGCCGCCGACGCATTCCGCTGCCAGGCCTCGGGCGATTTCATCGGCAAGGTCGTGATCACGATTTGACACTCGAACTGGTCGCGGCCGCTTCACTCGGCGCGTGGCTTTATCTTTTTACAACTCGCGGAGGCTTCTGGCAGATCTCGGCGTCGCTCAAGCCGGCGGTACCGGCGTTAG
Organism: Bryobacterales bacterium; assembly: GCA_003132905.1. The sequence goes on along the minus strand of PKZC01000345.1, from coordinate 8,861 downwards.
CTAAATCGGTTTGCGTCATCATTCCTGCCCGGAATGAAGAGGCGGTCATTGGCGCGGCTGTTTCTTCCCTGTTGGAACAAAACCATCCGGGACCGCTGCACATCATCGTGGTGGACGATCACAGTTCCGATCGGACGGTCGCGGTGGCCACTCAGAACGGCGTCACAATCGTTCAGGCCAATCGGCTGCCTGCGGGCTGGTCTGGAAAACTCTGGGCCATCTCGGAGGGATTAAAGTACGCCCGGTCGCTGGCGCCGGATTACTTGCTGTTCGCCGACGCCGATGTCGTTCATGCCCACGGCAACATCGCCGAATTAGTCGCACGCGCCGAATCCGAAAAGCTGGACCTGGTCTCATTGATGGTGAAACTGCGCTGCCGCTCACTCGCCGAAACGCTGCTGATCCCGGCCTTCGTGTTTTTCTTTTTCATGCTTTATCCCCCCGCTTGGATCGCCCAACGTGGTCGCCGGACTGCCGGAGCCGCCGGCGGATGCATTCTGATTCGTCCCAGCGCGATCGATCGCATTGGTGGAATTGCAAGCATTCGCAACGCCATCATCGACGATTGCACTCTCGCGCGCGCCGTCAAGAGCACCGGCGGTAGGATCTGGCTGGGAGTAACCGAAGAAACCCGGAGCATTCGCGATTACACTACTTTCGCCGAAATCCGTGCCATGATCTCGCGTACGGCCTTCGCTCAGCTTCAGCACTCCTCGTGGTTGCTGGCTGGAACCATTCTCGGAATGGCGATCATTTATCTTGCTCCGCCCCTGCTACTCTTCACCAATCACCCGCTCGCGGCCATCTGGGGCTTGGCGGCCTGGATCTTGATGATAATCGCCTACTCACCCGCGCTACGTTTCTACGGACGATCTGTCGCGTGGGCGCCGCTGCTCCCGCTCGTCGCGTTATTCTACATGTCGGCTACTATCGATTCAGCCCTCTCTTACTGGACCGGCCGCGGCGGCGTCTGGAAGGAGCGCGTCCAAGATGCCAGATAATGCCGCCAGATAATCAAGATCTCACAACCATCGCCCGCAACTACGGAATCGGTTCGCTCTCGCGGCACATTTTCTTGTGCGCCGAGCAAACCAAACCCAAGTGCGCGGAGCGCGAAGTTACCAACGCTTCTTGGGACTATTTGAAAAAACGCCTGGCCGAAGCAGGACTGATGCAGGGCTCTGGTTGCGTCTATCGCACCAAAGCGAATTGCCTGCGCATCTGCGAGCGTGGTCCCATTGCCGTGGTTTATCCCGACGGCGTTTGGTATCACTCGGCCACGCCCGAAGTGCTGGAGCGCATTATCCAGGAGCACCTGATCGGCGGTAAGCCCGTGGAAGAATTCGTATTTGCCGTGGACTCTCTTACTGCTCCAGCTTGTAAATCGTCAGACCGCTAAGCAGCTTGGGATAAAAATCGGTCGATTTCTGGGGCATCACGCCACCAGAGAACGCCACATCCGCCACTTGTTGTACGGTTACTGGTTCCAGCAAGAAAGCAATTTGTGCGCCGCCGTCGCGAACCTTGGCGTGCGCCGCGTCCAGCCCTCGCACATACTCAATGTGTTTTTGTTCGCGCACCGCCTCGTCGCTAATGCCGAGCGCGGTGCCGAGCAATTCCTCGTGCAACACCTTCACGTCCAGATCCCCAGGTTTGCGGTCGCGCTCGTAAAGATAAACTTCGCCCGATGCCAGCGCCAAGCCGATGCGCACCTTGTCCGGGGCGGGCGTTCGAAAGATCTTTTTCAATTCGTCATTTTTCAATTCATCAATGGAACCCAGCCGCCGCGCCTGAATCTTGCTTGCGAACGCTGGCCCGTCAAATTGAGCCAGCCCTCCCAAAACCCGGTGAGTGGCCAGAATCTCCAGTCCGGGCGAATGCATGTTCACGAAAGTCATCATCACTTTCTGCGCATCCTTCAGGCCCGGATTCTCATTGCGAAACGCCAGCGCAGTCTCATAGCGATGATGCCCGTCGGCGATCAGTAGCTTCTTGTCGGCCATCAACGCCTGAATCCGCGCGATCGCAGCCGGGTCTGAGATTTTCCAGACCGAATGCGTCACGCCATCTTCGTCCTGGAGTGTGATCACGGGCGCGCCTGTCGCGGCCTGATCGAGAATCCGATCGATCGCCAGTTCCGGATCCGGATACAACATGAAAATCTGGCCGAAATGCGCATGGGTGTGGCGCAGCAGCTCCATGCGATCCTTCTTCGGGCCGGAAAGCGTGTGCTCGTGGCGATGGACCACCCCATCCGCGTATTCCTCGATGGCTCCGATGCCTATGAAGCCCTTGCGCTCGAGATTTTGTCCCGTATCCGGCGCCGTAAACTTCTGAAAATACGCGTAAACGCTCGGTTCACCCTCCTGCACCAGAACGCCACTGCCGATCCAATCCTTAAGGAGACCGGCGGCGCGGGTGTAGACGTCGTTGCCTTCGCGATCATCCGGCGTCCGCTGGCCCAAAATGATGCGAACCAGGTTGTAAGGGCTTAGAGAGAGATACCGCGCCTGCATGCCAGGCGAGATCTTGTCGTAAGGCTGGGTGACGAGGTTCTCGATGGGCCCGGCTTTTGGGCTGTAACGATAAGGTTGAAAAGGGAAGATGCGTGCCAAGCGATCAGGATAGCAGAGGACCCGTAAGATTCACGTAGCGCGTAGAATGGAAATGCACGGGATTATGAGCCCCCAGAGCGAACCAGCCCCCACGGATGAGGACCAGCTCGATGCTCGGCTGATCGCCGAGCAGAAGCGCCATCACGAAGAATTCAGGCAATTCGCTTACGCCGTTTCGCATGATCTGCGTGAGCCGATCCGCATGATTGTGAGCTATACCCAGTTGCTGGACCGGCGCTATCAGGGCCAACTGGACGGGGATGGTGTCGATTTCATGCGTTATATCCTCGAAGCCACCCAGCGCATGGATCGCCTTCTGGGTGATTTACTTACCTATTCCCATCAGTTCCGCTCCCTGGACCAGCCGCTCGAGGAAGTGGGGCCCGAAGGCGCGCTGCAAGGCGCGATCTTGATGCTCGATGCAGTGGTGCGCGAGAGTGGAGCGACGATTACGAACGATCCGCTGCCCTCAGTTCAGTTCGATTTCGCACAGTTGACGCAGCTCTTCCGCCAGTTGCTCTCGAATGCCATCTGCTTCCGCAGCGCGGAGCCGCCCAAGATCCATGTCTCGGCTTCCGACATCGGTTCTACTATTCAATTCTCCTTCCGGGATAACGGAATCGGAATCGATCCCCGCTATCACGAGCAGATCTTTGGCGTTTTCAAGCGGCTGCACGGCCGCGAATTCCCAGGCACCGGCATTGGTTTGGCGATCTGCAAGCGGATTGTCGAGCAGCGCGGCGGGCGAATCTGGGTGGAATCCCAACTCGGCCAAGGCGCCACGTTTCACTTCACCGTCCCGAAGTAGCCTTCCCCATTTTTTGGTGCATAGTACAGGGGTACTAGTGGGTGACAGGACCTTTGGGACATACTGTCTCACGCCCCGACAAGTTGTCAAAGGCAAAGTGTCCCATCGCCTTGAATCTCACACATTCTAAAGCCACTTAGTTTGGGCTACCACCTGCCTGTACCAGGACGGAGGTGCTATCCATCCATGAAGCGAACGATTCAAATTGTTGTGATCAGTTTGGTTGGTTCTTTGGCGTTCGCTGGTCCTAAGGTTGCCTCGGACGTCCCCCATTCCACCGCCTCTGGCATGGTGGATGTCATCGTTCAATATAAGAATTTCGCCGGTGCACGATCTGGAGAATTGGCTGGCCCTGGGGGCCGCATCCGACGCCATTTCCGCAGCATCCCGGCAACTCATATGACCGTGCCGGTCTCGATGATCGAAAGTCTGGCCTCAAACCCGCAGGTGGCATATATCTCTCCCAATAGGCCCACTTCCAGTCTCCTGGACATCACCACTCAGACCGTGAACGCCGATCCGCTGTGGAGTGAAGGTTGGACCGGGACTGGAGTGGGAGTAGCGGTGATCGACAGTGGTGTGGCACTCAAGCAGGACCTCGCCGCGAACGACGGGTCGCATTCCCGAGTGGTCTTCAGCGAGAGCTTCGTCAGCGGCCAGGATGCTTCCGATCAGTACGGTCACGGCACGCATGTGGCGGGCATCGTGGCGGCGAATGGAGCGCAATCCACCGGTCCGAATTTCACGCACACCTTCAAAGGGGTTGCGCCGAACGCCAATATCGTAAACCTTCGCGTCCTGGACGCCAACGGTAACGGACAGGAATCGGACGTGATCGAGGCCATCGACGAAGCCATCGCGCTGAAGGACCAATACAACATCCGGGTTATTAACCTTTCGCTCGGGCACCCGGTGTATGAAAGCTTCCAACTGGATCCGCTATGCCAGGCCGTGGAGGCAGCCTGGAAAGCTGGGATCACCGTAGTGGTGGCGGCCGGAAATATGGGCCGCGACAATTCGCTCGGCACTCTCGGCTATGCAACCATCAATTCGCCCGGTAACGACCCCTACGTCATCACCGTGGGCGCGATGAACGCCAACCAAACTCCCTGGCGCAGCGATGACCAGGTGGCCAGCTATAGCTCCAAGGGGCCCACGCTGCTCGATCATGTAGTGAAACCCGACCTAGTGGCTCCCGGCAACAATGTGGTTTCGCTTCTGGCTTCGCCCGGCTGCACCATAGCAACCCAGCATCCGGACACCCTGATCTCAACCGCTACTTACGAGAAGTCCAGCGGCGGCCTTTCAACCGACTATTTCAAGCTGAGCGGTACCAGCATGGCGACCCCGGTTGTCAGCGGTGCGGCTGCCTTAATGCTGCAGGAAGATCCCACTCTGACGCCGGATCAAATTAAGGCCCGGCTCATGAAGACCGCCACCAAGCAGTTTGCGCGCTACACCAGCGCCACCAGCCTGCATCACACCGGCACATTTGTAACACAGCAGGATATTTTCGCGGTGGGCGCAGGGTATCTGGATATCGAGAGCGCGCTTACAAACCGGGACCCCGTGAATTTTCAAGCGCTGTCACCGATTGCACAATACAACGCTCAAACTCAAACCGTAACGTTGGTCTCCGCCGATGCCATTATCTGGGGCGACTCTACTGTTCAGTCCAACGCCATTATCTGGGGTGATGCCATCATTTGGGGCGATGCCATTATCTGGGGTGACGCAATTATCTGGGGCGATTCCACGCTGCAGGGATTCGCCATTATCTGGGGCGATGCAATCATCTGGGGAGATTCCACAGTGCAGAGCTCGGCGCTGACTTGGGGCTCCCATGCTGCGTCCTTGGACGACGGCGACCTGTAGAGCTATCTCGGTAAAGCAGCTTCTTCGAACACAGCCGCGAAGAATTCCCGCGATGACGGCGAGGATCCAATATGCACGGTGTCGCCGGTCACCTGAATGAATCCGAGATAGCCGTCCCAGCCCATATCGTCCAAAGTGAAATTAAGGCACTCGCGCTCGCCGCGCGGGAGGTTGGAACGGTCGATATCGAACACCTGCCCGGTGGAATGTTCCGGGAACTCAGGATCCACCAGCAGCGTTCCTGCTTCCGCCGGCCGGTCCGTTGTGCCCACCAGTTCCGCCACCTGCAATGGCACAAACTGCTCACTTTTGGGTCTTAACTGTTCGAACAGACGCCGCGTTTCGAACGCGATATAGAGCAACGTTCCAATCGCCGCGGGCGAATCCTGCAGGTAGAGATCCCGATCCGGGCCGTCGGCCATCTCCGGCAATAAGAATCCGAAATATTTTGGATCGTCGAACACTCTGGCCAGACCTTTACCGCTAGCCAGGCGTAAATCGTCGCTAGACCGGTAGAAAATGTCGTGCGATTTCAGCCAGACCATCAAGCGATTGGCGGCGCGGCGCTTGGGATGGATCGGATTTTGGTACTCTTCGGCGAGTTCGCGGAACGCCGCCGGATCTTCCTGATATAACGCCAGCAGTTGCTCGGCGCGTTTGATGCGGAACCAGTAGGTGGGCGAGTAATCGCGCTGCATTTCGCGCTGCAACACCTGGTAGAGTTCTTCATGGAGCGCGGGATTGGCGGCAAAGAACATTTCCGCCACGGTGGGATGCTTATGGTGCACGGCGGCTTCGGTTAGGGGAAGCAGATCGGACACGCAGCCTTCGCCGCAATGATAGGCGAAGATGGCCCAATCGCGGCTGCCGAACTTCGTTTCCATGCGGGCCAGATAGCGCGCGGCGGCGGGCGCGGCGCGGTCCGGGTTCAAGCGATCGTCACGAACCGTCACGGTGTACGGCATTTTGTGACGCACGGTCCGATAGACAGATCGGCCCCGTTTGCGGCGCACCAACTCGTGTGATGTAGTCACCTGAACGCGCGTGGTACGGACGACGCGCAATCCGGCGGCCCGGGCCGTCGCCTCGGAGAATTGCATGATGCCTTTGGGACCAGCAGGGCTGGCGGCCTGCGCGTCGCCCCAGCTTTCCAGATACGCGACCGCCGAGATCAGCGACGCGGGCNNTGCGCGCGGCCAAAAGCTCGGGCGTCATCTCAGAGCGGCCGGCGCCGATACCTGACAGCTGATGCTGGGGCGTGAAGTATTCCAGGGACGCTACCAGCAGGCTGCCGGAAAACAGCGCCAGCAAGGCGACCCAACGGCGAAGCAAAGGCACGTTGCCTTATTTTAGAACAAATCTCACAAGAAATGTTTCGAAATCAAAACTGCCAATCGAGAATGTTCTTTTGGATGGTCGGCCAGAATTTTGTGCGCGGATCAATCAAATCAAAATGTCCAGCCCCCTGGAGTGGAACAAGCTTAGCGTTCTTAGATGCCTTGGCGAACTGCTCACTCATATCGAACGGCACCACGTTGTCCGCCGTGCCGTGCACGACGCGCTGCGGCGCCGAGATGGGCAGCAGTTCCCGCGGAGAAGCGGCGGAATAGCGCTGGGGTACCCGATCCGGAGACCCGCCCAGAAGCTGACCTACCACGCCGCCGTCCAACTGTAATGCGTAAGCGCGGCGCAAATCAGAAATCGCCGCCAAGGGAACCACACCGCGCAGATCCACAGCCATTTGCGCCGCGAGCCATAGCGCCAATTGACCTCCGGCAGAGTGTCCCGATGCGATGACACGCTTCAGATCCAAGTTGTACCGGCTGGCGTTGGGGACAAGCTGCTGGCTTCCGCGCACGATGTCATCCGACATGCCGGCCCAGTCGCCACCGGGATCGCCCAGCCTGCGATATTCCAGGCTCCAGACCGCAGCACCGGCGCGAGCAAGAGAGGCGCACAGATGAGCAGCGTGCGTCAGGCTGTAGGAATTGCTCCAGAACCCGCCGTGAATGAATATGACTGCAGGATGAGGACCGCCGCCGGTGGGCAGGAAAAGATCGCCGAACTGCTGCGGCGCTTTTCCATATGGGATACGCGCATTTGCTTTGGGGGGAGCTAATGTCAGGATGTTCTGAGCGAAGGCCGGCACCGAGGTAGCGGCAAGAAACAAGCGCCGGGTCACGGGACCATTTTACTCACAGAAAAAGGGACGCACCCGAAAATTATCGAGCGCGCCCCCTTCTGAAGGCCAGTCTCTGTCCGCGCTAGATGCGCGAACCCGGCCGCTCGCTAACCGCATAGTCAGCTTTGGCTTCGCTGCTGGAGGCAATATCTTCCGCACCTGTGTCCTCCAGGATTTTCTTAGCCCGCTTCACCCAATCGGAGTTGTCGCAGTGAATGGACACCAGCGTTCCGCCCGTTTTAACGCGGCCCTCAAAACGCTTGGCCTCATATACCGGAATTCCGAGCCCCACCAGCGTTCCTACAATTCCTCCGGCTGCGCCAACCGCGCCCGCACCGGCTAGCAACGCAACGATGGGGCCCGCGGCGATGAGCGGCCCGATTCCTGGGATCGCCAATGCTCCGACACCCGCCAACCACCCGACGATGCCCCCAACAACGGCACCCGTCGTGACGCCTGCGGTTGCACCTTCGGGCGCCTTGGTGTCCTTTTGATGGACGAAGTCCTTGGTGCCCGCGTTTTCGGGCAGCAGAACGGAAATATCCGTATTTCGAAAGCCCGCCGCCCGAAATGCTTCCAGCCCGCCACTCAGGCCGACTGAGTCTCGATACACCCCAAATACCGCTGTGTTGCTCATAATTATCTCCTCGAGGGGAACGCTCGTGTGTAGTAACTGACGATTACTTACTGACAATGATTCGCTAAGAATGATGCGCCGATGTTATGACTACTGGTTCATTGAGAAACGGTAAGCTGGCAGCCTTCCGGATTTTTTGCGTCAGTTCGCGATCCGCTTTGCTCATCTTCTGAATTGCGGGCGCGGCCTGGCTCTGGGCGTTGGCTGCCAGGGGCGTCAACAAATACAAGCCAGCCGAAGCTGCGAATAGTTGAGACGCTAATGCAATTTGCGAAGTGAAGTGGCTTCTCAACGCCGCCTCAATATGCACGGCGATTGCCACACGCTAGCTGCGCGAATTTCATAGCCTTTCGCACCGCAAAGGACCAGGTGAACAGGAATTATTACCGCCTGTTCCCAAGTACCACGGTGTTAATTGGACGTGACAGTCCTCTCACCAAACCCGGCAGGCAGGTGCATGAACCATAGGCTGTCCAACACGGCAAGCGAAGGCTGAACGAAACTCCGGCATGTTTCCCAATACGCCATTCACGCGATCGCGGCTGGGGGAATGTCCATCGGTCTGCGCCAGCATTCGCGACATTTCGGGACGGACGTTTTCGCACCAAGCTTGACCCCATGCCAGGAAAAAGCGCTGCTGCGGCGTGAATCCATCGATCTTCGGAGGTTGCGGCTTACCCTCCATCGATTTCATCAACGCCATGAACGCCAGACGCACGCCGCCGTTGTCGGCCGTGTTCTCGC
>PKZC01000247.1 GCA_003132905.1 Bryobacterales bacterium | reverse complement strand
AAATCGGAGGCGAAAAGCATGGCGGCGCACGCCGCGCCTACGATACCGATGTGCACAAGTCGAGTCGAATGCATTCTTAGTTCGCCAGACGCTATGCGCGGCCCCTCCGTTACGTTAAACTCGTTCTCAGTGTCTTCAAACATTGTCAACATTTGTAACCGGCCCAGTAGCCGAGGAGGGCGGGAAAGTGCGCGGCGCGACATTTTTCCGTTAACCTGTTTGCCATTGGATACGTCGTTAGCGACATTCGTCTCGACATGCAATTAAAAATCTATCTTTCTTTCCTGTGTTTAACGGCCGCATCTCTGGCGGCTGCTGAATCTAGCCCGATCCGAACTCTGGGTGCCGCGCCACTGCGGTTTGAGGCCACTGGCAGCGATAGCCCCGCGAAGTTTGTCGCTCGGGGCGCGCGCTTCCATTTTGAATTCAGCCCGCATCAGGCGGTCCTGCGCAGCGGGCATAAAGACGTCCGGTTGAGTTTCGATGGCGCAAATCCGTCTGCTCAAATGCAGGGGGACCAGCTTTTGCGATCGACGACGAATCTGTATTTCGGCAGCGATCCTTCCAAATGGCGGCGCGGGGTTGCTAACTTTGGCCGGCTGGAAGTGCCGGGACTTTACCAGGGCATCGATCTGGCTTACTACGGCAACGGTGGTGAACTGGAATACGATCTGACCGTGAATCCGGGCGCCGACGCGCGGCGGATCCGGTTGCGGCTGGACGATAAAGACGCGCATGTGAATCGCCACGGCGACCTGGTTTCCGAACTGATCCAGAAACACCCGGTGGCTTATCAGATGGATGGCGATGGATCCCGGCGTTCCATCCTCAGCAGCTATCGCAAGAATGCCGACGGATCTTACGGATTCCAATTGGGCGCTTACGATCACACGCGCGCGCTCGTGATCGACCCGACGGTAACGGTGGCGCAGTATTTCGCCGGATCGTATCAGGATACGGCGTACGGAATCGGACATGACTCCAACGGGCTGATTTACATCGCCGGCAATACCAGTTCCACAGACCTGACGCTGGTTGGAAGCTCTTTGCAGACCACCGAGGGCGGAGGACAGGATCTGTTTCTGGCGGTAGTCAACCCCGCTTTACCGGCGAGTTCTCAAGTCCTTTATGTGACCTATATCGGAGGGAACAGCGACGAAGTGTTTGGGGGCATGACGGTGGGTCCGAACGGCGATGTTTATTTGACCGGTTCGACATTGTCGGCGAATTTTCCCGTGGCCAACGCCGCGCAGACTACCAACGGCGGATCGAGCGGGGCGGCTGACGCTTTCGTGATGTGGCTGAATCCATCTCAGGCAGTGGTTTACTCGACTTTGTTTGGCGGCAGCGGATTCGACACCGGAAAGGCGATCGCAGTGGATAAGACGGGAAATATCTGGATTGACGGCGATACGCAATCCACCGATCTGCCGAATTCAGGCGGTTTCCAAAGCGGGCTTATCGGTACGCAGAACATGTTTGTCGCGGCCTTCAATCCGGCTCTCTCGGGAACCGCTACCAAAATCTATTCCATCTTCATTGGCGGCACGCACTGGGACGAAGCTTACGGGATCGCCGTGGCGGCGGATGGAACCATCTGGCTGGCGGGTGGCACGTATTCGCCTGACATCTGGATCGCCGGTAACGCTTATCAGGGGACCTACGGGGGCGATGGCGATGCTTACATCGCGCACATCAATGCCGGCTTGGGTGCGAACGCTCTGCTGTACGCGAGCTTTCTTGGCGGCGACGGCATTGATGAAGCAACCAGCATGGTGCTGGATTCGTCCGGCCGGGTTGTTCTGAGCGGGTATACGCTATCCCCGAATTTCCCCGTCACCAGTAACGCGGTTCAGACCACTTACGGCGGAAACACCGATGCCTTTGTCAGCGTCCTGGATACAGCGAAGGGGCAACTGGTTTATTCCACCTATTTCGGCGGCAGTGAACCTGACGCGGCCATGGATTTGAAGATAGACAGCAGCGGCGTCTTGTACGTGAGCGGCTACACGGAGTCGTCCGGGTTGCCAACAACTGGTGACGCGCTGCAAGCGACATACGACGGGTATGTGGACGCCTTCGGCCTGAAGTTGAATCCGGGAAATCCGGGACTCACCGGCGTGGATTCGTTTACTTACCTGGGCAGCGATGGCGTGCAGGTGGCGTACGGCGTGGATTTCGACAGCAAGGGCAATTTGTACTTGACGGGTTCAACGAGTGGACCGATTCTGGCGGCGATCGGCGGGCCAGCAAACACGAGCATCACGGGAAATGTGGACGCTTTCTTAGTCGGATATGAAGCAGGTTCGATTGAGCCTAACAAGGGCGCTACAACAACTTCCGGAATTCCGCGACGCTTTCCCTGGCGGATATCGCCGCATCGCTGACGACTTACCTCACACAACACTTCGAATTGCAATATAGTAGCTGCTGGAGGTTTTCACATGCGCACCGCAGCTACTTTGTTGGCGTGCTCGGCTCTGATGGCTCTTTCTCTGCCGTTAGCGGCACAAGATCGGCCCAACCTTTCCGGAACATGGCAATTCGATGGTTCCAAGAGCGAACTCCACACCTTGAAGGTCGCGGGCCAGACTTGGGTGATCAATGAGGACGACGATTCCATTCAGATCACCGAGAGCGAAGATGGTGCCAGCAAGAAGATTCAGATGAAGTGCACCACGGACGGGAAGGAATGCAAGATCGCAGGCAATAAGTCGACCGCTTCCTTCTGGTATAACGGCGCGATGCTGGTGGAGATGGAGAACAAGGGCGATCACGTTACACGCTACAAAATGAAGCTGAGCGATGATGGCAAAACGCTGACGGTTGATAGTACATCCATTGTTCCGCAATCCACGCAGGACGACGTGCTGGTGTTTCGCAAGCAAGCTTAGCCCGCCTTGTCCGAGTTTTTGCGCGATTTCGGCTTCGGGATTCGCCTGCTGGTGAAGAGCCCGGTATTTACAGCCACCGCTGCGCTGTTGCTGGCGGTTGGCATCGGCGCCAATACATTGATCTTCAGCGTCGTCAATGCTCTGCTGCTTCAGCCGCTGCCGGTATCGCATCCCGAGAATCTGGTGCGGGTCGTGGAAGCGCATCCGAACGACTTCGTCACTTGGGATTTTCCTTATAACTTCTGTAACCAAACGGCTTCCCGGGAGGCGGATTTCTCGGAAGTGATCTGTCAGGGAGAAGCGGATGTCGCCTTCCGTGACGCTACCGAAACCGAACGTGTACGAGTCCACTTTGTCTCGCCGAATTTCTTTTCGTCGCTGGGAGTGCGCGCCCATCTTGGCCGGCTACTCAGGCCTGAAGACGAACAAGAGCGAGCCATGAACGCCGTGCTCAGCTATGACTTCTGGCGCAAACGATTCCGCGGCGATACCTTAATTGTGGGCCGAAAGATCGTCCTGGGTGCGTATCCTTTTACGATCGTTGGAGTGGCGCCCGAATCATTCAATGGCTTAACCGTGGATACCAGTCCCGATCTGCGTGTTCCGGCTGCGGTGGATCGCTATCTGGTGAAGCCATCCGGCGAGATGAATCCAGAAGCGCGCGTGGTTCAAACGCAAGTCTTCGCGCGATTACGGAGCGGTGTGGGTTTTGAACGCGCCGATGGGGAATTGGATCTGCTGCTGCATCAGATTTTCCAGGATGAGGCGGAGAAGATCTATCCACATGCAAAAGGGACGACAGGGGCGATCGGTACTCATCTTCGGCTGCAATCGATCGTCAACGGAGTCTCTACTCTTCGAGCGCAATTTTCGCGCAGCCTCGAAGTTTTAATGTTTGGAGTTGCACTGCTTCTGTTGATGGCCTGCGCCAATGTTGCGAGTCTGTTGTTGGCGCGATCCGCCACACGAGCCCAGGAAATGGGTATTCGCGCGGCTCTCGGCGCAAGCACTGGGCGTATTGTGCGCCAACTTCTTACGGAAGGGCTAACGCTCGCGTTGCTGGGTGGGGCGTCCGGCGTCCTGCTCACTGCCGCTTGCCTGCCTTTGCTGGTTCGGGAACTTCCACCGATTCGGGATCGGGCCGCCGTGCTGCAGCCACTTGCGGTACACATTGCAATCGATCTGCGCGTTCTGGGGTTTGCTTTGGGAACAGCTCTGCTGACGGCGGTATTGTTCGCGTTATCGCCGGCCTTGCGGTCCGCGCGCGCCGACGTCGCGGGCACTCTGAAAAACGGGCGCACGACAACCAGGCGGCTATCGATGGGCAATATAATCGTCGCGGCGCAGGTGGGCATCTGCACGCTGCTACTGATGGGAGCGGTTCTGCTGGTTAAGACGCTCGATCGAATGCGCTCCATGAATCCAGGATTCGATCGCGATCACATTGTGACGTTTACGATCGACCCGGCTCTGAGCGGGTACACGCCGGAACAGATCCGCGTCTTCAGCAAGACTCTCTTAAAAGATGCCAAGCAGTTGCCGGGAGCCAGTTCAGTGGGCATGGCATCGCGCGCGGTAATGCGCGGCACGGGCGTGAAAGCCACTTTCGGGGTGGCGGGAGCCCGAATCACCGCGGCCGACTTTTTGAATGCCAGCACGAACAACGTGACGCCGGACTATTTCGAGGCCATGGGCATGCACGTCATTGCGGGCCACCCATTCAGTTGGTTCGATAGGAATCAGCAGGCTCCGTATAAGGCGATCGTGAACCAGGCATTTGCGCGGCATTTTTTCCCAGCCAGGAATCCAGTGGGCGAACGGATTGGAGCGCTTGCTCCCGGCGGAATTGCGCGAGGCGATATTGAGATTATCGGGGTGGTCAGTGATGCGAAGTACCGCTCGCTTCGCGAACCCATTCCGCCCACCGTTTACAAGCCGATGGTGGATGGATTTGATTCCGCCTTCATCCTGCATGTGCGCACGCGCGAAGATCCTGAAACAATGATTGCCCCGGTTCGGCATCTCATTTATTCGCTCGATCCGCAATTGCCAATCATCGAAGTGCTGACACTGCGTGAAGAGGTGGAAGCGTCGCTCTGGCAGGAGCGCCTGCTGGCAATGCTTTCCAGCGTATTCGGAGCGATTGCTGCGTTGCTGGCGTGCATTGGTCTCTATGGCGCGCTCGATTATGCGGTGAAATCGCGCACCCGGGAGATCGGAGTGCGGATGGCCATGGGTGCGCAGCCGGTTCGGATTGCCGGTTTGTTTGTGCGGGACGCATTGTTGCTGACTGGAGCTGGCGTCCTTTTGGGCCTGTGCGCGTACGCCGGGGCCGGCGTCTGGATTAACCGGATACTATACGATCTTCGCCCCTGGCAGCCAATAGTTGTAATAGCCGTTATCTTGTTGGTCGTTTGATTGCGTTCGTCGCCACCGCACCGGCCGCCATCCGGGCAGCGCGGATGGACCCAGGCTCGGCGTTGCGGGCCGAATAAGCTTAGTGGTTGTGGCTGAACTTGCGTTTTAGGTCCGGGTAGAATTCCTTGAGCACGTTGAATAACGAGTCGTACCCGATTTCGACGCTCATGCGCGTGAACACCCCGCCGACGCTGCGCTCGTTTTGCGGATAATACGTCATTGATAGCGCACCCGATGCGATGTTGCCCAGGAACTCCGAGGAGTTGAAGCGCGCCGTGCCGGAATCGCTGTGCGTGATCAGGATGCGCGAAAGTGCGTAGGCGGTGCGTTTGAGGCCGCTGCCGTGCCCCAACCGATAATAGCGCGGGTCTTCATGCAGCAGGGTAGGGAAGACGGCGGTGACGAACAATTCATTGGTGAATCCATCGGTGAAATCGGCGCCGTAGCGTTTTGCAAAGCCCATCGCGCCTTGGCCGTAGGATTCTTTTTCATTGCTCACCTGCTCCAGGCCGGCGGTGATGCTGGTGAAGACGAACGTGAACGGATCGAAGTAGTGCTCCACCAGTCCGAACTTCTGCCCGGGCGTCATGGCGACCACGGGCTGCTCGGGATCGTTAATCGTTTTGTAGTTCGGAAGAACCTTGAACATGCGATGATCGTCGGCCGCGTTATCCACCGGCGACGGATCGATGTTCTGGCAGGGAGCGGTTCTCGAGAGCGCGCAGAGAAAGACTGCGCCGAGGAACAGATTGAATCTCAGAAAATTCTCCGGAACATTCTCATTCTACTTGATTTGAGCATGGCCTGCCTTCAACGGCGCGGCTTCGGCGGGCGGCTCCGGCAGCCGCTCGATCCTGACGCGCGCGATGCGATTATGATCCATGGACAAAATGGTGAACTTGCGGCGTCCGTACTTCACGGTATCCGTCGGCTTGGGAATGTAGCCCAACTGGAAGAGCAAGAAACCGGCCAGTGTTTCGAAACCGGCGTCACCAGGCAACTCGAGGCCGTATTGCGTGTCTAAATCGCGGATGGTGATGGTGCCATCCACGTCCAGACTGGGAGCCTCGGTGGCGGGACGCGGGCGCTTCACGTCGTGCTCGTCGCCGATTTCGCCAAAGATCTGTTCGAGCGCATCTTCGAGCGTAACCAGGCCGGCGATGGTGCCGAACTCATCCACCACGATGGCCATATGGATGTGGGTTTCACGAAATTCGTCAATGAGATCGTTGAGCGATTTGGTTTCCGGAACTACCAGCGGCTTGCGGAGTACGCGCGAGAGATGAAACGGAGGCAGCGGCCGGCGCTTGGAATTCGCCATGCGGCGTTCCTCCCAGATGCGCATCATGTCCTTGTAGTGAACATAGCCGATGATGTGCTCGGGCGATGGGTCATACACGGGCAGGCGGGAGTATTCGTGCTCGCGCATCCGGCGCAATACTTGATCCAGGCTGGCGTCCACGGAAATGGAGACGATGGCATTGCGCGGCACCATAATTTCGCGGGCGTAGTAGTCGGAAAGTTCGAGCAGCGCCTGAATGGCGTCTTCTTCGAAGCGATGCAGATGCCCTTCGCGGCGGCTGGAACTGACGATGAATTTCAACTCTTCGGCCGAATGCCCGCCGCCCCCATGGCCGCTGCGCAATCCAATCCACCGCGACACTGCCGCGGCGGATACTTCGGCGAAAAAGGTGAAGGGCGCGAGGATCCGCGACAGAACCACTAATACAGGGGCAACCAAAACCGCAAGGCGGTCGGCCTTTTCGATGGCCAGATTTTTGGGAACTACCTCGCCGAAAACGATGTGCGCGTAACTGATGAGCAAAAAGGCGATGGCAAAGCTCACAACGTGCCACACCGGCTCCCAACGCGGCAGCATGATGGGATGCATCAGGGATTGCAGCAGGTCGTAAACGGTATTTTCGCCGGCCCATCCCAATCCAAGACTCGCGAGCGTGACTCCGGCCTGGGTGAGTGAAAGCAGGCGGGATGGATTCGCCAGCAGATTCAACGCGGCCTGGGCGCCGGCCTGTCCCTCTTCGGCCAGCGTACGCAAGCGGCTTTTGCGAACCGAAATTAAGGCCACTTCCGCGGTCGCGAAGAAGGCGTTCAACAGCAGCACGACGATCAGAATTACGAAGCGGTAGGCCATAGGCGCGCTAAACGAAGGCGCTGAAACAGCGGTACGGTAGAATCGTCCAAGTGCGTCTCATCCCCATGGACTTTGGAAGAGTCCTGAAGTTCATCAACTTGAGCATAGCGGTTTTGCTGGTGCTCGTTCTCATCGCTATCTATTGGATTGCTTATCGCCCGCTGCCAAAAACTTCGGGTCAAATCGCCGCGCCCATTTCCGCGCAGGCCACCATTGCACGCGACGCGCTGGGTGTGCCTCATATCGCGGCCGGCGCGGTGGAAGACGCGATTTTCCTGCAAGGCTACGCCACGGCGCAGGATCGTCTATGGCAGATGGACGTGATCCGGCGTCTGGCGGCGGGAGAATTATCGGAGGTTTTAGGGCCGTCCACGCTGGAATTGGATCGGGAATCGCGGCGTTTGCGCATGCGGCACATAGCGGAAGATCATGCGCAATCGCTTCCCCCTGCCGATCGAGCGGTCTTCGCGGCCTATGCACGCGGCGTAAACTATTTCATTGAAACGCATCGCAATTCGCTGCCGCTCGAATTTACCGTTCTGCGCTACGATCCGCGGCCCTGGAGCATCGTGGACAGCCTGCTCTGCGGCCTGGAAATGTATCGCAGCCTGACTAGCACCTGGCGGGAGCAGCTTCGTAAAATGACCATGCTGGCAGGGGGCGATCCAACGAAGGTGGCGCTGTTATATCCGGCGCGCGCGGGCACCGAATTCCAGCCCGGATCGAATGCCTGGGTTGTGTCCGGCAAGTTCACGGCGAGCGGCAAACCGATTCTGGCAAACGATCCGCACCTGGATTGGGCCATTCCGTCGCCGTGGTATCAGGTGCATCTGAAAGCGCCCGGCCTGGACGTCGCCGGCGTCTCGCTGCCCGGAGTACCGTGCGTGATCGTCGGCCACAATCAGCGGATCGCCTGGGGCGTGACGAACTTTGGGTTCAATGTTCAAGATCTGTATCTAGAAAAGATCAATGCGCAGACCGGTCAGTATCTGTTTCAAGGACAGGTGCAGCAAGCGCGATCGGAATCAGACTGGATTCGGGTGAAGGGCGCGAAGCCGATGGAGTTTAATCAATGGGTGACGCGACACGGCCCGGTGGCCTTTTCCGACCATGGCCATTTTTTCTCGGTTCGTTGGACGGCGGCGGAACAGGCAGGATTTGCGTTTCCTTTTCTCGACTTGAACCGGGCCGGGAATTGGAAGGAATTTACGGCGGCGCTCGGGCGTTATCCGGGGCCGGCGCAGAATTTTGTTTACGCCGATGTGGACGGCAATATCGGATATCAGGCGGCGGGCCAGCTTCCGATCCGCAAGAATTTTGACGGCGATGTTCCAGCGGACGGAAGCAGCGGCGAGTTCGAATGGGCCGGATTTATTCCTTTCGATCAATTGCCGGCTTCCTATAATCCGCCGCGCGGCTGGATCGTGACGGCCAATCAGAATCCGTTTCCGGAGACCTATCCTTATCGCGTCAGCGGCGAGTTTGGCGCGCCGTATCGTTCGCGCGAAATTCGGGATCGATTGACTGGGCGCACGGGTTGGAAGGCGCAGGAAATGGTGAGCGTGCAGAAGGACGTTTACTCCGCCTTCTCTAGTTTCCTGGCGCGTCAAGTTGTGGCGGCATACGATCGTAAGAAGCCGGCCAAAGCTGAATTGGCGCCGGCGGTGGAGTTGCTTCGATCCTGGAACGGGCAGATGGAGAAGCAGACGCCAGCGCCGCTGTTGATCACGCTGACCTACGAACAACTGAAAAAGGCGGCTGTCCACGCGGCTTGGCCCGCTGCCGCGGACACGGATCTCTATCGTCCCTACATGGCGCCCGTGGCGATGCAGAAAATTCTGGAGGCGGGCGGGCGGGGTTTTTTCGGCGATCAAGACAGTGCGTTGCTCGCGGCGCTGAGTGCGGCGATCGAAGAAGGCGAGCGGACGCAAGGCAGTAACTTGGCCAAGTGGGATTATGGCCGCTACAACCTGCTTAGCATGAAACATCCGGTGGGAGGCCAGATACCGGTCTTTGGAGTTTATTTCAATATCGGCCCAGTGGAAATGAGCGGGTCATCGGCGACCATTAAGCAGACCTCAACAGTGCTGGGGCCGTCGATGCGATTTGTCGCCGATCTCGGGAACTGGGATGGGTCGATGAATAACATCGATATTGGGGAATCGGGACAGATTCTGTCGCGGCATTATAAAGACCAGTGGGATGCGTACTATGTGGGCAAGAGCTTTCCGATGCAGTTTGAAAAAGTGGACGCGAAAGATACGCTAGTCGTTACGCCGAAGTGACAATTTGTGGCGCACCCTATCATAGATCGGTTTATTTCGTCGAACTGGCAAGAGCCGAGTATCGCCGCCGCAATAGTAAACACAGGATGCCGACGGCAAGAAACGGCACGGTCGATGGCTCCGGCACAGTGGAGGGTTGTACAACCCCGTTCACGGTGTATTGAGTCCCTGAACCCGTCACGAACGTGGGGTCAGAGATCGGATCCATATTGGAGTCGAACACTTGCAAGCCGGAGATCGTCAAGGTGTCGAAGTAATTGGCGGTCGCCGTTCCATCGCCGCCGAAGGTACCACCCATTCCGGTCGTGTCATAGCCAGCAATGGCACTCGCGTTCAACTCGAGGATGAGGGAAAAGGGTGATCCAAAGGTAATATCGAACGGCACCGGGAACCTCACCGTGTCCGTTAGCGGATTTATGATTCCGTTCCCTACGGCCATCGTGGTGTCACTCAGACTATCGTAGACATCGACCAGAACGCTCGCCGCCGCACTCCCCGACTGCGATCGGCTGCCGTCCAAAGTCGCGGTAATGTACAGATAACCCGATTGTGTGGCCGAACCAGGTGCGAAGACGGTGAAAGTATCTACCAAGTAGGCGTACGTATTCGCGTTCCCTTTGCTTGCCGCTAGCGGGTCATCCAGAGTTCCGTTTGCGTACGCGCCAAGTTCTGTATAGGACGCGATTCCATTGAGCGTGGCGCTAAACGTGCTTCCTTCAGCGCCGCTTAGTGAATTGGAGTAGGAAAGCTGCTGGGTTGTGGCTGAACCAACCGAAATGTTTGTAGTACCGAACAAGCAAGGATTCCCAATTGAGAACGGACCGATACAGATGTCTCCAGTGACGTAAGGGCTAGCGCTAGCTATTGCGATATTCGGAAGAAACGCTAGCAGGAAGACGAGAAGTGAACACTTGATCGGAACCGATATTGGTCTTTGCAGCATAATATACTCCTTGAGGGCGACGCTATCTACACCATGTCCGGCGTCATCTCCATCACTTCCACAATCTGTGTAAACGGGATTCGCGCGCGCTGATTGGCTTCTTCGACAGCGGACTTGGATTCTGCTTCGAAGTAGCAGTGCGTCTGCGCCGTTTCCGGCAAGAAAAAACTGCGGACCCAACGGACCGGCTGGCCTTCGCCCGTCATTTCGGCGCAGCATGATTTCGCTCGAACCCCGGCGCTTCGCAGAATTTCCGGCGTGACTCCCGGCAGGTCGCGTCTGACAACAAAGAATGGCACGGATCACTCCTCCTATTTTTCTGGTTCCAACGGTTCTAGAACTTTTGTCAAATCGCCGCGCAGAATACGGATGGCCCGCTCTCCGGCTAAGCGGAACGCAGGTAGTCGCCCGCTCCGTACGTAGCCGCGCATTGTCTGCACGTGGATGCCGAGCTCTTTGGCAGCTTCCTCCGGAGTCAAATATTCGCGCGATTTCTTCTTTTCGTCCCCAGCTCTGCCAGGCTTCGCGGCGACGGTTTCGTCTTCACCCAACCGCGCGATCGCCGCGCGCCACGATGTACTTGTGATCCCGTATCCGCGCTTCAGATCAGCCATGAGTCCGCCGTCTTCAGCCGAAAATGCGGCGAGCAAATGAGTTACGTTCAGGCTGGCGTCGTCGACGGACTTCGCGATCTCTGCGGCGCGATCGAACAGGTCAACCGCTTCTTGCGAATACGCAACTTTAGGCGGTGGCCCGTTCGGCTGGCGAACCCAATCCACGCCCAGCGTCTCTAGATCCAGGTTCCACGGCCCGATGGTTGCCACGCCGAATCGTGATATAGCCCGAAGGCAGCCGAGGAGCAGGTGATCCGGCGCGACTTCCTTAGCCCCCCGGTGCTTGGCGGTGAAAATCGCAAAAGAGGCCGCGAAGTTGATATCTCTCATATTATCTAAAACAACGTTAAACAATACTAAAACAGCCGGGACTGACTGTCAATGCTCAATTTGAGAAATTCATACCAAGGGAGGCACAGGCCAGCTTAACGTGGATCAGGTTGGTATTAGAGCGAGAGACTCACGCGGTGGTGGGCTCGGGCAGGGCTTGCTTGGCGCGCTGTTTGCGGTGTTGGATCTTTTCGAGCACCGCGGCCATGTAGGTGTAGAACACCGGCGTTAGATAGAGCGTAACTAATTGCGAGAAGAGCAATCCGCCGACGACTACGAGGCCGAGTGGTTGCCGCGCTTCACCGCCCGCGCCGTATCCCAAAGCGATGGGCACCGCGCCCAGCAACGCCGCCATGGTGGTCATCATNNATCTGCATGATCGCATTCTTTTCCACGATGCCGATCAGCATGATAAGCCCTACGAACGCATAGATGTTCAAATCCATGTGGAACAGATACAGCGTGATGAGCGCGCCGAATCCAGCGGATGGCAATCCGGAAAGAATGGTGAGCGGATGAATGTAGCTTTCATACAGAATGCCGAGCACGATGTACACCACCAGGATGGCGACAATCAGCAGCACCCATAGGTTGCCGAGCGAGCTTTGGAACGCTTTGGCTGCGCCTTGGAAGTCGGTGGTGATGCCGGAGGGTAAGGTCTGGGATGCGAGGTCTTGTACCTTCGAGACGACGCTGCCGAGCGACGCGCCCGGCTTCAGATTGAACGAAACCGTAACAGCGTTGAGCTGCCCGTAGTGGTTGATGGTCTGCGGACCGGTGTCCTGATGAAGCTTTGCGAGGGTATCGAGCGGGATCAGCGGGCCAGTGGACGACTTGAAGTAGAGCAGCGAAAGCGCATGCGGGTCGGCCTGGTATTGCGGCTTGAGTTCCAGCAGCACCTTGTATTCGTTGATCGCGGCGTAGATGGTGGAGACCCAGCGCGGACCGTAGGCATCGTAGAACGCGTTCTCGATGGCATCGGCATTCACTTGCAGCGCGGCGGCTTTGTCGCGATCGATGGTGACGTTTACTTGCGGCGCCAGGATGGCAAGGTCGCTCGTCACGTCTTCCACTTCGGGCAGCTTCTCGATCTCATTTTGCAGCTTTGTGGCGCCCGCGTACAATTCATTTTTGTCCGGCGACTGCATTGAGAACTGATACAAACTCTTGGTGACCTGGCCGCCGATGCGGATGGTGGGCGGGTTCTGCAGATAGACCCGCATGCCGGGAAAATTCGAAAGCTGGGGACGCAGGTCGGCGATGATATCGTTCACCAGAAGCGTGCGGTCTGAGCGCGGCTTCAGATGCACTACCAGCTCGCCATAGTTGGGTCCGCCGAGCGTAGAAGCGGATGTTCCGCCGACTGTGGACATCAAAGCCTGGACATCGGGATGGGTTCGAAACACTTCCGCGACGCGCTTTTGATAATCCACCATCTGATAGTAGGAAGTGCCCTGCGCGGCTTCGGTGACGGCGTAGATCTGGTCGGTGTCTTGATCGGGGATGAAGCCTTTGGGGATCTTGACGAACATCACTACAGTGCCCGCCAGCACGAGCAGCGAGGCCGTCATGGTTAAGCCGCGGTGCCGCAGTACGATTTGCAAAGTGTAGTCGTAGACGCGGAGCAAGGCTTCAAAGAATCGCTCGGTGGTGCGGTAGAACCAGGAACGTTTCTGCTCTTCGGGCGAGCGCAGGAAGCGGGAACACAGCATGGGCGTGAGCGTCACCGACACGATGCCCGAGATCAAGATCGCGACGCAAATAGTGACCGCAAATTCGCGGAACAGCCGTCCCAAAATTCCGCCCAGGAAGAGCACCGGGATAAAGACCGCCGCCAGCGACAGCGTCATCGAAACGATGGTGAAGCCGATTTCTTTCGATCCCGCCAGCGCCGCATATAAAGGCTTTTCGCCCATTTCCATGTGGCGGAAAATATTTTCCAGCATCACGATGGCGTCGTCCACCACGAAGCCGACGGAAAGAATCAGCGCCATCATGGACAGGTTGTCCAGGCTGTAGTGCAGCAGGTACATGATGGCGAACGTGCCAATGATGGAGAAGGGAAGCGCCAGGGCCGGGATCACGGTGGCCGAGACGTTGCGCAGGAACAGAAAGATCACCATCACCACCAGGCCGAGCGTCAGCAGCATGGTGAACTGCACGTCTTTGTAGGATTCGCGGATGGTGTCGGACCGGTCGTACAGAATATCCATCTTCACCGACGCCGGGATTTCGGAGCGGAAGGTCGGCAGCAGGTTTTTCACTGCGTCGGTAACCGCGATGGTGTTGGTGCCGGGCTGGCGCTGGACGCCCAGGATGATGGCGCGCTGGGTGCCAAGTTTCGTGTAGAACCAGGACGCCGTTTTGTCGTCCTCAACGCTGTCGATGACGTCGCCGAGTTGCTCCAGCCGCACCGGCGATCCATTGCGATACGCGACGATCAACGGCCGGTACTGCGCGGCGCTCATCAACTGACCGGTGGCTTGGAGAGTGAAGGCACGCTGCGGCCCGATGATGCTGCCGGTCGGCAGATTGACGTTCCAGCCCGACAGCGCGGTCTGCACTTCATTGATGCCGATCTGGCGCGATGCCAGCAAATGGGGATCTAGCTGCGCGTGTACTGCGTATTTTTGCGCCCCCAGTACCTGCACCTGCGCCACTCCGCTGACCATGGAGATGCGTTGCGCAATGCGGGTTTCGGCGTATTCATCGAGCGTCCACAAAGGCAGCGTCTGCGAAGTGATGGCGAGATAGATAATTGGTTGGTCGGCTGGGTTGACCTTCGTAAAGGTCGGAGGAGTCGGCATGCCCGCCGGCAACAATCGCGCAGCTTGCGTGATGGCGGATTGCACGTCCACCGCGGCGCCATCCAGGCTCTTGGTAAGCACGAACTCGAGCGTCACTTGGGTTGAGCCCAATGAATTGGTGGACGTCATCGAATCCAGTCCCGAGATATTCGAGAATTGGTTTTCGAGCGGCGTGGCCACCGCCGACGCCATGGTATCGGGACTTGCGCCGGGCAGGCTGGCCGTCACCAGGAGCGTGGGAAAATCCACGTTCGGAAGATCGCTGACCGGGAGCGAGCGGTATGCCACCAAGCCGAAAAGTGCGATGGCAGCCATCATCAGGCTGGTGGCGATCGGTCGCCGTATAAATGTTTCCGAGAAGTTCATTGCGTCAACTAATCGGCGCCCACGTGCGCGCCTTGCGAGGGATCGAGGGCCGGAAAACTAGCAGGTTGACGCTTGCGGCGTCGCGCCCAATCGAGCACCGCGGCCATATAGGTGTAGACGACGGGCGTTAAATACAGAGTGATCAATTGCGAAAACAACAGGCCGCCGACGACGGCCAAGCCCAGAGGACGGCGCGACTCACCACCCGCGCCATAACCCATCGCGACCGGAACAGCACCCAGCATCGCGGCCATGGTGGTCATCATGATAGGCCGGAAGCGGATTAGACAGCCTTCATAAATCGCTTCGAGCGGCGTTTTTCCTTCTTTGCGTTCCGCTTCGAGTGCAAAATCGATCTGCATGATCGCATTCTTTTTCACGATACCGATAAGCATCATCAATCCGACGAACGAATAGATGTTGAGATCGACGTGAAACACCATCAAGGTGAGCAGCGCGCCCACGCCCGCCGATGGCAGACCGGAGAGAATGGTGAGCGGATGAATGTAGCTTTCATACAGCACGCCGAGCACGATGTAAACGACTAGGATCGCGATCACCAGCAACAGAGTCAGGTTCTTAAGCGAGCTCTGGAAAGCTTGCGCCGTACCTTCGAAGTTGGCGTTCATGGTGGCGGGCAGAACACGCCGCGCGGTCTCTTGCACCATGTTGACGGCGTCGCCCAGCGCCACCCCGGGCCGGGCGTTGAACGAAATGGTAACGGAGGGAAACTGGCCCGAGTGATTGATACTTTGCGCGCTGGCGGCTTCCTTCAGGGAAGCGAAATTCTTGAGCGGTATGAGTTGTCCGCCCGGCGTCTTGAAATAAAGCTTGGACAGATAGTCCGAGAATTCCTGGTACTTCGGCGCAACCTCGAGCAGCACCTTGTATTGATTGGTGGGTGCATAGATGGTGGACGACCAGCGGGGTCCGAAGGCGCTGTACAGTGTCGATTCAATCTGATTCGCGTCCAAGCCGAGCGCGGCCGCGCGATCGCGATCGATGTCCATATTCACTTGCGGATTTTTCACCTGCAGGTCCGTGGTGACGTCGATCAAGCCGGGCAGCTTTGCAATCTCAGCTTGCAAGCGCTGCGCTTGTTTGTACAACTCGTCGGTGTCGGGGCCTTGCAGAGTGAAATCGTAAGCGGATTTTGTTTGATGGCCTCCGAAGCGCAAGCTGGGCGGCGCGACTAGAAATACGCGGACGCCAGGGAATCGCGATAGCTTGGGGCGCATCTCGGCGATTACTTGCGTCAGCGTTAATGCCCGCATTTTGCGCGGTTTCAACTGCGTCCAGAAGCGGGGAGTGTTGGTGGTGTCGGCCTGCGCCATGAACGAATCGATATTCGGATCGTGGCGCATGATGGCGGACACTTGTTGGACGTAGTCGACCATCTTGTAATAAGAAGTGCCCTGCGCCGCTTCGAGCGTTACCATCATCGAATCGTTGTCTTCGTCCGGAATGAAGCCTTTGGAGACTGCGCCAAAAAGATAGATGGTTGCGCCAATCAGGATGAAGAATACCGTGGCCATCACATAGTGGTGTTTCAGAACCACACGCAGGCTGCGTTTGTAGCCATTCAACATGGAGTTGAATAGCCCTTCCATGGAGCGGCTGAATCGCGATTGCCGCTGCTGGCGGGGATCTTTCAAGAACCGGCTGCACAGCATGGGCGTCAGCGTGATGGATACCAGGCCGGAGATAAAGATCGCGGTACACAGCGTAACCGCAAATTCCTTGAACAGGCGTCCGATAATGCCACCCATGAACAGCACGGGAATGAATACCGCCCCGAGCGAAATGGTCATCGATACGATGGTGAATCCAATCTCGCGCGATCCGCGCAGAGCGGCTTGAAACGCTGTCTCGCCCTTTTCCATGTGCCGGACAATGTTTTCGAGCATCACGATGGCGTCATCCACCACGAAGCCGATGCACAGGATCAGCGCCATCATCGAGATGTTGTCGAGGCTGTAGTTCAGCAGGTACATCACGGCGAACGTGCCGAGGATGGAGAAGGGAAGCGCCATGCTCGGGATCAGCGTGGCCGATGCGTTCCGCAAAAACAGAAAGATCACCGCGATCACCAGGCCCAGCGTAATGGCCATGGTGAATTGTATGTCCTGGAATGCCTGGCGGATATTGTTAGAACGGTCGCCGCGGACTTTCAGAGTGATCGAGGGAGGCAGATGAGATTGCAGCTGGGGCAGCACGCGCTTGATCTCGTCACAGATCTTGATGGTGTTGCTGCCGGCCTGGCGCATGATACCCAGTTGCACCGCGCGTTCGGCCCCTTTGGATGTGTTGGCCCAGGATGCATTCTTATCGTTCTCGATGCTGTCGATCACGTTGGCAACTTCGTCCAAGCGAATGGGCGCGCCATTGCGCCACGCCACCACGAGCGGCCGATAATCCTCGGCGTGCATGAGCTGGCCGTTGGCCTGGATGTTGTACGCGGTGTGCGCTCCATACAAGGTGCCGACGGGCGTGTTGACGTTCCACCCGTTCAGCGCGCTGTCGATTTCATTCAACCCGAGCTGCTTGGCGTTCAGCTTGTCCGGATCCACTTGCACGCGGACCGCATATTTTGCGCTGCCCCACACCTGAACTTGCGCGACGCCGGATACCATCGATAGGCGCTGGGCGACCAAAGTCTCGGCGTATTCGTCGATTTCCCACAGTGGCCGCGTTGCGCTGGTAAGCGCCAAATACATGATGGGCTGGTCGGCCGGGTTCGCCTTGCGGAAAGATGGCGGGGCGGGCAAGCCGGGCGGAAGCAGCGGCGTAGCTTCGGAAATCGCAGTTTGGACGTCCACAGCCGCGCCGTCGATATCGCGATCGAGATCGAACTGCAGGCTGATTTGCGTATTGCCGGTGGAACTGGTCGACGTCATCGAATCGAGCCCGGCGATGGAAGTGAATTGCCGTTCGAGCGGCGTGGCTACGGCCGAAGCCATGGTGGTGGGGTCGGCGCCTGGCAGGCCAGCCTGTACTTGAATGGTGGGGAAATCGACGCTCGGCAGATCGCTCACCGCCAGGCCGCGATACGCCACCACGCCGAATAGCGCGATGCCCGCCATCAGAAGGCTGGTGGCAATCGGACGGCGAATGAAGACCTCAGAGATATTCAAGCGCAGAGCTCCCTAGCTGGTTTTCGTGGGTGGTGGAACGACGACGGCGGGTGATTCCCGGCTGTCCTGCACTTGCACATGGCTGCCGGGAGTTAGCCGAAGCTGGCCCTCGGTGACCACAGTTTCGCCAGGCTCGAGGCCGCGGTCGATCACTAATTCCTGATCCACGCGTGTGCCTGTGACCACTGGACGCATTTCTACCGTGCGATCCTGCTTGACGACGTAGACATACTGGCCATCCTGCCCGGTTTGCACCGCTTGATTCGGCACGACAGTGGCATGCGGGTGCGTGGTTAATCCCAAGGTCACGCGCACGAACTCGCCCGGCCAAAGGCGGTTGGCGGTATTTTCAAAAGTGCCCTTGAGTTTAATGGTGCCCGTGGTCGCATCCACTGAATTGTCGATGAACGTCAGAAATCCGGACTCCTGGTTTGTAGCGTCCGCCTGGGGCGCGGCTAGCACCTTCAGTTGCCCTTGCCCCATGTAACGCTTGATGTCGCCCAACTGCGCTTCGGGCACTGAGAACGTCACGTAGATGGGCTGGACCTCAGTGATGGTCATCAAGTCGCTGGTGTTGGCGGCGACCACGTTGCCTTGTTTGACGGCAATGCTTCCGGTGCGGCCGTTGATCGGCGAATAGATGGTGGTGTAGCTCATCTGCACGGTGGCGGTGTCGACAGCGGCTTTGGACGCCACAATCTGGGCGCGGGCGCTCTCGATGGCGGCTTTGTCGGCGAGCACCGTTTGGGAGAGCGCGTCGGCGCTGGATCGCATCTGGTCGGTCTGTTCACGAGAGACCACGCCCTGATCGAACAATCCGCGATACCGTGTAGCCTGGTCCTGCGCGTATTTTTCGTTGGCGATATCGCGCGCCAGATTCGCTTGCGCCTGGCTGAGCGCCGCAGTATCGCGGGCCAAGTTCGCTTGCGCCTGGCTGAGCTGGGCGTCGAACGGCCGGGCATCGATAGTGAAGAGCAGATCGCCCTTCTTCACCGAATCGCCTTCATGAAAAGAGACCTTGGTGAGCTCGCCGCCTACCTGGGCTTTCACCGTGATTGTCGAATAGGCTTCCACATTTCCGATGACATCGACGTTGATGGGCACGTCGCGCTGGGAGACCATGGCCACTACGACAGGAACGGGTCCGCCGTCGCCACCCCGTCCCCGGCCGCCAGGCCCAGCCTTCGCAGTCGACTTATTGCAGCCACTGAAGGCCAGCACCAGGGCGAGTGTCAAGGTCGCTACAGCCAGCTGCGGAAATGTTTTGCCAATTTTCATGAAGATAGCCACCCTACCCGGGCGTCTGTATACAAGATTGAAGAAAGGGCGTCCGCTTAGCCGGAAAGGTTACCCGGCAAACATAATTATCTACAAGTATACCTGCATGTTACGAGGCGGTAAGCGCAGGGAACGGACACCGGCCGTGGCGACGACTTCAGGCTGTGAGACTTACTCCGTCCGGGCCTTTGTATCGATGAGCTTCTGGATGGCGGCCACGAACTCTTCCACTTTTTGGACACCCTGATCGGCGTGCTTGCGATTGCGCACGGAAACCGTGCCTTCCTGCGCTTCGCGATCGCCCACCACCAGCATATAGGGCACCTTTTGCAACTGGGCTTCGCGGATTTTGAGATTCACCTTTTCCTTGCGATCGTCCAGTTCCACGCGCAAGCCCGCGGCTTTCAACTGATCCACAACCTTCTGCGCGTACTCTGCCTGGCGATCGGTAATCGGCATCACCACCACCTGCACCGGCGCTAGCCACACCGGGAATGCGCCCGCGTAGTGCTCGATCAAAATGCCAAAGAAACGCTCGATGGATCCGTATAGCGCGCGATGCACCATCAGCGGCTGATGCTTCTTGCCGTCGTCGGCGACGTATTCGAGTTCGAAGCGGCGGGGTAGCGTGAAATCGAACTGGACGGTGGAAAGCTGCCACAGCCGCCCGATGGCATCCACGAGTTTCACGTCGATCTTCGGTCCATAGAACGCCGCCTCATCCGGCATCACCTTCACCTTCATGTTCAGGCGTTCGGTGGCGCGTTTGAGCGCATTTTCGGCGAGCTGCCATTGTTCCGGAGTGCCGTCGTATTTGCCGCTCGCGCCGCCGTCCCAGGTGGAAACCTCGACTTCGTAATCGTCAAAGCCGAACGTGCTCAGGGCATCGATGGCGAACTGCAGGCAGCTCACCACTTCGTCTTCGATCTGCTCGGGGGTGCAAAAAATATGCGCGTCGTCCTGCGTGAATCCGCGCACGCGCATCAGGCCGTGCATGACGCCCGAGCGCTCGTAGCGATACACCGTACCAAGTTCGCCCAAGCGCACCGGAAGGTCGCGATAGCTGTGCAGCTTGTCCTTATAAATCAGAATGTGGCCCGGACAGTTCATGGGCTTGAGCTGATACTCGGCGTCGTCCAGCTCCATGGGCTTGAACATGTTCTCGCTATAAAAATTAGCGTGCCCGGAAATTTTCCATAGATCGCGCCGCATCACATGGGGCGTGTAAACCAGCGAATAGCCGCGCGCCAGGTATTGATCGCGCATCCAATCTTCGATAATTTTACGAATGCGCCCGCCCTTGGGATGGAAGAAGATCAGGCCGGGTCCGGCGAGCTCCTGGATGCTGAACAGATCCAACTCCTGGCCGAGCTTGCGATGATCGCGCTTCTTGGCTTCCTCCAGCCGCTGCAGATACGCGTCCTGATCTTTCTTGTTGAAGAAGGCGGTGCCGTAGATGCGCTGCAGGCGCGCCTTATGCTCATCGCCCTTCCAATAGGCGCCCGCGACAGAGAGCAATTTGAACGCCTTGAGACGCGATGTGGACGGAACGTGCGGGCCGCGGCAAAAGTCAATGAACTGTGGCCCGAGCGTGTACTCGGAGAAAATTTCGCCCGCGCGCTCTTCGATCAACTCGCGCTTCATCCAATCGTCGGCGTATTTCTTGAGGCCAACATCCTTGGGAGTCATCTTGCGTTCGAAGGGCAGGTTCTTGGCTTGCAACTCCTGCATGCGCGCTTCGATCTTTTCGAGATCCTCGGGCGTGAATGGGGTCTCGCGCTGAAAGTCGTAATAGAACCCCGCGTCGGTGGGCGGGCCGATGCCGAGCTGCGTTTCGGGGAACAGTTCCAGAACGGCGGCTGCCAGCAAATGCGCGGTCGAATGCCGGTAGACTTGCAGCGCCTCCGGATTCTTGGACGTCAGAATCTCCAGCTTGGCGTCCTTCTCAAACGGACGCGTCAGATCCCAAAGATCGCCGTCCACGCGCGCGACTACGGCGTCATCTGCCAATCGAGGGCCGATGGATTTTGCGATATCGAGTGGACTGCTACCCGCTGGGACGCTTTTCTCGCTGCCATCGGGCAGGGTGATTGTGATGCTTTCACTCATGTTCAGTTTCAGGTTATCAGGACAGCGCAGGGGATGGCAGAGATTCAGCGCGGCCAAGCGCCAAGCAACGGCAGATCGCCCTGCTCGTTGACGATCGTTGCTGGCGGGGGTTGGTCCGCTGGGCATCCCGTGTCCTTGTCGCCAGGGTATTCGCTCTCATATAGACGACAGATTTCAGGCCGAAGTTTGCGATTATTCACCGCAGTGAGCAAACGACGCTCTTCGCGGTCCGTATAGGTTGACCACCACCAAGACGCATCGCGTTCCTGCACTCGACTGCGAAACACCGCTATCTCGCTGGCCGTGCAGCAACGGTTGCCCCCGTCGGTAAGGTGGGCCTTGTCGCTCTCCGATAGTGCCTCCCAGCACTCATCCTGACCCCACCCTTCGAATTCAAGAAGTGCGCGACAAGCCGGTATCTGAACGCCCGGGCTGGGGTGGCGGAGCAGTCCGCGCTCGAGCTTAACCGTTCTCCAGATACCGAGGGTCGAACCGGTATCACTGTACCGGAAAAACGGATAGGTGATCCGAGCCGCATGATCACTGCGCTCGATCCACCAATTCATTAAGGCGATCCTTTCCCACAGAGGCCGGGATTCATCAAGAGGGAGATGGGAATGAGGGCCGCTAGTAACCGGGAAGATGCTCCGCCACCAATCGCGCACCACGTGATAGCGGCCATTCTCCACTCGCACCAGAAACAAAGCGCGTTGACCGTTTTGCGTGAAGTTCCAGTCTCCGGACGCACCGCCGGTCCAGAAGATCTCGTACACGTCAACCACTTTCCGGGATTCAATGCCCCGCAAAACCATTTCGACTCGGACTTCGCGCCGGCGAATCTTCCAATACTTCGCTGTAGAAGGGGCGGCGCCGGGAACGTTCAATCGAAAGAAAGGCCAAGAATCTATCTGTTGTTTCTGAATTACACCGATGAAAACATGGCTGGCTCGCGCAAGCATTTCCTCGGCGGGCATCTGAGGCGAAGAATTGAATACCAAGCCTGGTCCGCAGCCACCCAGAAGCACCAGGACGCCGAGTAGAAAGAATCGCACCCTTGTTGAGACACCGCAGAGCTCAGGTCGGTTCCCGAGTGTTCGTCTAGCCGTATACTTGGAAAAAGCACGGAGGCCGCCATGAACTTCTGGCAGGATCTGAAATTCGCGGTTCGCTCGCTGGCGCGCACCAAAGGGCTCACCGCAACGGTCATCATCACGCTGGCGCTCGGCATCGGCGCCAACGCCGCCATTTTCACGCTGGTGCGCGGAGTACTGCTGCGGCCGTTGGTCAACCGCGATGAAAACCGGCTGATTTACATCCGGCAGAGCGCGCGCGGCATGGGCGTCGATAACGCAACGTTCTCGGTGCCCGAGATCCAGGATCTGCGCTCGCGTGTCAAGACGCTGAATGCGTTCGGCGATTTCTCAACCATTGGCTTCAGCATGGTTGGGCTGGGCGAGCCGAGGGAAGTGCGGGCCGGTGTGGTGGG
>PKZC01000318.1 GCA_003132905.1 Bryobacterales bacterium | reverse complement strand
CGCCGCCTGGAACGCCGCCAACTCACCGAAGCCGCCGAACTCTTCCTACGCCAGCAGCACAAAGGACTTCCCTGGGAGCCCTCTGACGATTTTTCAGAACAAGATGGCTTCGTTTTTTCAAAAGAACAAGTCAAGCGCCACGCAAGACACCTGATGCGTCAAAACCCCACCCGTTACGCCGCCCACCCCCATTTCCAAGCAGACCCGCCGCCCACCGAAGCCGCAATTTGAGAACGCGCCGGACTGTCCCGACGGACGGATTACGGAGGGCATGCGAAGCGCAAGACAAAAGCGAGCCTCGTAAAAAGTTAGTAACGAATGCGTAGCCTTGCCCACAGGCTTGCTCAGCAATACACCTGAGTGGAAGATTTCGAGAAATTTGCGACACTCCAACCCACTAGTAGTGTTCATAGCATTGGAAAGGGAACCACGCGCATCGGATGAGAATCTGGAACATCGTTTACTTAGGCGTATTCCTGGCAATTGGTCCGGGATTCGGCCAGTCCAGCACACAGCAATTGTCGGCCGGCGCGGCCGCGCGCTTTCTCGACCAAGCCACTTGGGGCCCCACACCAACGTCGATTGCGGAGCTACAACAGACGGGAATCGGCAACTGGCTCAACGCGCAGTTCTCTTTGAACACATCCGACATTCCAGATCAGCCGCCACTCGATTCCAGCGGTAAACCCAACCGTAACATTCATCCGGTGCAGGCCGCGTTTTTTCAGAATACCGTTACCGGACAGGATCAACTCCGCCAGCGTGTAGCGTTCGCGTTGAGTCAAATCTGGGTGGTCTCGATGAGCGGTAACTCGATCGCCTATGCTTATCCGCCCTATTGGAGAATCTTTCGCGACAATGCCTTTGGAAATTATCGCGACCTGATTCGCGCGGTGACGCTCAGCCCTGCCATGGGCCGTTACCTGAACATGGCAAACAACGACAAAGGCAACCCTGCGAAGAACACTTCCGCCAATGAAAATTATGCGCGCGAGCTGATGCAGCTGTTCACCCTCGGGCTCACGCAACTAAATCCGGACGGCACGCCGGTTCTGGATTCGAACAAAAACCCCGTTCCCACTTACGATCAAACGGTGGTGACGAACATGGCCAAGCTGTTAACCGGCTGGACTTATCCCACTGCGCCCGGGGCGACGCCCAAGAAGAACAATCCACAATATTTCTTCGGCCCCATGTTCGCCGTGGAATCCGAGCACGACACCAGCGCGAAAACAATTTTCAGCGGGATCGCCGTTCCGGCTGGTCAGACTGCGGAACAAGACTTGAACTCACTGCTCGATGCCCTGATGGCGCAGCCCACCATGGCGCCCTTCGTTTCCAAACAGTTAATTGAGCACCTGGTCACCAGTAATCCGAGCCCGCAGTACATCTCGCGGGTGTCGAACGTCTTTAAAGACGATGGCACTGGCTTCACAGGAAACCTGCAGGCGGTGATCGCAGCAATTCTCACCGATCCGGAAGCACGGGCGGAGTCAACGGCAGTGGCGACAGCCAACTTCGGCCACATGCGCGAGCCGGCGCTGTTCGTATCCAATCTACTGCGTGGCCTGAATGCGACGCTCGGCCCCGCTAGCACGGTCTACGCCGACAGCTCAGAACTGGGTGAGGACGTATTCGACGCACCTAGCGTGTTTAGCTACTTCTCGCCGCAATATCGCATCGAAGGTGGATTGCTCGGTCCGGAGTTTCAAATTTATTCGACGCAGACAGCCGCCGATCGCGCGGACATCGTTAGTGCGCTGCTCTATGGCGCGATCGACAAGGTAACAACTGTAAACCTGACGCCATTTGTGCAGCAAGCCGGCAGCACGACTTCGTTGCTGAACATCATCAACTCAACCTTCCTGCATGGTTCGATGTCGTCCGCGCTCGAGGAGGCAGCGACCGACGCGGTGGACGCGGCCCCCACCCCCATGGCAAAGGCGCAGGCCGCACTCTACGTCGTCCTGACGTCGGGCGAATATCAGATTATTCATTAGGAGATTACTGCTAGATGCTCTCACGACGAGGCTTTATTCGAGCTGGTGCGGCTACGGTGGGAACGCTCGCATTACGTCCATTCGGCCTGCTGCCGGCCCTGGCGCAAAGTAGCGCGAACTATCGAGCGCTGGTGTGCGTGTTTCTTTTCGGCGGAAACGATTCCAACAACACTGTCATACCGATGGACGACGCTAGCTTTCAAGCCTACACCTCCATTCGCGGCAGCCTGGCGCTATCGGCGAGCGAATTGACGCCTACCGTCTACAGCGTATCGAACGCCCCTTTCGCGTTTCACGGCAAACTCACGGAAGTGGCCAGCATGTTTTCGAGCAAAGAACTGGCGGTAGTGGCGAACACCGGCTCCCTGGTACAGCCGCTTACGCGATCGCAATATCAAGGCTCGCAGGCGCCAGTTCCACTCAATCTGTTTTCGCATTCAGACCAGCAGCTGCAGTGGCAGACGTCCATTGCACAGGGCAACAGCCCCACCGGCTGGGCAGGACGCGCCGCCGACTATCTCAACTCACAAAAGGTGAACGCCGCGAACTTTCCGGCATTCCTTTCAGTGGCAGGGAATGCGCTAGAGGGGCAAGGCGTTCAGACGCAGTCCGTCGCACTTGCTCCCGGGCAATCGCTGACGCTGAAGGGCTTCACCAATTCCGCGACTTCGCAGGCGCGTCTGAAAGCGCTTACTTCGCTTCTGACCACTGACAACGGGCTCTCGCTGGTGCAAGCCGCCAACAACACCATGGCGAACAGCATCGCCGATGCCGCTGCCTTGGAAGCCGCACTCGCCAAGACCACGCCGTTGAAAACACAATTTCCAATCACGAGCCTGGGCTCGCAACTGAAGCAGGTGGCCGAGATCATTCAGGTGCAATCCTATTTAGGGATGAGCCGCCAAATCTTCTTTTGCTCCCTCGGCGGATTCGACACGCACGCGGGCGAATTGGAGACCCACAACAATCTCTATCCGCAGTTGAGCCAGGCCCTGGCTGCCTTTTACGCGGCGACTCAGGAGCTGGGCGTGGCCGAGAGCGTGACCACATTCACCGAATCCGATTTCAGCCGGACGTTCCAGCCCGCAACCACCGACGGCAGCGATCACGCCTGGGGTAGTCATCATATGGTGCTGGGCGGCGCGGTGAAGGGCGGGCAGATCTACGGCCAGTTCCCCACGTTTGAGCTAGGCGGACCGAACGACACCGATGTTCGCGGACGGTGGATTCCAACCACGTCGATCGATCAATACGGAGCTACGCTTTGCTCCTGGTTCGGCATTCCAGACACCGCGCTCGCAACCGTGTTCCCGAACTTCGCCAATTTCGGATCGAATAAGCTTGGCTTTGTCTGAAGCGCGCGCGTAGGCGAGCCGCTCATTGCTGCAACCGGCACTTGATCCAGCAGCGCAGTACCTCCGCGACGCTCCAGGCTTGCGCGACGCATCCGCGAGGCGTGAAAGGCGGCTCGGCGTCGAAGATCTCGCTGATGGACCCGATGCAGGCGTCCCTTAGATGTGGTTTGAATCCATCCAGAAACTTCCCCGCGCCCTCTAGATCGTCGGGATAGACCTTCAGCCACGCATCGATGAACGGCCCAATCAACCAGGCCCATACCGTCCCCTGATGATAGGCCGCGTCGCGCGCACGAAGGTCGCCGTCATATTTCGGTTTGTAGTCTTTGTGATCGGGCGAGAGCGATCGCAACCCAACCGGCGTGAGCAGCTTGGCACGCGACACGTCGAGGACGGCGGACCAACGCTTTTCATCCAGAATGGCGTGCTTCAAGGAAAAGGCCAGCAGTTGATTCGGACGGCAAGCAGGATCGTCTCCGTTCGGGCCGTCGATCACGTCATATAAATGCTGGCCCGGCTCATACCAGAATCGCGCGTTGAACGATTCGCGGGCTTGCTGCGCGGCGTTCGAAACGCGGCCGCCTTTCTCCGTCTCGTTATTTGCGGTGAGCCATCCCTCCAGCAGCTTCAGCGCATTGTACCAGAGCGCATTGATCTCCACGGCCTTGCCGCGCCGCGGTGTGACCACCCAATCCTCGACTTTGGCATCCATCCACGTAAGGGCGTAGCCTTCCGCGCCCTGCTTCAAGAGTCCATCGCGCGAATCGACGCCGATGCCGAAGCCAGTACCGCGCATGTGCCACTCAAATATGTCGACCAGCTTGGGCAACACCATCTGCAGTACCGAACGATCGCCGCTGACTTCGGTATAGCGATCCAGAGCGTGGAAAAACCACAGCGTCGCGTCGGCGGTGTGATACAAACCTTCGGTCTGACGTTCGGGAAACAGGTTGGGGATTAAGCCATCGCGGATGTAGTGGGAAAAGGTTCGAAGAATCCAGGCTGCCTCGGCATAACGGCCGGTGGTGATGGTCAGCCCTTCCAGCGAAATCATGGTGTCGCGGCCCCAGTCCGTGAACCAGTGATATCCGGCGATCACCGTCCGGACTTCGTCGCCCACCGCACGAGCACGCGTTGCATCGTCCGTTCTGCCCGCCGGCGTTATCAGGAATTGATCGGCCGCCCAAACCAATTCGGCGGCGGTGGGGTGATCCTCCACCAGGCCGTGAATATCTTTGCCCAATTTGCGAGAAGCGACCGTAAGAATCCGACGCTTCCTCTCCGCCTCAGATTGGATGGCCAACATTGGAGACAGCGCACGCATGTTTTCCCATGACTCGGAAGAAAGGATCAAAGTGGCGTCACAATCCTTTCGAAGATCGGCATGGAAGAATCCCGGACTCCACAAATCGCCTTGCGCCGGATAACCGCGGCGTTCCTCAATGCGGTACGTGACCTTTTCGATCCGCACCCGATCCACCGTGAGTGAGGCGTCCTGTCCGTGCAGAAGCAGACGCATCGGGGGAAGATCGGTTCCCGACGATATTTCGTATCGATCTTCTCCTACCGTCAGCGTATAGGTGGATTCCAACTCTGCACTGACTGGGGTCTCGTGCGGGCGGAAATGTATGGACGGCCGCAGCACCAGCCGTACGCTTTCATGGCCCGACAGTAGCGAATAGTTAATAAAGGCCGTGTTCTGGCCATGCGGCAGCACCAATCTCTTCTCAATCGCGATGTCCCCAATTTCATAACGCCAGACGGGAATCCCGCCCTCCAGGCGGAATTCGCTGATGTACTCCATGGCGTCCAACTTCACGGGATCGCCGGCCCGCTCCTCGCCGCTCAATTGAAACGAACGTTCGCCGGGAAGCTCGATGCACTCCCCCAGTTCGTTCAACATCATGACGCGGCCGAAAGGCGCGGGCAGCGCTGCCACCAGATAGCCGTGGTAGCGCCGCGTGATGACACCGGACAAAGTTCCGGACGCATAACCGCCCAGGCCATTCGTCACCAGCCATTCGCAGTTAAGTCCGGCCTCGGGCGGATTTCCTTCTTTGCCCGGCCAGGGCAATCGGATTACGAGGTCAGTCATACGTTCTTTAGATTGGGCTGTAACACCACGGCAGCGTGGCCGGGAATTTGCCAATTCTCTTCGGAGTCGAGCGGGGGCGTTCCAATGCCTCCATACTTGGGATTTTCGCTCGACCATAGAATGGTCCACTCGGCCCCTTCCGGTGGGGCGAGCAGAGGCTCCGGCGCCGGATCCAGATGCAGATCGATACCGAGGTTCACCATCAACAACCGGTCATCTCCATCTTCGCCGAAAAACCGCAGCAGGAAGGCTTCGGAGGAGAGCACCGCTCCGTCCAGACCACGCCGCTTCTGCGCGCGAAATGCCGGCTCGTCGCGGCGCAGCTTTAACAGATCGCGATGCAGATCGTAGATCTCGCGATGTGTCTCGCGCTCGGATTGATCCAACTTGCAGCGTTCAAAAGTGGCCGGATCTCCAGGGTTGGTAAAACGTTCCTGCATCTCCGGGGTGGCTAAGCTTCGAAACTGCGACAGGAACTCGGCGCGGCCCTCGAGAATTTGCTTGTTGAGCTCCGCGCTATGATCGGCGAAAAAGAGGAACGGACTGGACGCGCCGAATTCCTGGCCCTGGAAAAGCATGGGCGTACAGGGCGCAAGCAGCATCAGCGCGGTAATAGCGCGAAGCTGACCCGGCGAGGTCAGAGTGTGACAGCGCTTGCCATAGGCGGAATTGGCGATTTGATCGTGATTCTGGATAAAGGTGACCATGGCCGCTGGATTCATGTCGAGGCCTGGCGTACCGCGCCGCTTCTTCTGCCACTTGTAGCGCTGCCCTTGATAAAGATAGCCGTACTTCATGCAGGAAACGAGTTCTTGCGGCGTTCCTAGATAGTCGGAGTAATAAGCTTCGTTGCGGCCGGTGAGCGCGACCATCGCAGTGTGATGGAAATCGTCGTTCCAGAGTCCATCCAGGCCGTATCCACCTTGCTCGGCAGGCTTCACCAGCTTCACTTGTTGCGGTTCGTTTTCGGCTATAAAGATTACCTCGCGCGGCGCAGCGTGTTTGCGGGCTTCCCGCGCCATGGCTCGCAGAATATGGTCGTCAGAGCTATCGTGGATATCCTGCGTCGCATCCAAACGCAGACCATCCAAGTGGAACTCGTCGATCCAATAACAGGCGTTCGCAATCACGAATTCCCGGACCGGACCGGAATCGTCGCCGTCGAAATTGATTGCGGCGCCCCAGTCGGTGGTCTTTTCACAAAAGTATTGCGGGGCGAACTTGCCGAGGTAATTTCCATCGGGGCCCAAATGATTGTAGACCACGTCCAGAATCACAGCCAGTCCGAGCGAGTGCGCTCGATCTACAAAGCGCCGGAAATCGTCCGGCGATCCATAGATCCGCGTGGGCGCGAACCACTGCACACCGTCATAGCCCCAGCCGAACCGTCCTGGAAATTCGGCGACGGGCATCACTTCCAAAACAGTGACACCGGTTTCGGCTAGATGCGGCAGTTCGGCCTGGGCGCTGGACCAAGTGCCTGGCTTGGTGAACGTGCCGATGTGCATCTCATAAATCACCTGATGCGGAAGGGCCACCCCGCGCCAATTCTTATCGGTCCAACCGAAGGCGGTGGCATCGATGACTTCCGACCACCCGTGCGGGCCCTCCGGCTGGAATCGCGACGCGGGATCTGGACAGGTTTCGCCTCCATCCAGCTTAAATTTGTAGCGAGAGCCGACCCGCACGTTTGGCGCAAGGCCCGAAAAATAACCCGACGCCTCCGCTTCCAGCAGGACGCTGCCGCCGCCATCCAACACCACTTCTATTTTTTTTCTTACTGGCGCCCACACTCGAAAATGGACTCCAGCGCCGGTTACCTCCGCGCCAACCGGGAAGCGTCTAGGGTACGATTTCACTGCCGTTCCGGGGTAAGTAAGCGGGTTACGCTGGGCGGCTTGGGTTCGCGGCACACCACCAGCGATAAAGGCACCAGGTCGATGGCTGTTCCGGGCTCGGAAAAGCGCGAATCGGGATCGAGCCCCGGATCGTTGGTGTCGATCACGATCTCCCATTTCTCCATAGCGGGGGGCTTGGGAACGAAGAATTGGATCGGCTCGTGATGGCAGTTCAACAGGATGAGAAACGTGTCGTCCTCGATGGGTTCGCCGGATTCGTCCACTTCGCCAAGGGTCTCGCCGTTGAGGATCATGCCCAGGCAGCGCACCCAGCCGAGCCCCCATTCTTCGTCGGACATCTCTTGTCCATCGGGACGCAGCCAGACGATGTCTTTTTCCTCGGTGCCGCGAATCGCACGGTCCTGGTAGAATTTCCGGCGGTGCAGGCTGGGGTGATCGCGGCGGAACTGAATCAGCCTCTGCGTGAATTCCATGAGTGCAATCTTGCAGCTATCCAGGCTCCAATCCACCCACGTGATTTCATCGTCCTGACAGTATGCGTTGTTATTGCCGTTCTGGGTGCGGCTGATTTCGTCGCCCCCCAGGATCATCGGCACACCCTGCGATAACAGCAGCGTCGCGAGGAAATTGCGCTTCTGCCGTTCGCGGCGTTGGATGATTTCCGGATCGTCCGTGAGGCCCTCTGCGCCCATGTTCCAGGAGTAATTGTCGTTCGTGCCGTCGTTACTGTCTTCCTGATTCGCCTCGTTATGTTTGCCGTTGTAGCTTACCAGATCATGGAGCGTGAAGCCGTCATGCGCGGTCACAAAGTTGATACTGGCCGAAGGACGCCGTCCGTCACGATCATACAGATCGCTCGAACCGGTAAGGCGATAACCCAGATCGGATAGTTGGCCCTCGTCGCTCTTCCAATAGCGTCGAACGGTGTCGCGATAACGTCCATTCCATTCGGCCCAACCCGCGGGAAAATTCCCCACTTGGTAGCCGCCGTCGCCCACGTCCCACGGTTCGGCGATTAATTTCACTTGCGAGATCACAGGATCCTGATGAATGATGTCGAAGAACGCAGACAGGCGATCCACGTCGTGCAGCTCGCGAGCCAGCGTGGACGCCAGATCGAAACGGAAGCCGTCCACGTGCATTTCTTCAATCCAGTAACGCAGGCTGTCCATAATCAGCTTAAGCACCTGCGGATGGCGGGCATTCAAGCTATTGCCGGTGCCGGTGTAATCCATGTAATAGCGTTGATTATCACCGACCAGCCGATAGTAAGTGGGGTTATCCACCCCCCGAAAACTCAGCATCGGGCCCATGTGATTGCCTTCGGCCGTGTGGTTATAAACCACGTCCAGAATTACTTCAATGCCCTCGCGGTGGAAGCTCCTCACCATGGCTTTGAACTCGGCCACTTGCGCCCCACGATCGCCGGAGCTGGAATAGCGGGCGTCGGGACTGAAGAAATTCGTAGTATTGTAGCCCCAGTAATTCGTCAGTCCCTTCTCAGCGAGATGCTTGTCGGTAAGGAACGCATGCACCGGCATGAGCTCGACAGCGGTAACGCCTAGTCGTTTCAGATATTGAATGGAAGGTTTAGCCGCTAAACCGGCATAGGTGCCCCGGAGCGCTTCGGGAATCTCAGGATGCCGTTTGGTAAAACCTTTGACGTGCAACTCGTAAATTATGGAGTCGCTTAGCGGGAGACAAAGCAGCCTATCCTCTTCCCAATCAAAATACGGATTCACCACCACGCACTTCTGCATCCCCGCCGCGTCGTCATTCTCTTCGAACGACAGATCAGCGTCGCCGTTTCCAGGCTGGTAAGGAAAAATCGATGCCGACCAATCCACTTGCCCGGCTAGCGCTTTCGCGTAGGGGTCAATCAGGAGCTTATTCGAATTGAAACGCAGGCCGTCATTGGGCTGAAAAGGCCCGTGCACGCGATAGCCGTACAACTGGCCGGGCTGCAATCCGTGGATGTAGCCGTGCCACACGTAGGTGGTTCGTTCGGGCAACCGGACCCGATCCTTCTCAGGCGCGTTGGGCTGATCGAAGAGGCACAGATCCACCCATTCGGCATGTTCGGAATAAATAGCAAAGTTGGTCCCGGAACCATCCCAGGTAGCACCCAGGGGATGCGGGCGACCCGGCAAGATCTTGATTGACATATCCGAACGGTAGACGCAGGAAGTTGGCAACTGTTAACAATTGAATTAACGTCG
This sequence comes from Bryobacterales bacterium, assembly GCA_003132905.1. The sequence continues at coordinate 14,945 of PKZC01000318.1, read as the reverse complement.
CTACTTCAGCGTGATGGGAACTTCGGCGATGGTGTTTTCCCACGCCAGTTGCAGTTTCGCTTTGTTGGCGCCCAGGCTGGAGAGCGTCATCTTATATGTTTCAACCGGCTTGGGTGGCTTACTCATGTCCATCTTCACGCGGCCCAGGTCATGACTCTGGTCATAATCCAAACCCCACTCGCCGGTCGCCTTACTTATTACCAACTGCCATTGCTTCGGATCCAGGTAGACGAACAGCGTGTAATCGCCTTTGGGAACAGAGAGGCCGCCGATGTCGAGATTGGCGTCGGTGTGCAGCGCGGTGGCGCTGTTGGCCCCGGCGCGCCAGACCCGGCCATAAGGTTCCAGGCCACCGAAGATTTTTCGCCCGCGCATGGACGGCGCCGAATAGTCGATGCGAATCGTTTTCCCCGCGATGGCCACCGATGTTTGAGCGGCAGGGCTTTGTTGCGCCATCAGCGGCGTGGCGGCTAAAAATCCTGCAACAAAAGCGAAACGAAAACCAGGGACCACGGGGTCACCTCCCAGAGTGCAGGATATCAACTCGCGGTTACGGCTGTGTGTAATCGCTTTGGCGAGAGCGCGAGAGCGGCCGACAATCCACAAATGGCTGCAAACGACAGCCAAAGCCCCGGCACGGCGCGGTTGCCGGTTCTGTGGATCAGGTAGGTGCAGATGGCCGGGGTGAATCCGCCAAAGATCGCGGTGGCCAGGCTGTAGGCCAGCGAAAAGCCGGACGTGCGTACTTCCACAGGCATGATCTCGGTCAGGAAAACGGCCATTGCGCCGTTATAGGTGGCATAGAAAAGCGAGAACCACAGCTCCACGATGAGCAGGCGCGTAAACGATGGCGCGCTCACTAGCCACAACAACGCGGGATAGGCGGTGAGCAAGGCGACGATGGTGCAGCTGATAAGGATTGGCCGGCGGCCAATGCGGTCGGAAAGCGCGCCCGAGAGCGGCAGGACGATGAAGTTGCAAGCGCCGACGCAGAGCGTCACCACAAGATTGCCCATGACGGCGAGATGCAGCACAGAGCTACCGAACGTCGGCGTGTACGCGGTCACCATGTAAAAACAAACCGTAGTCATAGTCGACATCATCATGCCGAGCACTACCAGGCGCCAGTTGGCAAAAAGGGTTTTGACGATCTCGGACGCGGTGGAGTGGTGCTTGCGGGCCAGGAATTCGCCGGTCTCCTCCAGCGATCGTCGCAAGAAGAACAGGAAGGGCAACAGCGCGCATCCGGCGAGGAGTGCCACGCGCCATCCCCAGCGTGACATTTGACTGTTCGTGAGCGTCGATGTGAGTGCGATTCCAAGCAGCGCCGCGAACATGACGGCAACCTGCTGGCTGGCGGACTGCCAGCTGACGTAGAATCCTTTGCGATTGGGTGGAGCGATCTCTGAAAGATAAACCGAGACGCCGCCGAGTTCGACACCCGCCGAAAATCCCTGCACTAAGCGGCCCACTAACACCAGCAATGGCGCGGCTATCCCCAGGATGGCGTAGCCTGGGAGGCACGCTACTGCGAGAGTGCCGAAGCCCATCAACGCCAGTGTGAGCAGCAGTCCCGCGCGGCGTCCGCGATGATCGATATAGGCGCCCAAGACGATGGCGCCCAGCGGCCGCATCAGGAAACCAGCGCCGAAAGTAGCGAGCGCAAGCATCAGCGATGCGAACTCATGACCGCTCGGGAAGAATGTCGCCGCAATGGCGGTGGCGTAGTAGCCGAAGATCTGAAAATCGTACATCTCGAGCGCGTTGCCCGCGGCCACACGCACCACGGGCATGAACTTCTCGCGGCGGGATTGCGATTGACTTGCCGGACGTGTGGGGTGAGCTAGCACGGCGCTCTCAGGAACAAGCATAATGGAAAATCCATGGAAACCAGACTCAAGGGCAAGACTGCGATTGTGACGGGAGCGAACCGGGGCATCGGAAAGGCGATTGCGGTTCGTTTAGCGGCGGAAGGAGCGCAGGTAGCGCTGTGCGCGCGCGATGCGAATCTACTTGAACAAGCAGTGAAGGAAATCGAGAACGCGGGCGGACACGCGGCGGCGGTGTCGCTGGATCTTCGCATGCCGGAATCGCCGAAACGAGCTGTCGATCTTACGCTCAAGACTTACGGGCGAATCGACATCATTATCAACAATGCGGGCGCCACCAAGCGGGGCGATTTCCTCGAGCTCACGGATGAAGATTGGGTCGACGGATTCGCGCTAAAATTCTTCGGCGCTATGCGGCTGACGCGCGAAGCCTGGCCGCACTTGAAGGCACAAGCCGGCACCGTGCTGAACATCTCGGGCGTCGGTGGCAGGATGCCCGGGGCGCTCTTCACCATCGGGGGGTCTGTAAACGCGGCGCTGCTTTCGTTTACCAAGGCGATGGCCGACATCGGAATTCGGGATGGCGTGCAGGTGAACGCCGTCAATCCCGGAAGTATTCGCACCGAGCGTTATCGCCGCATGCTGGAGGCAACAGCCAAACAGCAAGGGACCGATGTGGAAACCGCCGAGCGCAAAATGATCGAAAGCGCCAGAACCACACGTGTGGGCGAGCCGGAAGATATCGCCGCGCTGGTCGCGTTCATTGTGAGTCCCGAAGGACGTTTCCTGCAAGGATCGTTGATCGATATGGATGGCGGCGCGACTAAAGTAATTTGAGCCGCGAGAGTAATTCGAGCCGGCCGCCTAGCTCATGTAATATCCGCCATTGACGTTTATGGTTTGGCCCGTGATGAATGCATTGCGGGCCAGCATTAACGCCACGTCGGCGACTTCTTCGACATCTCCGAAACGTCCTATCGGAATCATGTCGGGCTTGGCCACCGGGTTTGAAACCACCATTTCAGTGGCCACCAGCGCGGGCGTGATGGCATTGACGGTGATGCCCTCTTTCGCCAGCACTCGCGCGTAACTGCGCGTCAGCCCGATCATTCCGGCCTTGGACGCAGCATAGTGCACGCCGACGATGCTTCCCGCTTGCGCCGCTACAGACGACATGTTGACGATGCGGCCCCACTGGCGCGCGCGCATTCCCGGCAGCACGGCCTGAGTAACCAGAAAGCAGGACGTCAGGTTGGACGCGATCATGTCGTTCCAGCTCTCCTCGGTCATGTGATCGATGGGCTGGATCAAAATCTTACCCGCATTGTTCATCAGAATATCGATTGGCCCGAGCTGCGATTCTGCCGCGCGCACCAGTTCGGTAACCTCGGCTCCGCGCGAAACATCGGCTTGGATGGCTAGGCGCGGCGTCCCAGCTTTTGAATTTCCAGCACCGCGGAATCCGCATCGTCGCGGCGCTCGCGATAGTTCACCGCCACGTCGCAACCCGCGCTCGCCAACGCCAGGGAAAGCGCGCGGCCGATTCCCCGCCCTCCGCCGGTGACCAGGGCGATTCTTCCAGTAAGTTGCTGATCCATTACTTAGTCGGTGTCAGGTACTTAGTCTGTGTCAGGCTCTTATACGCCGCTTCGACGAACATATCCGCCGTCCAAAATCCGCCCGGCGTGTTGTAGCGCGGATCGTAATCGAGGGTAGGGCGCGCGGCTTTCACTTGATCCAGCGTCATGCCGTTCTTGATCATGGCCTGAATACGATCCCGCACAATTGTCACCATGTCGCGATATTCCAGCACGTCGAACTCATCGCACAGGCGGCCGTGCCCAGGAATGATATAGGTCCCGCCTTCTTCGTGGTGCGCCGGAATAGCCAGATCGAGAATGTGGTTCAGCCCGTCGATTTCGCCCTGCAGGCTGCCGCCGTTGTTCAGATCGATGATCGGGTAGCCATTGGTGACGAAGATATCGCCGGTGCTGATTACATCCGAGCGCCGGAAGAACGCGATGGTGTCGCCGTCGGTATGGGCAGCCGGCGGGTGAAACATCTGCACCGCCTCACCGTTAAAATAAACTTCTTTCTCGGTTCCAAGGTACGTATCGGTGGGCCACGCGCTTTCCGGATAGGCCTTTTGACCGGACGCCGCCGCGCTCATCCTGTCAAAAACATTTTGATGCGCGATGATTTGGACGCTGTACGCGGCAGTCTCACCCGGGGTATTGACCAGCGTCACTTCGCGAGCCGAGCCGCCGCCGGTTTTCGCCAGCGTCTCATTCCCACCGACATGGTCAGGGTGCACATGGGTATTGATGATGTAGTGGATCGGCTTGTCGGACAGCGTGCGTACCGCCGCGATCACTTTATCTGAATACTGCGCGAGGCCGGTGTCCACCAGAAGCACGCCCAAGCTGCCCACCTGGACGGTAATGTTCCCGCCTGCGCCCACCAGCATGTAGACGTTGCCCTGCACGGGCAGAATATGCAGTTCGGCATTTTCAGGATTCCGCTGACTGCCCGGAGCGGCGGGTGCCGCACTCGTTGTCGCCGCCGGCGCGGATTCGATCTTCGCCGTTTCCAGCACCTTTCGATATTCCGGATACATGGTTGACGCCCCGCCCATTACGGCGGCGTGCGGCAGCTTGTGCTTATCCGCGTATTCATAGAGGAACTTGTTCTGCCCCGGAAGGTAGTTCGGCACCGCGCCCTTGGGCCGCGTCAAAATCTCTTCCACGTATTCGCACGGCCACAACCATCCACCCAGTTCTTTTTCGTCCAGAAGGAAATCGTCGGTGCGAATCAAAGGCTCACTCAGGTACACCGGATCGCTCAGGATGGTGACGTGCGTCATGATATTTCCGTGCCGCAGAAAGTGCTCGGTCATCGTGGCTTCGTCACTCTCGGGAAGGCCATTCCGGCGGGCCCAGCCTTGCTTGATATGCGTGGTGTAGACGGTCAGGATGTCGCCTTCCCATTTGCCCGTGGAAAATCCCATGAAGGTGTGCACTGCGTAGTCGGGCGGGTGCGGACGACCGTCCATCCAGATGGTCCGCGTCTGTTCATACGTGCTGATGTAATTCTTGATCGCGATCAACTGCTGGGTGTTGGGATCTTTTTCCTCCCAGATCCTGAGGTGTAACGGGCCATGATAAATATACGGAGACACATGCACCCGGCACTGATGTTCCTGCAGCGTAAGGCGCGACGCGTCCCAACTTTCGGCGAACGCTCTGGCGGAATCGTTAATAGGGAGGCCGGCGAAATCTCCTAGATCGGGACCCGGAATGCGCTCGTTATAATCCTCGTGATGCAGCGGACTCCACTCCCCGTCAAACAGATCCTGAGCCGGTAGCGTGGCGGCCAGCAGCAACGCAGCGCCGGCAAGTCTTAGTAACATGGCGTTTTTCATACAGCTTCCTTCGGAGCATATAACAATCCGGCGAATGCTGCATGCTGCAAGAATGACGAGCGCTGATTGGAAACAAGAATAGCGGCCGGAAGCGAACGCCTCGGCCGCCAGTATCGCTATCTTGTTTCCGGAGGCCTAACTAGACTTCTTCCTCTTCCAGTTCCTCTTCTTGGCTTCCCTGTCCGGCTTCCGCCAGCAAGGGCTGCGCAAGTTTGGTCAACAGTTCATCAGCCTTCTCTTCTTCAGCCAGAGTCTGGCTCAGAAGCTTCACAATATCCCGGCGATTCATCTGCTCAGCGATGGCGCGCGCAGTGCCGTATGCCGCGATTTCATAATGCTCCACGCGTTGCGCCGCGCCGATGAGCGCCAGATCCGCGGGAGCTTCCTCCATCTGCTTGCCGTCGGTGATCACTTCGGCGCCCTCTTCCACCAATCCAGCCATGCCCTTACAAGGTTTGGCCTTGGGCTTTTCGTCCAACATCTCGAAAACCTGTTTCAAGCGTTCTACGTGGCCCTTGGTCTGTTCCAGATGATCTTCAAATGCCGTCCGCAGGTCGGCGTCTTTGGCCGCTTTAGCCATTTTCGGTAACGCTTTTACCAACTGGCCTTCGGCGTGAAGCAGGTCCTTTAATTCTTCGGTTAACAATTCTTGCAGTAATTCCATAAATGGTGTTTGACTCCCTGCGATTGGACTCGACGCGGCGCGGGAGGTTTCGTTAGAACAGATCGAGTTGGCGGGATTGCTTCTGCTTGCGGTCGTCAAACACCGTTCGTCCGCCCAAGCTCGCAGAGATCGAGCGTTCGTGGCGGATTACGGCGTCGAAATCGGCTTCCGGCTGGTGGCGCTCTTCCACCGCACGGACAAATTGATCCAGCCGGCGCATCCCGGCCAACTTTTCGCCGTCGCCCGCCCTGGCGGAATCGAGAGCCGTGCGCAGAACGGAAAGAGACGCGTCGTAAGTCTTCAGCGGCACGGGAAATGGATGACCGTCCTTGCCGCCATGGGCGAAGGAAAAACGTGCTGGATCCGAAAACCGGACCGGCGCTCCGTGCACCACTTCGGCTACCAAAGCCGGCGATTGCAACGTCCGCGGGCCAAGCTTTTCCAAAAGCAGCAACGACGCAAAATCATTGAGATCGCGCTCGTAAGCCACAGCCAGCACCGCACTCAGGCGTTTCAGATCGACATCTTGCGCCCGCACATCGTGATGCGATGGCATCGCCAGACACAGATCTCGAATGGTGACTTCCGGCGATTGATGGCTGATGTCGAGCAACGCAGTTTGCGCCGGACCCGCCGCGGCATCCACCAGGTTCATGATCTCGCCTTGATGCGCGCCCGCGATGGCGGCGTGCGGTTCACAAGTAAAATCGCGTACCGTCGCCGAATGCCAGTGATAACGTCTTGCTAACCCAGCTTGGTCGTTCAATCCCTGCTGGATAACAGCCCACTCACCGGTAGCTGTCAGCACAAAAGCATGCAGATAGATTTGGAAGCCGTCGGCGATGGCATTGTTGTCGATCCTGGCGGTCAACCGGCTGGTACGCGCCAGTTCATCGCCGTCTAAACCGGTTTTCTCCGCCACGGCTCGGAGCTCGTCCGGCGTCTTGCGGGAATGCTTGCCGCGCCCGCCACAAACGTAGATACCCAGCTCATGCGCGCGCGGATTTAGTCCCCGCTTTAAAGCACCCACAACCGAAGTTGTAATTCCAGACGAATGCCAATCCATGCCCATTACCGAACCAAGGGCTTGGAACCAGAACGGATCGCTCAGGCGCGACAGCAACTCAGAAGGGCCGTAATGAAGAAGAACGCTTTCGCTGATGGCAGTGCCAAGCTGCGTCATTCGATCGGCTAGCCAGGCTGGCACGCGCCCGCCATGCAAAGGAAGATCGGCGTGACCGGAGCGTCGCATGCGATCCCATTATCCAACCTTCTCCCCGAGTCAGCGGCAGGTGGCCGGCCTGTGTTACATTTGAAGCAGATGAGTAACACAATTACGGTCCGCATTCCCAGCGATCTGGCCCAATGGCTGGATGAAGCCGCGCGCAAGACCGGCGTTCCTAAGGGGCGAATTATCCGTGAAGAGTTGGAGAAGGTAAGGAAATCGGAGGGACGACCATTCATGCGACTAGCCGGCGTGGTGGATGGGCCCGCGAACCTCTCCACCCGGAAGGGCTTCTCTCGCAAGTGAAAGCGATTGCGGATACCGGATTCCTGGTGGCCTTCGGCAATCGCAAGGACCAGCATCATGCCTGGGCGATGAAACTCGCCGATCGTGTCACCGAACCGCTCTTAACCTGCGAAGCCGTACTGGCCGAAGCCGCTTTCCACCTGGGCAGCAGTGCCATCGCGCTGGCCTTCGTTACCGAGGGCCTGGTGCGCCCCGCCCTAGTGCTAGGGGAGCACCTGATCCGTCTGGCCGAGTTAGCCCTGCGTTATGCCGACCGTGAACCTGACTTGGCGGACTTATGCCTCATCCGCCTCAGCGAGTTGAACCCCCGGCATCCCGTCATTACGACGGACTTGAATGACTTTCGCATCTATCGACGGGGCCGCCGGGAAACGATTCCCCTCATCCACCCACCGGACTGAAAGGCTGCGAAACTATTTCGCCGGCAGCAACTCAGGACGTCCCGGCGGCAGATGTTGATCCGTCGCATTCAGCATGATCGCGGCCATGGCGTAGTCGCCGATGATGGTCGCCAGTTCCAATGTTCCCTGCTTTCCAAATGTCTCAACCGCTTTGGCATACAGATCGGAACTGATCCGGTGCTTGTGGAATGAATCGCGGGCAAAATTGATGAGCAGTGTGTCCCGGTCGGAAAACCCTTCGGCCGGCTTGTTATATTTGATCGCATCAATCACCTGCTGCGGCACCTTGGCGCGCTGCGCACCCATTTCGTGCCCGCTCCACTCATACTGTTGATCGAACTCCCGCGCCGCCACCAAAATCGCAACCTCAAAATCTCTCGGCTTCAGCACGCCGTGAAAACGCAGGTACTGATTCAGCATCTGGATGGCTTCCGCCACTTTCGGGCTCTGGAGTGAAATTGCCGCCGGCCCGGTAGCGCCCACCGTCTTCCCGGCCCCACCCGCCAGTTCATCGTAAATGCGCTTGCCGTCTTCGTCCAGGTCGTCGCGCTTGACGTTCGCCAGACGCGAGAGCGACTGCGGATCGATATCCTTCGGCAGGACCACCGAACCGCTTTCGGTTTGCGCGGCGCCTCCGGCCGACAACAAGCCGATCGATAACCAACCGATCGCTAACGTGGAATGCAAGATGCGCATGCGGGAACCTCCAGCACCGTAGCATAACAGAAGGGGTATTATTACGTTTGGTGATGGTTTGTATTCGGCGTGCGTAACTTGAACATCTAAGCGAACGCCACATCTGTTGCATACAACGAATGGACTGTTGTTTTCAGGAGTGTGAAATGGGTAAGTTGTGCCGAACCTCAGTTGGTTCGTTGATCCGGTTGATCGTGTTGCCTCTCGCGGTTCTGGCTGGCGTTTCCGCATTCGGTCAGGGAGTGGTGGGGGAATTCACTCCCGATGTTGGATTTGATCTTTCCGGCAATTGGAACCCGCTGCTGCATGAAGACTTCCTGGAGCGCATTCCCGGTCCTGAGTTAGTCAACTATTCCGGTCTTCCTATTACCGAAGGCTCGCGTCTCTGGGGTGAAAGCTGGAACTCCTCCCGGCTCACCATGCTCGAGCACCAATGCCAGGTGCACGTGTCTCCGTATATCTACCGCGGTCCGCTGCAAATGCGCCTCTGGGATGAAAAAGATCCGCAATCGCAGAAAATCATCGCAATCAAGAACTACATCAGCACCTACGAACAAAATCGCACCATTTGGATGGACGGGCGTCCCCATCCGCCCGCTTGGGCTGCGCACACCTGGATGGGCTTCTCTACTGGTAAGTGGGAAGGAAATACTTTAACGGTCTACACCACGCACATCAAGCAAGGCTGGGTGCGCCGCGACGGTCTGCCCGAGAGTGATCAAGCCACACTGGTGGAACACTTCATCCGCCATGGCGAACACCTGACGCACGTCAGCATCGTTACCGATCCCGTGTATCTCACCGAGCCGCTGGTGAAATCCGAGGATTTCGTGCTGAACACCAATGCAGGCGGAAACTGGCTGTACCCTTGCGAAGAAGTGGAAGAAGTGGAAGGCCGGCCGAGAGGCGCGGTGCCAAATTATTTGCCCGGACAGAATCCTTTCATCACCGAATACGCCAACATGTACCACCTGCCGCTGGTTGCAGCGCTGGGCGGTCCGGAAACGATGTATCCGGAGTTCGAGAAGGTGCTCAAGAATCCGCCCCCCGTTCCCACCGATCCGTTCCAGCGGGACGAGATCGTGCCCATGCCGGTTAAGAATGTGGCGCAGAATCCGAATCCCACCGATGGCGAGGTTCACACTCTGCCGGTCCAGGGCAACATCTACATGCTGGTGGGCGCGGGCGGGAACATCACGGTGCAGGTGGGCGAGATGGGCGTCCTGATCGTCGACACCGGACTCGCGCAGACCGCCGATAAAGTGATCGCAGCCATCCGCAAATTGGCCCCCGACAAGCCCCTGCAATACATCATCAACACACATGTTCATCCGGATCACACCGGTGGGAACACGAAACTGCGCGCGGCGGGCGTCACCATCACCGGAGCGAATGTTACCGGCGACATCGCAGATGCTTCCAAAGGCGCCGCAATTATTGCCCACCAGGCGGTGCTCGATCGCATGAGCATGGCCTCGGGCAATCAGCCGGCGGCCCCCGCAGACTCCTGGCCTACGGATACGTTCCTTGGCGATCGTAAGACGCTCTGGTTCAATGACGAGCCGGTGGACATCCTGCATGAGAAAGTTGCTCACACCGATGGTGACAGCATCGTGTTCTTCCGCCACTCCGATGTCATCAGCACCGGCGACATATTTGTCACTACCGGCTATCCCTTTATCGATGTCGCTCGCGGCGGCAGCATTCAGGGGGAGTTGGACGCTCTGAACAACATCCTGGATCTGGCCATCTCCAAGCATGACGAGGAGGGTGGCACCTACATCATTCCTGGCCATGGGCGCTTATGCGACCGCTGGGAATTGATCGAGTATCGTGATATGGTAACTATCATTCGCGATAGGATTCAGGCTTCCATCAAGAAGGGTTTGACGCTGGAACAGGTGAAGGCATCCCGGCCCACGATGGACTACGATGCCCGGTATGGCGCCGAGAAAGGCTTCGGTACCACCGATCAGTTTGTGGAAGCTGTGTACAAGGGTTTGGGCGGGAAATAGATTATCGCGTAGACTTGCATGCAGGATTTTTGAGAACGGTATATTATGAAATTTAGCCCGAAGGAATCGCAAAAGGAACCCCTATGAAACGAACACTGTTGTTCTTGGCAATCGCGGCAGCATCCGTGTTGAGCACGCAGGTAAATGTGTATGCGCATCACTCGTTTGCAGCCACCTATTTCGAGGATCAGACGGTCACGATCAAAGGCAAACTGGTACAGTTCCTGTATCGGAATCCCCATTCGTTTGTGCACGTCGAAGCTCCCGATGACAAAGGTGAAATGCAGACTTGGGCCGTGGAATGGGGCGCTGGCGGTCAGTTGAGCCGCGACGGCGTCACCCGTGAATCGCTCAAGCCCGGCGACGTCGTCGAGATCAAGGGCAACCCGGGCCGCAATCCCGATGACCATCGAATCCGTATGCAAAGCATCACCCGTCCCTCCGACGGCTGGAACTGGAAGGGCGTAGTTCAGTAGAGGTTTCACCCTTTACTGAACTGAACCGCTCGCGGAAGCGGTCTTTCCAAGAAACATGATGCTTCACCTACCTCGCTGTAGGGCTGCCTACGTCCTTCTGTTGGCTGCGGCGGTGAGTCTGCCTGCGTTCGCGCAAGTGGATTTCACCGGCGAATGGGCGCCTCTTTATCACGAAGACGGTCCAGAACGCCTACCTGGGCCTGAACTGGGCGACTACACCGAACTTCCGATCAATGCGGCCGCTCGAATGGCTGGCGACACCTACGATGCCGATCGCATCTCGGTGGTGCCGGAGTATCAATGCCGCCCGCATGGCGGCGATTACTCCATGCGCGGCCTCGGCAATTTGCGGGTCTGGCGGGAAATCGACCCAACATCGGAGAAGCTGGTTGCTTTCCACACTCACTTGCTGGCTTGGGATAGTGAGCGCACCATCTGGATGGACGGACGTCCGCATCCGCCCGCCTATGCGCCGCATACCTGGCAGGGCTTTTCGACCGGCGTGTGGGAGGGCAACATGCTGACGATCACTACGACGCACTTCAAGACCAATTACATGCGGCGCAACGGGATTCCCCGTAGCGACAAGGCGATCTTGACGGAGCACTGGACGCGACATGGCGACTACCTGACAGTGGTCACGGTCATTGAAGATCCGGTTTATCTGACGGAGCCTCTGGTGCGCAGCGACAACTGGTACGTTGATCCTGGCCAGAACATTGGCGTCTTCGGATGCGAATATGCGCCGGAAGTGCCGCGTCCGGAAGGAACCGTGCCCAGTCATCTGCCGGGGCAGAATAAGTACCTGCATGAATTCGCCAACTGGTACGGTTTGCCTTACGACGCCACGCGCGGCGGCGCGGAAACTTTGTATCCCGAATATCAGAAGAAGATCTCGAACGAGTATCATCCTCCGGACCACTGCGAGCGCTACTGCAAGTGCACCTCTCTATTCGATTGCAACGTGACCTCGAAGTGACCATGTCTCGTTTACCGCTTCTGTTTTTCCTGCTCGCGGGCCTTTCTTTCGCGCAGCCTCCGCAAATCAATCCCGACACCGTCACGCTCACTATGGCGCCGGTGCAGGGCAATGTTTACGTGTTGATGGGTGACGGCGGCAACATCACTGTCCAAGTGGGCAAGGACGGTATCGCGCTGGTTGACACCGGTTACGCGCCGCTCGCGCCTAAGGCAATGGCAGAGATCAGGAAATTATCCGACGGGCCGGTTCGCTGGATCGTTAACACGCACGTCCACACCGACCATACCGGCGGAAACGCAGAGATGGCCAAGCTGGGCATGACCGGCGAATCCATTGGCCCTCCCCGCATCGTCGCGCAATCGAACGTGCTGAATCGCATGACCGCGCCTCCAGCCGCCAATCAACCGAAGATCCCCGAAGCCGCCTGGCCCAACGACGAATACTTTTTGCCCACGAAGGACTTCTTCTTCAACGGCGAGGCCGTGGTGGTCTATCACGTACCCAATGCCCATACCGACGGCGATAGTCTGGTGTTCTTCCGCCGCTCCGACGTATTAAGCACCGGCGACGTCTTCACGCCCGGCGGCTATCCGATCATCGATCTGGCGCGGGGTGGCAGCGTGCAAGGCGAGATCGACGCGCTGAACAAAATTATCGATATTACAGTTCCCGCGAAATACCAGGAAGGTGGAACGCTGGTGATCCCCGGCCATGGACGCCTTTGCGACGAAGCGGACGTGGTGGAATATCGCAACATGCTCACCATCATTCGCGATCGTTTCCGCGACATGATCCGCAAAAGCATGACGCTGGATCAGGTGAAGGCCGCCAAGCCGACTTTGGATTACGATACGCAATACGGCTCCACTACCGGCTTCTGGACGACGGACATGTTCATCGAGGCGGTGTACAAAAGCCTGAGTGCCGCAAAATGACGCGAACCACTGCACTATCGGCCCTGTTGCTGGTCGCGGCACCCTGGTGCTTGCCTGGACAAGGCGTTCCTCCACCATCCGGAATCGGCCCTCCCGGAGGAGCGCAGGCGCAAAAATCCGCGCAAGCCGCCGCACCCGCCGACTTCACCGGCTATTTTGTTTCGGTGGTTACTGAAGACTGGCGCTGGCGCATGGTAACGCCGATCAAGGGCGATTTCGCAAGTATCCCGCTGAATAATGAAGGCCGCGCAGTAGGCAACGCATGGGATCCGGCCAAGGATACAGCGGCGGCCGAGCAATGCAAATCCTATGGCGCTCCCGCTATCATGCGAGTGCCCGGCCGTGTTCATATTAGTTGGGCCGATGAAAACACACTCAAAGTAGAGACTGACGCGGGCACGCAGACTCGTCTCTTTCATTTCACAGGCAAACCTCCTCAGGGTGGCGAGAGAACTTGGCAAGGATACTCCGCTGCCAATTGGGAGCGGCCCGTGCGTGGCTCTGGATTCCCTGGATTCGGCTTGGGCGCAACTCGCGAAGGCGCGCACGGCCGCGCGCTCGAGGTAGTGACCACGCAATTGCGCGCTGGATATCTGCGCAAGAACGGTCCGCCCTATAGCGAGAACACGGTGCTCAAGGAATATTACGATCTGCATAAAGAGCGCAATGCCGATACGTGGTTCACTGTCACGACAGTGGTGGAAGATCCCAAGTATTTGACTGAGCCGTTCGTTACCAGCACCGATTTCAAAAAGATTCCCGACGGCGCAGGCTGGAGTCCCAGCGCATGCGTGGCAAAGTGATAGCATTTACGAGGTGACCAAATGATTCGTAGATTCCTGAGCAATGGCGCTCTGTTCGTCGGCGCAGCCGCAGCGTTATGGATGATCGCACCGGTTGGCGTGCAGGCCCAGTTTGGCCCTCCTCCGCCCCAAGCTCCGCGCCCCGCTAAACAGGTGGCGCCCCAGGATCTGACGGGCTATTGGGTATCCATCGTCACCGAAGACTGGCGCTGGCGCATGGTGACTCCCGCCAAAGGCGACTACACCAGCGTTCCCTTGAGCCAGGCTGGGCACAAAGCCGCCGATGCCTGGGATCCCGACAAGGACATCGCCGCAGGCAATCAGTGCAAAGCGTACGGAGCAGCGGCTGTCATGCGCGTGCCCGGGCGCGTCCACATCACTTGGGTGGATGACAACACGATGAAGGTGGAGACCGACGCCGGCACCCAAACCCGCATGTTCCACTTTAATGGGAAGGCTCCAGCCAACGAAGCGCCGAGCTGGCAGGGATATTCCGACGCTGTGTGGGATGGTCTCAGGCCTGCTCCTCGACGCGGTGGAGCAGCGCCTGCCGGCGGGTCGCTCAAAGTGGTCACCGCTAACATGAAACCCGGCTATCTGCGCAAGAACGGCGTGCCTTATAGCGGCGGCACCGAACTGACTGAATACTACGACCGCACCAACGAGCCCAACGGCGATTCCTGGCTCATCGTGACGACCATCGTGCACGATCCCACGAATCTCTATCAGGACTTCGTCACTAGCACCCACTTCAAGATGGAGAAGGACGGCTCTAAGTGGAGCCCAACGGCGTGCGAGGCGAAGTAAGAAGATCCCTCGGCAATGATGTCCTACACTTTCGTTGAAGACGTCGAGGCGGAAGTTCCGGTACCCGACAACGGGGTTCTGAGCCGGACCCTGTTCAACGATGAAGCGCTGAAAGTTGTTGCCTTCGGTTTCTCCGCGGGCCAGGAATTATCTCCGCATACGGCGCCCATGGCCGCCGTGCTGCAGTTCTTGAAAGGCGAAGCGGAACTAACGCTCGGCACTGAGAAAAGGAACGTTCGCGCTGGAGCACTAGTCCACATGGCTCCCGGATTGTCTCACGGGATTGTCGCGAAGACCCCACTCGTCATGCTCTTGTTCATGCTGAAGCAGGTTCGGGCTGAAAACCCGCAGCAGCAAGTCAAGACCTAGTACATCGTACAGATAG
>PKZC01000065.1 GCA_003132905.1 Bryobacterales bacterium | reverse complement strand
CCGGCGCTTTAGACTCGGGCTGTTAGACCGTCGAAGTGAAACAGCGTGAGGGGCAGGCGGTATTTGGGAGGCAACCGCGCAACTGCATCCCAAATTCTCTCTCGTAATTCAATTGCCTCCAGCGTCGCCAAGGCGGACTCGGTTCTAGCCGGTTGCACGATTAGCTCCAGCTCGGTCTTCCCATCGCTCAAGCGATAAAGGTCGGGCCGAAATACACGCAGCCAGTCGATGGAAACGCCGAAGACGAATGCGGCGAAGCCATGGGGCGAACTTCGCTGGATCGCTTAGGAGATCTGGATTGAGCCAGGCACGAAGGAAAGCCTCCTGGGTAACGTTCTCCGCCTCAAAGCGATCGTCGAGCAAGGTGCATGCCAGCCCCCAGATCTGGCGTTGATATCGCCAGATGAGTTCGCCATAGGCGTCCCGGTTTCCGGCCCTGGCCATGCGGACGAGGTCGGCGTCTTTTCTCGAGTCCGTGCGCTTCTCACAGATTAGTCGAGGTTGCACGAGAAAACGCTGCAAGGCCAGCGCAACAAAAAAGGCCGCCTACCAGATTACCGGCGGCGGCCGTGGTTTGCAAGGTTTCTAACTGATTACTGCTGAGCGCGCTTCTCCATGTAGCGGCGTCCCATCAGCAAAATGCCAAACAATCCCACCACCGCGAACGAGATCGAGGATGGCTCGGGGACCGCAGACGTGGCGTTCTGAGTGACAACCACGTCGTCCAGATGGTAGTAACTGGATTTCGTGTTGCCACCAAACTGAAGGTCGGTGCTGGTCGAAGTCGCAGTCTCGGTGAATGAATAGAAATCGTACCCAGCGGTATCGGGCCCGGTGCCCGTGCCATTCGCGCCCGTAATAGTCAAAATGTTGCCGCCGTTCCAATTCGCAACGAATTGGCCGTCAGCACTGACATCCTGAATTGAGTCAACATAGAAGCTCACAGTGTAGGAATCGCCCGCAATCGTTGTTAAAGACTGATCGAGAAGATCGTTCTCGCCGCCGCCCGCGCCAAAGCGCGCGTCATGCGTGCCGGAATTGGGGACGTTATTAGTAACATCTAAGTCAGGATCGGTTGCCGCGGGTGTGACAGTCCAATCTGAGAGGTCCCCGGTTTCAAATCCACAATTAAGAACCAAGTTGTCGGACACAGCGCCGCAGATGCTGCTGCTTGCAAAAGTCGGCATTGCCCCACCAAGGCCAATAAGTCCAAATAATAGACCGATATGAGATATTTTCATCGTGCTCCTCCTTTAGAACCGCAAACCACTGCCCAGTGGTCTTGAAGAGACTATAAATCGGCTAGCATCCCGTTTCAAGCAGACCAAAACGAGATAAGTACCAGTACGTTACTTAGTAACTCGAGTCCTCGCAAAAGGACGCCTCTTCGTTGAAAACACATAACACAACATAGCGCAGCAACTCTGTGCTTTACATTTGTACAAGTCTGCCACCGAAATATTTGGCGGGAGCGCGGAACATTATCAGATGCCGCCTCGGCCCAACAAGCCGCTAATTCAAGGCTTTAGCTATTAGATACCGGTACAGTTTGGTACCAGGGGTTAGCGAAATCAGGTTTCACTCGAAGTCCTCGCGTGTATACTCTGAATCCAGGTAGCCCCCAAAAAGGCAACCCGGGGTAAGCGCAGCTTACACCAGTCCAGGGATGTTGAAGGTCATAATTATATGAAATTGTCTTTATCTCTTAGCTTGTTGGGCCTTTTAGGTATTGCAAGCGCCATTCCGGCAGCCGCCGATAGCCTTAATCTGAATACCGGAAATGGCAGCAGCCCCTACACAATTACTTCGGACACTCTTGACCCGAACGAAGGCACCACCGTGACGGTGGTCACCAGCACGGCCCCTCTGTGGGTTAACGATCTGTCCTCAGAATGGATCTCGCCTCNNTGCAGGACATCGGGAGCGTCACTTATGACACCTCCTTCTTTCTCCCGGTCGGTTTCAGCGATGCGAGCCTGAATATCACGCTTGCGGCGGACGATTGGGCGACTATCTCGCTGAACGGCAACCCCGTGTTCTACACAGGGCCAGATACGGGCGAATGGAAGTTCGATACGATTATTCCCGACTCCTCCAGCGTGGACAGCCAGTTAGTATCCGGCCTCAATACACTTGAATTCGTGGTGTACAACACTGGCGGTGGCACTGACGCCGGCGGCGGACCCACCGGGCTGAATGCGCAAGTTAGCGTGAACTATTCCACGTCCGCAGTCCCCGAACCCTCCACTGCGCTGCCGTTGGCGGTTGCGATTTTGTTGGGCGGCTGGGTTCTGCGTCGTCGGCGAGCCGTTGCCTAGAGATCGGCTACAGACTAGCAGATACAACAACTTGCAGTTTAGTACCAGTACAAAATAGTGTTTTGGATTACAGACGAAGGGGTCTGAAAAGAAGTGTCCAGGTGTATACTACCTCCGGCTGGGTAGCAAAAATGGGAATCCGTATTCCATTATTTCGTCGGGCAGGCCATGATGAATCGGTCATGGCCCCATCCCAATTTGCTCACGAACAAGCGAGCAAACTGGTGCAGCGTTTGTTCACTCCCGCGGGACAAACGGCGGCGGCTTCCGTGATGTTCTGCGGCGTCGAACGCGGCTCTGGCTGCAGCACGGTTTGTGGGCGGACGGCGGAACTTTTAGCATCGCAGGTTCCCGGCAGCGTGTGCGTGGTGGACGCCAACTTACACGCGCCTTCCTTACATCGGTATTTTCAACTGGAGAATCGCGAAGGATTTTCGGATGCTCTGGTAAGGTCTAGCTCCATGCAAGGATTTGCGCGGCAAATCCAGGGGCATAATCTCTGGGTGATCACCGCTGGCACGTCGCTCGATGTGTTATTGCCGGCCTGTTCCGAGCGGCTAAATTCCCAGATACTTACTCTGCGAACTGTTTTTGATTATGTCCTGGTAGATGTTGAGCCAGTAACCCTCTCCAAAAACGCGGCACTACTCGGTCAGTTAGTGGAAGGCGTCGTGTTAGTGATCGAATCGCACTCAGCGACCCGGGAATCTGCGCGTCAAACCAAGGAGATTCTCAAGGCTGCGAACGTTCGGATTTTGGGCGCGGTACTTAATAAGTGGACATCGCCGGTACCGGCGAAAACCGCCGTGGCGGCAGAGCCAGCGCAAGCGGCGAAGCCAGTCGCGAGCGAAGCCTCACGTAAACCGAAAGCAACTCCAAAATCGAGCGGCCGTCCTGCTTCCCGGCAAGCGACGCCGGAGCCGATCATGCGGAAGACGCCGCCGACGACTGCCCTCGCAAAAGCTACGAAACTCGAAGTTCCAGCAAAGGCTGCGAAGCGGCGCGGATGGGTAAGATTCCTACGCCCCGCCGCTGCTCCAAGCCCCGAGCGCGGCCGTTCGATCCCCAAGGAATCGGTGCGCCAGGCACCCACCAGAGAAGTCCCGAAGGGGAACGTCAAGAGGCAGCAGCCTACGGCGCAAGGTGCATGGAAAAAGCCCGCGCCGCCTCCCCCGCCACCAACCGCGAAGGAAATGCCGCGCTTGGAAGCCGCAGCACCGCCTCCACAAAGCGACACGCCACAAGAACTACCGATTTCAACGATAAGCAGCGTCGCTGCTAGTGAACCCGTTGTAACAGCACCCACGTCGAAAGCTGCTCCAGAAGAGTTGGCGCCAGCGGCAGCAGCGGAGAATACTCCGGTGGAAACGATAGCGGCGGCGGTCGAGCGTCAGTCCCCGCCAAGGCAAACCTCCCCTTGGCGTTCGAAGCTGATCGCCGCCGCGATTGGCACCATCGCCGCTGGGGGAACACTGTGGTTCATGAATGGACGACAGGTAGTCAGCCATCGGCCGCAGCAGATCAGCGAGACGGTACCGGTTATGGTGTCGAATCCGCTTGGTCTTCAAGTGGACCGCACCGGGGGAATGTTGGACATCCTTTGGGATCGAACATCGGCCACCGCGGAGAACTCCAACGGCGGCATAGTGACCATTCATGACGGCGACCGGGTTAAAAGGGTCCGCTTGGATCCGGGCGAGATCCGAACCGGGCACATCTACTACAGGCCTCGCAGCGCCGCGCTCGACATTCGCCTGGAAGTAGCAGTGGAAGACGGCGGCACGGCCAGCGAATCCGTACTCGTGGTAAACGCACCCACAAACGGCCTTCAAAGCTTTAATTAGACTTGCCTCCGCCCACGCGCGAAGCTGTGATGCTTTGTTAGAACTGGGAAATCTCCGTAGCCTTTCCCCCATCCAAGTCGATTGCTCGCTGGGCCTCGGCCAACGCTTCGGTATGCCGTCCCGAGCGCTGCAGCAACTGCGCCAGAGCCCAATGCGGTTTAAACCAGTTTGGAGAGGCCTCCACGGAACGACGCAAGCAGATTTCGACAGCGGCGGCATCGTTCTGGGTAGCGTAAAACTCGGCGAGGTTGTACCACGCATTTTGCCGTTCTTCCGAGGTGCCGGTGGCGCGCTGCGCGGTCAGGAATGCCTGTTGCCAGATGGTAGGCGCGACCATCGACGTCGGCGAAGTTCTGGAGGCGACCAGAGCGCGAGAGAAATAGAGATCGTCGCTCGATCCAGCCGGATGCCAGCGCTCGGAAAGACGGAAAGCTACTATCGAATCGTCGACGCGTCCGGCGTCCAGAGCGCGTTTGGCTCGCGCCAGGGCGAAATCAGACATCGTCAAACGGATGGTGAAATACAAAAACAGGGCGATCAAGCTCAAACTCAAGGCCAGCGCGGGGATGCGCGATGGCTTCGGGCTGAAGGTGCGAGTCCGCGGAATGGCGAGCCCAACCAACATCGCGATGGTGGCGTAGAAATAAATCGCGCCCGTTAGAGTGAAGCATACGAAAACGCCGGCGATCAGCGCGGCCACTAGCGCCGATGCCAGATACGGGACAGCCCGGTTCCTCTGAACGCCGGCGCGTCGAGCGGCGAAACACGCCACTGCGGCGAACCCTGCGAGTATTGCCAACCCCGGAACGCCCTCCGACACCAAGGCGTCGAGAAAGATGTTGTGCGGCGACTCATGATAGAAATCCGGATACGCGCGCGACAGTTCCACGGATTGGTAGCGGGGGAATTCCAAGCCGAACGTCTCGGGGCCGAAACCAAGCAGCGATCGCTCGCGCGCCATGCGCAACGAATCGCGCCAGAGCAAGAGTCGCGCGCCTCCGCGCAGATCCTCGAGCTCCCATTGCCCGCGCGCGCGGAGCTTCAGCCCGGCTGGAGAGAAGTAAAACGCGAGGCTCACGGCACAAAGTGAAACCGCCACGATGGCATGTCGTCGGGTAAATCGCGGACGGTTCAACATCCACAGCGCGAGTGCGCCAGCGGCAAGTCCAAGCACCGCACCGCGCGTTCCGCTGAGCACGAGGGCTACAGATCCCGCGAAAACGCCGATCGCTCCAAGCGCCTTCCATTTTGGCCTCGGCTCCGTCGCCAGCAAAGCAGCGCCAAAAAAGACTACATACAGCAAATATCCCGCGAAGTAATCCGCGTGTCCCACAGTGGACGGCGGTCGAACGATGGCCGCCACGCCTTCGCCAACGTGGTAGCCGGACGGCGGTAAAAGCGGATCGATGCCAAAGTATTGGAAGATTCCGTATATCGCGACGGCGACGCCTGAGGCGGTGGCGGCACGAAGCAATATTTGCAATCCAGACTCCAGGCGTGACGCAGCGATGAGATACGCGAGAACAATAACCGCGCATTGTGATACGAAGCCAAACCTGCGCCAGTTCCCGCCGTTCCACGACAACGCGGCGTGGCTGGAGAAGACTGTAGAAAGCAGAAGCGATAGAAGCTGCGCCGCCGCGAGGAGACAAAACCAGCGGCCAAGCGGATCCACCCATACCGGAGGCACATCGGAAAAGGTTGAATCGCGGAGCAACAGCACAAGTCCCAACGCGGCCCCTAACAGCGTAATAACGACTTTCGGAGTGACGTCGTAGTAGAAGGAATAGGCCGGCAGGATCAGCAGCGGCGTAAGAGCCAATACCGCCGCCGTTGTCAGTTGCAACCTCAATTCAGCCCTTTCCAATTCAGGGAACACACACAACGCCGGCAAGTAATGTTCGATGCAACATCAAGAGCCTGGCGAAAGCGAATAGCGCCCGGGGCATTGAGCACTTCGAGAAGCGATGCACCATTAGCGACCGTGCCGATGGGAGGATGAAAAAAGCAGGGACGCACGTCACCGTTACTTTCCAACACAGCCGAGACCCAGGGCGCGTTGCAGCGCGGAGCAACTGGCAGGCGGAAACCCAGATGGGCTCGAAAATGATCGACGATCCGCCGCAGTTTTTGAGGCGACTCAGCGACGAAGCTGCCGCACTCCCCCGCGGCGATCAAGCCTTCCACCTCGGCTTCCAGCAGCGGGATCTGTCCAGGCGTCAACGCCACCTCGCTTTGACGCTGCGAGCTCCAAACCCCGGCCCGGTTGAATGCTTGCGAGGAAACGTCGGCCGCCAAAAATGAGATCGACTTCAGCCGGAGATCGCGAGCGGTTGCCACTGTGGCGCGCAAAAGCATGCAGTTGCCGCTTTGAACTGTGGAACGTGCCGAGATCGCGAAATCAGGATTTCGTTGATGCAGAGCGGCCACGCCGGCGGCCAGCAGATTGAAGGCTCCCGGCACGCGTCGAATCGCATCGTGAGTTTCCGGGGGGCCATCTAGCGACACGATGACGTCGTCCAGGCAATCGACGATATGGTCCGCATGGCGCTCGATGAGGAGTCCCGTGCTCAAGAGGGTGGTTCGAATATTGCGTTCCTGCAAGAACCGGCAGAGACGAAAGAGGTCGGAATGCATGAGCGGTTCGCCGCCCGAAAACACCACCCATTCGACGCGCAGCCGGGCTATGTCTTCGGCATGCCGCTCCAACTCAGCGGCGCTGATTTCCAGGGTGGAATCCGTTTTCCAGATGTCGCACATCACGCAGCGGCAGTTGCAGCGGCTATGCGGATACAGGATCAAAACGGGCAACGAATCGATAATCGGGTTCATGTCCACACGCGCCTCCCGGCCAGCTTGAAATCCGTTCCCAGAACGGCTTCCGTCGCGGCGCACAGGGCTGAGACATTTGCATTGATGAGCCAAGTTCCGCGGCCATCCAGTTCCATCTTGTGCAAATGGCGCGTAAGAACGGGATCGATGCGGGAGGCAAAGTCGCTGGAGACGAGTTGAATTCGGCCCCGGAGAACGACTAAGGCCGGGCTGAGTTGTTGCAGCGCTTGCGCGGGAGTCTGGCCGTAATCCGGCACGGCCAGCAGATCAGCAACGCCACCCTCGCGAATTTCGCCCTCGCCCCGATTGAGATGAAGTGTGCGTGCGGCGCGCGTGGTCACCATGGGATAAATCTCCTCAGCCGTGAGGCCGCTAGCTTTGCACGCCACTGTGAGTTCGCAGGCCATGTCACCCTGGCCGGTAAGCCCGGAATCTGTTCCCAGGCAGATGGGCAGAGGGGAGCGCAGCACGTCGGGCCGCAGAGTTTGGGACAGCGTGAATAAATTGGAGCTCGGGCACCAGACCAGCGCGACCCGGCGTCGCAGGAGAATTTGAAGCGACTGGCGATCGATTCCTACGCCATGAACGAGAACCGTCCGCGAGCTCAAAACTCCGGCGCGCTCCAGTTCCTGGATTTCCGACGCTGCGTTGGTATCTGTTCCTTCGGCGGCGTGCATCAGAAACGGCCAGCGCTTGGAAACCGCGCGGTAGCGGCTGGCCAGATCGGGAGAAAATTGAAGCGAGTGAGCCCATCCAAACCGCTTGACCACGCGCACTGGAAATCCCTTGTCAAAGACAGTGGCATCGTAGGGATTGTGGTGCGCGACAGTGGTGACGCCACTCAACAGGTTTTTCAATCCACCCCACGCGAGGCGCACGGCTTTGGGAACCGCTAAGTGCTCTTTGAGAGGCGAACGATCGGGATGATAGATGTCATCCGCCCAGGCTTTCGCATTTGGATATGGACCCCGGCCGAGACGCGGAAACAGATTGAATTCCAGATGGTCATGGCAATTGATCAATCCCGGGAGAATCAGATAACCGTCGAGATTCAGATCGGGTTCGTCACAGACGGAACTGGCCCTGGGCTGAATACGGCCATGCCGGATTTCGAGATCGATGCGCTCGGCGGAAGTAGCGCTGCGGGCTACTCGCGCGCCCCTTAGCGTCATGTTTTCGTCCAACACATCGCAAGCAGCGCGGGAATACGACTTAATTCCAAGAACGATGAATCTTTCCCCGCCTGGCGGAAGATCTTTCGCTCGGGTTCGCCAAAGCAGGCCTCGATTCGCCAGTCGAGTGCAAGGCCGGCCGATCCGGCAGCGGCTTCCCACGCTGCATTGGAATGACGATAATGATCGATCTCATAGCTGTGGCCGTTCGATCGGAAAGAACGCGTCCACCCGGCGTTTAGCGCACAAGGATGAAGATCGGCAACTACGACGCGGCCGCCTGCGGACGACACTCGGGCCATTTCGGCTATGGCTTGCTGAGGCGAAGGTAAATAACCGAGCGCAAAAGAACACAGAATAAGATCGGCTGAGCCATCGGCCAGAGGGACACAGCAGGCGTCGGCAAGAGCGAGGCATCCGGACAGATCCAGCTTGCGCGAAGCTTGGAGCAGCATCTCCGGACAGAAATCGATACCAAAGACGCGCGATCCGGAATTTAGCGCCCACTCCATCCAGCGCCCGGTGCCGCAAGCGACATCGATAAAGCGGACGGGTGGAGTTGGACTCAACCGTTCCAGAAGCAGCCGGGTCTCGAGCGCCAGCAGCGGATTAGGACCAGTGTCGTAGACCGGCGCCCAATGGCGATGCCCTTCCATAGCCGACACGTTCATTCAAAGACTTTCGAGTCGAGGTTTTCGCAACGACACCAGCCGCTGCGCCCATTGCAATTCAAATGGAAACTTGTATACGCCCAGCGCGTAGCGCCACAAACTGAGCGAGCGAAGCATGTTGCGGCCCCAGCGCGGCAGATGGATGTCCTGGATGGTAGGCCAGCGCGAATTGACGACGAGTTCGAAATTATCGATCTGCTCTTTGACGGCGCTCGGCAACCACGGCAGGTGCGGATCGTGCCGCACAGTGAAGTTGTACCAGCGCTCGCTAGCCCACTCTTCGGGCGTCCTGGGGAATTCGATCTTGCCTTCCACGTCGCCGTACATGCCGTCGGGATGGGGTGTGGGAATGTAGTGCTGAACGATGATCTCGGCTTCCGGATTCAGCTTCTTGATCCGGCGGATGAATTGAATAGTGTCCCTGGTATCGCCCGCTGGGTCCGCTGGGTTTCCAAACACAAAAGAAAACTCCGGCACGATATCAAACCGGCGGATGCGCGCGGCAAGTTCCAGGGTTTGTGAACTTGTGATGCGCTTGTTCATCTGGGCGAGCACTTTGTCTGAGCCGGATTCCGCTCCGAAGAAGATCATGGTGGCTCCGGAGCGGCGCAGCGCGCGCAGGGTCTGGTCTGAATAGCGAAGCACTGCGTCCACACGGCCTTCGGCCCACCAACGCAAACCGAGCGGAGTCAGGCGCTCGGCCTGTTCGCGCGCATGACTTTCGTTGAGGAAGAAATTATTGTCGTAGAACTGCACGGAGTCGATGTTGTACTCGCGCTGCAGGTGCGTAAGGATGGCCGCTGTGCGCTCCGGCCCTTCCATTTTTTGCCTTCCCTCGTGAACCGGCACCACTCCGCAAAACTTGCAACGGAACGGACAACCGATGCTGGCATGATGAACGGCTGTGCGGCGTCCGAGAAAAGTCGGGAGAATATATTTCTCAGGATTGGGCAGGCGATGATAGGGCGGCCAGGGAAACCCGTCTGGCGAGCGCATGGGCCGTTCGGCGTTGTGCACTCGGAGGCCAAAGTCATCCTTATAAGAGAGTCCGCGGATGCCGCCGAATCTCCGGGGCCCGCGCAACGCCGCGAGCAATTCCAGCAGGGTGTCCTCTCCCTGCCCGCGAATGGCGAAATCGACGTATGGCGCGTTCAGAGTGGCGTCCGCATAAAGCGAGGGAAAATATCCGCCCCAGACCACTGGCACTCGCGGATACTTCCGGCGAAAATCGCGGCACAAAGGGACGGCGGCTGCCATTTGTGGTCCGGGCATCACGGACACAGCGAGCATTTCGGCTCCCGTTTCGCGCATGATGCGGTCGAGCGTGCGATCCGGCTGCGGATCGACGTTGCCGTCCACGATGACGTACTCTTCGTTTCCTTCGAGAACCGCGGCAATCGCCAACGCCGCCAACGGAAAGCGGCGGTTCTTCGGTTTGGTGGCGCGGGGATGCAGGATGATAATCATGGTCAGACAAACACTCCATCCAGAATCCAGAAGCGCGAGGGCGCACGCCGGCCAAGCAGCCGCGCCTTCCAGGGGCGCCACCACCATTTCCATCCATACCAGGGGCGATGGACGCTCCACTGAATGTTCAGTTGCTCCGCTAGCGTGGCGAGGGTGGGTTCGTCGAAATATTCGAGACTGGGCAGCGCGTCTGAGCGGAAGCCATAGCGGCTTTCAAATTCGTCGTGGCGCTCGGCGCGCATTCTTTCGCCATCTTCGCGACGCCGATAGACGGGCGAGTCGATAATTACACAATGTCCGTCCGGGCGAAGGATTCGCCGAAGTTCATTCAGCGTCCGCGGGTAGTCGGTGGAGTAATGGACGGATGCGTTGAAAATGGCAAGATCGAAACTCGAAGTCCGGAAAGCTAAATGATCAAACTCCGCTTCCAATAGAGGAAAGCTCTGGCCGTAGTGGCGGGCAGCCCCCAGCCCATCCATCGCGTCCGCAAAAATATCGAGCGCCACCGGGCGGTGCTCCCTGAGAGAAAGGCGATAAGACATCCAGCAATTCCCTGCTCCGAGATCCAGAACATCCAGCGCTCTGCCGAGCTTGCGCTCCATTGGAGAAAGAATCTTGCGTTCGAAATAGCGATAGCTTCTGCCACGAATCGCCCACTGCCCTGAATTCCTTGCCGTCAAATCGCGATACGGCAGCGCCCGATAGTACGCCGACTCATTCGAGCCGNNACGCGGATTCGTCCGAGCCGCGGCCTTCGGCGCTCCGGATCGTCCGGTAGTTTTCGAGAAATCGATGTCTCACGCTTGTTGGGGTCATGACGAGTTCCGGATGAAAACGAACAGACGGTGGTCCGCGGAGCCGCGGAAGACAGGCCAATGCGCGATACGACGATCCAGTGCGTCCAGCTTTTGAAGGCGACGCTCAGACAATCCGGTGACGTACGACGGAGGAACGCACAAGCCGATGCCGTACCAACTTGCGAGCGTGAATGCCGGACGAAATGCAGCTTCGACGCGCTGCTTCGAAAGGTAGAAAACGCGAACACCCAGCGAAGACATTACGCTGTTACGCCAGCGACGGAAAGCCTTGCGCGGCTGCCCGCGCAGCAGAGCCCAAGCTGTCTCCCATGCGCAGAAACATCCCATGGTGCAGATTATGAGATAACCGCCGGGGCGAATCAGTCGAGCAAGCGGCACGCACAACTCGTCGAGATCTTCCACGCAGTTCAGCGGGCCAAAATTGGAAAGCACTGCGTCAAACGTTTCGTCCAGTAAGCCGCACTTCTCGATCGGAAGCATCTGAGCGTCTACTCCGCGATCAGCGGCTATTCTCACCATTTCGGGCGATGCGTCGATGGCACGAACGCGCAGGCCAGCTCGCATCAAACGAAGCGCATCTTCACCGGTACCGCAGCCCAGGTCGAGCGCCGATTGACCTGCCTTAAAGCAATCGGCCATGTGCCGCCACACAGCTTCGCGTTGCAAGTGTCCGACGGTGGAGCGCGTCCATATCCGATCGTATTCGGATGCGAGCTGGTCGAAGACAGCAGTCATGCCTCCACCTCATGACAGGCGGTTCGCAGCGCCTGACGCGCAGCGAGAATCTTTCCGGCATCCGGCGTGGCAGCCATCTCGGTTTTCAAAAGTTCGTCGGCATGGCGATAAAACGTTTCCGAGTGCCGCCCGCGAACCCGAATTTCGCGATCCGTGCTGGCCTCCCAGGGGCGAATGCTCACCAGCCGGGGAGCCACTTTTTCGAAGTATGGCGTTCCTTTGATGGGATACGAGACGGTGGTGAAGAACACGTCGGGCCGGCATTGCTTCACGTGATCCACGGTGGCTTCAATGTCAGAAATCTCTTCGCCTTCATAGCCCCACATCAGGAACATTCCGGTCTGAATGCCATTCTGCTTGCACAAGGAAACCGCATCGCGCACCTGCTCCACTTTCACTCCGCGCTGCATGGCGTCGAGAATTCGTTGTGAACCGCTTTCCGAGCCGATCCAGACACGAAAGCATCCCAGAGCAGCCAGCGTTTCGGCGATACGCGGGTTGAGACGATCGGCGCGCGTGATGCATTCGAAAGGAATCGCCAGACCGCGGCGGTGCATCTCGGCCGCATATTCGAAAATCCAACCATGATGAATGGTGAACACGTCGTCGGCCAGCCAGAGCATATCCGGCTGGTAGCGTTGTGCGATCCAGGCCACCTCATCGACAACCGATTTTGGAGAACGGCGGCGATGCGTTTTTCCATACACGGAGTGGCTGCACCAATTGCAGTGGTAAGGGCAGCCGCGGGCGGTGATTACAGAAACCGAGCCAGTGCCGTGATGTTCCCGCCATACTTTCAGGTAACGGGGAATGTCCACGCGTTCGCGGTCAGGCCACGGCTGCGCGTCGAGGTCGGGAATAAGCTGCGTGGAACCAGTTCGGAACACCGAGCCATCAGGCGCACGATAAATGATTCCAGGGATGGATGGCCATTCCGTCGGCTCCATGCGCGATGAGAGCAGACGTTCGAGCGCATATTCTCCTTCGCCCGCCACGATGAGATCAGCCCCTGCGCCAAGATATTCATCGGCATAGTTCGCGGGCTCCGGCCCACCAACGATCACTTTCCATCCGGCTGCGCGGGCGCGCGCGGCAATATCCAGCACGTTGCGGCGGGTCATCAGGTTTCCGTAAATTCCAATGGCAGCCGGCGGACCAGCGTCCAAAATGCTAAACAGCTCCTGGCGCGAGCCAAAAGTCGAATCGTAAATGTCGACGTCAAATCCCTTGCCGCGCAAGTGGGAGGACAGATAGAGAATGCCCAGGGGTGCGTAGGGCTTCATGATCTGGCGTTCTTTGGGATCTTCGCTCAGAAAATATGCGTGAGTGAGCAAGAGCTTCATGCCGCTGGCTCCGGGGATCCGCGCAGGACATGGAAGGGGCTTCGATTCGACGCAGCCAAGCGCGTAGAAGCGCGCTTCAATTCCTGCACGCGCTGCCAGGCGGCCGCCTCGCCGTGAAAACCTCGGCGTACTTCGGCGTGCAATGCGTCCGCCAGCGCCCGGTAAAACTCGCTCGAGTATTCGCCTCGAAACATCATGGCAAGATCGGCGCTGTCAGACCAGTTCGATTTCGCTCCGAGTTGGGCGCTCACACGCTCGTAGAAACGGGTGCCCGGAAGCGGATAGGAAACCGAAACGCCGATATCGTCGGGCCGGGTTTCGCGCACCATCCGGATGGTCTCTTCAATTTCATCCCACGTTTCGCCCGGATAGCCGAACTGCAGAAAGAAACACGCGCGGATGCCGTGATTGTGGAGATTTTCGCGAGCGCGGTAGATGTCTTTCACCCGCCCACCCTTATCCATCGCATCCAAAATCCGCTGCGATCCCGATTCCGCGCCCATCCACACCTCGGCGCATCCAGCGCGGCGCAGGGCCTCCACGGTATCGCGCGTCATCAGGTCGCAACGGGATTGCATCTTAAAAGGCACGCGCGCGGCCTGACTTTCCACGGCGTCTGCGAAGGCGAGGGTCCATTTGGGAGAAAGAGCAAAGATGTCGTCGGCGAACCAAATATGGTCAGCCTTAAACCGGGCCTTTAGATAAAGCATCTCGGCGGCAACAGCCCACGGCGGGCGGACGTGATAACGATTCCCGTAGATCGGCTTGGCGCACCAGTTGCATCGATAAGGGCATCCGCGGCTGGACACAATGTTCAGTGAAAAATAGCCGTGCGCCTCGTTCCACGCGTGGCGATATTGCTCGATGTCGACGAGGTCCCACGCCGNNCGGGAGCGGAAGCGTTTCTAAATCAGCGCGAAGCTCACGGGGCGCGTTCCATTGCACCGACCATCCTTCGCGATAAGCGAGTCCGCGAATAGACTCGCGCGGGCGGCCTTCTGCGAGTTCGAGCAGGGTATTTTCGACTTCTCCAATCAAGACCGAATCGAATCCCGCCTCAAGATATTCCGGCACGTGATCGGACGCATCCGAACCATGCGCAGCGATAGGAATACCTCTAGCCCTTGCCGCGGATGCCATCGAGAATGCAGCCTCCCGGTTGCGCCCGAGACACATTTTCGAAATAAAGTTAAAATCGTCTTCGCACACAATGGCCAATCGCGGATGATGAGCTTCCAGCGCAGCCGCAAAACCATCGCCCGGAACGTTGAATGTGGCGTCAAACAACGCGACACTGAATCCGCGCTCGCGCAACGCGGCGGCAGCCAATAGGGTCTGCAGCGGCGGATAGGGCTGCATCTTCTTCACCTGTTTGCGATCCGAGTAAAGATGATTACTGTGAGTTAGTAAGACGTCAGCCATAAGTCGATTTACCGCGCTTTAGCGTGTTCGTGGCTCAAGGATTGTCCAGTAAGCAGGGAACGCCTTACCACCAACCATTGCTTCGCCATCGAGAGCCACAGCTCTAGCGGCCAACCGAAGGAATAGTTCCGAATCCTCCAATGCAGCGGTTTTCTGGCGGCTTGTAGAATCGATTGCACCACGCCCGATGTGGACCGGCGGCGCGTCTTGTTGATCTGATTGTCGAGCAGAAAATAAGAGATGCCGCGCTGTAAACGATGGTAGGATTCGTTCTGCAACCAGGGCAGATTATTGGTTCCCAAATCGATGGAGGCCCATTCGGCCAGCGACTGGGGCTCGTTCACACCCATCGCTCGAAGCTGCGGCCAGATGGGGATACCAGGATAAGGAGTGAAGACGTTCGGTGAAAAACTGACGTTATCGAACCGCTCCGCGATCTGGCCCATCACCTTCAGAGTTTCTCGGCGATGGCGGTCTTCTTCACCCGGATATCCGAAGATCAGGTTGTAAGTCACTCGAATGCCGGCGCGCTTACACTTACGGGCTGCTTCAAACATATCTGGAATATGCTGATGCGCCTTGTTCATGTGACGCAGCACGTCCGGCGACGCGGACTCCGTGCCAAATCCTATGTGACTTACTCCGCTTAATGCCAGGGTTTCCACGTCTTCATCGGCCATTCGGCAAAGCAAATCGGTGGACGCCTGGAAGCTCCAGCGGAACCGAACCTTCGAATCGAGAATCCCCTTCGCGATAGCGAGCGCGCGGCGCACATCAACCAGGAAGTTGGAATCAAGCAAAGCGACTTCAGTCAAACGGTGTGCGCGCACAAGAGTGACCAGTTCCTCCACTACCAACCCGGTGTCGTAGGGATTAAAGCGGCGGTTATAGAACACCATATCCGTGCAGTAATTGCAGGCATAAGGGCAGCCGACGCTAGTGGCGTAGGGCAACTTGCGCTCGCCGCTGGCGCGTTCGTACGCGTCAAAATCGATCAGGTCGTAGGCGGGCGCGGGTAAGGAAGCCAGCGCTGCGGCAGGCCGGTCAGGATTCTGAATGATGCGCCCGTCCCGCTTGAACCAGCAGCCCTGAACAAGATCGAGCGCCTTACCCGATTCGAGCCTTTGTAGAATTTCGACCAGCGTCTTTTCGCCCTGATGGCGAACCACGATGTCGACGAAATCTTCGCGCAGCGTCTGTCCGCTTTCCAGGCTGGGATGCCAGCCTCCGAATACGATGGGTAACTCGGGCCGTAGCCTTCGTACCAGCCGGCTGATCTCGATGGCGTCAAGAATCATCGGACCGGTGAGAAGCGAGACGCCGAAGCACAGAGCGCCATCGATTTCGCGCGTCACCGTATCGGCAAAGTTCCGATCTAGCGCCCCGTCGATGATGCACGGGCAATAACCAGCTTCTCGAAGCGACCCGGCCAGGCTCAACAAGCTAAGCGGCGGCCCAAGCACCTGTCCCGAATAGGGCGGCAAGAAGAGCACCACTTTGCGCGAGCCGACGCTTAGCACGTCACCACCTCGGCCTCAAGCATCTGCGCATCTACTTTCGGCTTAGGCGGCGCGAACAATTTATTGGCTGCGTTTTTTAGCCCAAGCTCGAAGGGAAACGCATAGAAATCGTGGTCCAGACGCCAGCGCGCGGGAAAACTGATCATCCGGTGCACCAATCGATTCACCGGATTCTTGCGTTGTACGCCGATGGGTTTGCGATTGAAAGCCACGCGCATGTACTCCCGCATGGTCTGCACTTCCTGGTGCTTTTTCCCCTTGAGCCAAGGGAGAACGGTGTAGCGCGGAAAGAAATCCACCCAACCTTCCAGCGTTTGAGGCACCTCGATGCCCAGCTCAAATGCGCGCTGCATGACGGGCGCGCCGGGATACGGCGTGAAGATATTCGTCCAGAATTCCGCGCCTGGATACTTTCGGCAAATGTCCATCACCAGGCGAATGGATTCACGGCGCTCCGCGCGGCCTTCACCCGGAAATCCGAAGATGATGTTGAAAGAAGGCCGGATGCCTGCTTGCGTCAGTTTGTCGGCCGCGGTGTAGATAGTTTCCAGCTTCTGAAAATCCTTGTTCATCAAATGCAGAACTTTGGGCGAGCCGCTATCCGCGCCCTGGGCGACTTGCGATAGACCGGCGCGGCGCAACAGCTTCAACTCCTCGACGGTGAAGCGATTGACGAGATTTGTCGAGCCCTGAATGCTCCAGTCGAACTGCACGCCGCGGCGAACCAATCCTTCGGCGATTCCGATGGCGCGTTCACGATCCACCAAAAAGTTGTCGTCGACAACCCAAAGGAGTTGCAGATTGTAGCGAGACACCAAGTCGGTGGTTTCTTCCACTACCTGATCGGGATCGAGCGCGTTCCATTTGCGGCCGTAGACGCTGTTATTGGTGCAATAAGCGCAGTCATAAGGGCAGGCCAGGCTGGAGGTGTACATGGCCCAGCGTCGCCCGCACACTCGTTCGTACGCGTCGAAATCCGCCAGATGATAGGCCTTGGGCGGCAGTTCGCGAATGGGCTTCAGCGCGCGCGGAGTATTGAATACAATCCGGCCGTCTTCCTTGTATCCCACTCCCGCTATGCCTTCCATCGATTCGCCCGCTTCGATGCGCTGAACCACTTCCAGGAAGGCGTCTTCGCCCTGTCCTTGGACAACGATGTCGATAAATTCGGCAGCGAGCGTCTGGTGCGGCAACAGTGAGGGATGCCAGCCCCCCAATACGACAGGCTTGTCGGGATAGAGCTGTTTGGCGGTACGGGCAATTTGCACCGTTTCCTTGATCATGGGTCCGGTGACAAGCGAGACGGCAAGACACAGAGCGTCTTTGAGCTCTTCCAGAACGCGCTTCTGGAAATTGGGCGTTATCGTGGAATCGATGATTTTGACCTGATATCCCGCGCGCAATAACGGAGTGGAGACAGCCAGGATTCCAAGAGGCGCGGTCGCCTCTTGACTGGAGAAAGCGGGGAAGAAGAAGACGACTTTCTTAACGGCCATAGAACGTATCACGAAACAAACTACCCCAAGTATGAAACTGAGGAAGTCTGCAAATGATCGTGGCCTGTAAAATCTATGTAAAAATCCGGAACTTCATTCCCGGAAGCGGTAGAGATCGCGCGTGCTCACGTTGACACCCATGCGTTTCAGGTACGTAAACAATTGATGCTTGTGGTTGATCAGGTGCTCTAGGTTGCCCAGGAACAGAGTGAGGACTGTCTCGCCGCGCTCCACAAAGGCAGTCGGGATCAATCGGGCCAGGTCGCCGTCTTCGAGCAAGGCAAAGCCTTCGTCGATTCGGTCGCTGTAAATAGTAATGCCGTGAATCGCCTCGTCCGGGGAACAAGCGTGGTTCACCGGTAGATTCCGAAGCTCGGAGAAATGCGCCAGGCGCTCAGGCTCCGTTGCAGCCAGCACGGCGCAGAATCCGGCCAGACAATCGAGCAGATGGCCAAGCAGCATTTCAACAGGCCATTCATCCGGGTTCTCAGGGGTACCCTCCAGTTGGTCGGCCGGCAGAAGTTCGATGAGATGAATGGTCCTATCGATCTGTTCCTGAATCTTTAAAAGAAGCGAGACACACAAGGGCCTCTTTGAATCCATCAGGGTGAGCTACTTCAAGTCGTTTGTCTTGACCAGCGCTGCTTCCGCTTCGCGCCGTTCGGCGGGCTTGGTGGACGACTGCAGATTGCTGATCGAGATTAAGGGCTGCGGGTGATCGGGACGGCTGTCGCGATTCAGAAAGAGATTGATGAAAGAGCTGGTCCCTTGCAGGGCCCGATTGCGCGGCGGAATGTAGACTTTTAGTTCGTCCACGCGATTCGCTGACTGCGCGGTGTCATAGACCTTCACCCAAATACATTGCATCTCGGGGACAACTTCGCATTGTCCGTTGAACGTACCGCCGCACGGGCCGTTGCGCATATTCTTGGGACACGTCATGGGACACACGTATTCCATCTCGCCCAGGACGCAGTTGCCGCAAGCCTGGCATCCGAACAGCGGCTTCTTAATGGCCAACTCGACTTTTTCCAGAGCCTCGGCCATGGCCGGACGCCGATCGATCCACCCCATCGTCGCGGCCAGAATTCTGCGCAATGCATTGTCTTCGTGCTTCACCGGGAAAAGCCGCGCCATGGTGTCCGCCACACGCGCGAACATCGGCTTTGGCTTGGGAGCATGCTTGGGCGATTCATAGAAATAGAAGCCGCCCTTTTCGCCGTAGCTAATCTCTTCGGCGAGTTCTTCCCAGCGCGGCGCTAATTCTTCCGCCCGTTGGATGATCCAACGGATACGATCGGCGTCGTGAGTGCCGCCGATATATGCGCCCGCGTAACCCAGGCCTTTCACGATGGCAGCCATCTGCGCGCCTCGCTCCAATCGTGCGGCCATGCCCTTGTCCGCAGCTTTCGCCTCTTCTTGAATCCTGGCGAGCAACTCCGGCGAGACCCAACATCCGGGAGGATCGCCCTTCGACATCCGCTCGGCCGCTTTGGGCGGAAGAACGTAGACGTTTCCGAAGATCGGCGTCTTCAATCCGCGCTCGTCCATGTAGCGCTTCAGCTCGCGGTACTTACGCGAGTCAAAACCAAGTTGCGTGATAGCGAAGTCGGCGCCCGCGGCGATTTTCTTTTCGAGCTTTAGATATTGATACGCGCAATCTTCTTCCAGGTATTTGAACGGCGACACTGCGACCGAAATATAGAAGGGCCATTTGCCTTGAGCGCGCTGCTCGGCGATGGTTTCCACTAACTGCACCGAATCGCATGCGAATCCCACGCTACCCAGCGGCGCGCCCTTGGGATAATCGCCGCTAATGGCGAAAACGTTTTCGATCCCGAGCGCAATCAGATCGTCCAGCGCTCTAGCAACGTCAGCCGGCTCGCGATTCACGCAGGTAATATGAACGTTCGGAGTGAGACCCTGCGCCTTTGCACCCGCGGCCACCTTTATCGGATCGTGCCCGGCCGAGCCTCCGGCGTAGCTGGTAATGCCCGCGCCAACCACTTCGGGGATTTGCGCAATTCCCGCCGCGATTTCCCATAGTTTCGATTCCGCCATCGAGGCGCTGGCCACCATTTCAACCATGTAGCTGAAACGACCGGAGGTGAGCGCTTCTCGAAGTGGATTCGCGGATGCCATTTACTTGACCACCTTGATGTTACTTGACCGCCTTGATTACTTGACCACCTTGATTACTTCCCCAATTCCTTGCGGACAATGCGCGTTCCTTCCACCATCGCTTTCAATTTAGCGAACGCAACGTCGCGCGACAAATGGAAGAGCCCGCAGTCCGGCAGGATGAAAATGCGCTCCGCCGGCAGTACTTTCAGCGCCTTCTGAATGCGATCGGCCACCATTTCCGGCGTCTCGATGTCGTCGGTTTTTACGTCGATCACGCCGACGCCCAGCTCGAAATTGCTGTTGAACTCCTTGAATAGATCCAGATCCTCGCCGCCGCGCCGCGCAAACTCCAGCGTCAATTGATGGACCTTGGCTTCCATGATGGTTGGGAACAGATACCGATAGCTGCCTTCCCAGGAAGGCTTGCCATACCGGTTTCCATAGCAGATGTGCACGGCGATCTTGGCGTCCACTCCCTCTACCATGGTATTCAAAACCTTCACGCACCAAGGCAGGTCTTCCGGGAAGCCCGAATAATACGGCTCATCGATCTGGATGTAAGTGGCGCCCGCCTTCACCAGCGCCTTCATTTCCAGGTTCATCACTTTCGCGATGTCCGTCGCCAGCGCTTCTTCGCTGGGGTAATACTGATTGCGAATGCGCTTGCTCAAGCAATGCGGGCCGGTGATGCAGATCTTGGTCTGCCGTTCGGTGAAAGCCTGCAAAAAATTGAAATCCGGCACCAGGCCAACCGATGCCATGGGCAGCTTGCCTTGCACCACGCTGTCATAGAAATCGTAGTAAAACTTTTTGGAAGACCGGTCAATCTGTACGCCGGGCAGGCGCTCCACGAAATAGTCAACCATGTTGTCGCGCCGCGGCTCGCCGTCGGTGACGATGTCCAAGCCAGCGATTTCCTGGTCTTTGATCGCGGCTTTAGCCGCTGCGTCGTAGATCTCGTCCAGATCGTGACGGCTGATTCTTCGGGCGAAATATTCGGTCTTCAGGCGTTCCAGCCAGCCCGGCATGGCATAGCTGCCGACCATCGTAATAGGGAGAGTGGGAGTCATTTATTCTCGGCGCGTTGTATAGAGAACGGAAGTGCGCGATCCTTTGCGGTAGTGGAACGGAGCGAAGCGCACGTTGTATCCGGCGCGCTCCGCCACTTCTTTCAGTAAAGCACCATTCACCCAATTCAGCAGTGAGCCGTCCAGTTTTCCCGGACCGTAAAACCCTAAGCGGTATTGATCCAGGTCCGTCACGAAGATGTCTTGCACCTGCAGATAGCCGCGTGGATGCAGCAACGGAAGCGTGTTCAAAAAGCTCGCCAGAGCGCCGGAACTCAGATGAAAACGGAAATCGGTGGGTGCGTCTTTGAGGATGTCTTCTATTTTCGCCGCGTCCAGCCCTTGCGGAAAAGGGAAGTCCGGAAGATCCTCCACCAACACCAGCCGTTCTTCCAAACGTATGGCGTTCCAAACGTCCATCCAGAACGCTACGCCCCGCGCAGGTTCACCCAGGAATTCGGTGCTGCCCGAGAGTAAACGGGTAATGGTGGAGCGCAGCTTGTCGGGTGGCACGTCAAACTCGGCCGAAAGCCGCACCACATCGGCAGCAGGAAGATAAGCGCGCACCTGCACGAAATACAGCTTGCCATCGCGACGCACCACTTCTTCATCGGGCAAGTTGTCATAGACATTCGTCGAGTGCACCTGCATGATCTTGTGGCGCAGGAACGACAACGTCTTCAAAGGGTTAGTCGCATCCAGCACCAGGAAGCTGCAAAGATCGGCATGATCCTCGACGGCGGGCTTGGACATATCCAACGTGGCAAGAGAATAATCGCCCAGCAAAACGCGCAGCTTCGGATAATAGTCGGTCCCCCGCTCCTGATCGAGCGTACGGAACTTGGTGAGCCACATACCGCATCGCACGCCAGTCCCTACGCCAATTTCAAGCAGATAAATCTCGGGCGGAAGCTGATTCTTCGATTCCAGATCCCGCAGCAACGTCCAGAAGTCTGCCACGCTATCGGAAATCGCTTCCGCATTGTGCCCATCCGAAGCGCCGCCTGGGAGCGCCTGCTCGTAACCCTTGCCGGTGGCCGTTTCCCAGTCCTTCAACCGGCTCCAATA
The DNA here is from genome assembly GCA_003132905.1 of Bryobacterales bacterium. Next base: position 30,174 of record PKZC01000065.1, on the reverse strand, counting down.
CAGCTTGTTGAACTCCCAAACGATGCTCGATCGCATGGATTGGAATTGTTCGAGCGGCAGCCGGTCCTGATTTTGCGGCTCGGGAGCATTGCTATGGGCTAAGGCACGCAGCAGCGCCGCGCGCAGACATCCCGGCACCACCTGGCGGGTGTCAACATGCACATCCATGATCGGAACCTGTTGGCCCTGTTGGTTATAGCCGTGCGTGGCGATCACCACTTCGCGGAAGTTCTGTTTGTACTGGATCCAGTCCAATTCAATCTGGAGTCGGGCAAACTGGGATTTCTCAATGTGGCCTTCCTCCAATAGCGTATAGACAGTTCCAATGACGTCTTGGGCGCTGGTGGCAGCGGCTTTGCCTTGGAGGTGGTTGAGTTTAACGATCATATTTCTTGCGAGAGCGTCAAAATTATATGCTAGCCCCCAGAGTGCGAAGCTGGCTTACAGTTCGGCGCGCCCGAAGCAATCGGCGTTCCGAACTGTGAGTTGCATGCACACAGCAAGTGGCTCGGCCATTTTATCTCATTCGAAGCGGCTCAGGCTTTTAGTTTGAGGCGCCGCCAGCCGCTGTCCTCGGTTTGAAACGCTACAATTAAACGAGGGTAAGCGCATGGCTCCTCTTGATTGGTCTCAGTGCCCTGCCGTGGAGAGTATCCCCGGCAAGCGCAGCGGCGCGTGGGTGTTCAAAGACACCCGGATGCCGGTTGCTACGGTTTTCGAGAATTTGGAAGCGGGCCTGACCGTGGAAGAAGTTATGGAAGAATTCGGCGTTACGCGCGAACAAATCAGTGCAGTCCTGCATTTTGCTGCAAAGAGCCTCGAGACACCGCCTCCGGCCCAGGCGCAGGCATTGACGCCCGCCGATGCTCATTCTCTTTGATCACGGTACGCCCCGAAGTATTGCTCGCTGGCTTCACGACCACACTGTGGTAGAAGCGATTGAAAGAGGTTGGGATAGATTGTCTAACGGCGCACTGCTCAAGGCGGCTGAGGAAGCTGGTTTCGATGTCTGCTAACGACGGACAAAAACATCCGCTACCAGCAGAACCTCAAGGGCCGCCGTCTTGCCATCGTGGTACTTGGCAATCCTCAGCGGCCCGCTGTGCATCGGCACATTGATCGAGTTATTGAGGCAGTCAACGCCGCGACCCCCGGCAGCTATGCCGAGGTGGAGATACCAGAAGATAAGAAGTAGTCAACGAACAACCACCAAGGCCGGAATTTGGGATCGACCTCAAGCGCCCGGAAAACCGCGTCACTTTCTGGACCCTTAGCGGCTCACAGGGCTATTTGTGTTGGGGCAAGACCAGCACTTTCGCGCAACTTGACCTGCGGACCTTGCTTCCTCAGTTTTGGCGATACTCTCCCACGATTCTGGAGGTCAATGACGAAGAAGATCGTGTGACTCTGCTGAGTGCCCAAGCTGGTTGATTCGCGGCAAAATCGGACCTAAGACAATCTCGGACAGCAAATCGAGCTTGGCGTGACGCCTGTTCGCCCAACCCAACGTTTGCTCGTACGGACCGTCGGGTCCCCGGAGTGCTATTGGTCAGGGGTCGCGAGGGGGGCCAAATAATGGCTTCCCATCCATCACTGAAGAAGGGCCGCCAATGCGAAAGAAGCCTGACAAGGAACGGTTATACAGCATCTACAAAATCCGTCCTGAGCAGCCTAGGAAGTTAATCAAGCGGGTGAGAGGACATGCGCAAGCATATGCCGGCGTCGGAATTCTGGATAAGATGCTAAGTCAAGAGGAAAAAGGATGCGGGCTGCACGCATTATCTAGAGGAAGAGTGATAGATAGACGTCTGGTGACGTCGAGTCGGATTAAAGTGTTCAACGTTTAAGTAAGGGGCCCCCGACCATGAATTCAGCGCAATTGAACAATGCGCTAATCGTTATCGGTGCCCTGTTCGGAGCGGGCTTCGCCGCGCTGATCTATCTGGGCTGGAAAATCCTCAAGGCCCTAGAGCGAATCGAAGCAGAGCTTAAGAAGCGCGATCGCATATGATTCCCGATCCGCTATCGAATCCACGCAACACCCTTTTTAGTCGACCACCGAGCGCGAACTCTTAGCAGCAATGTGATAAAATTTAACCGCAAGGCGTGTGCCTGAAGTTAGCCATTGGTGTCGTCCGAAAGTACAGGTAAACTACTCAGCATGAGCAACATGCAAGTCTGGGATGCGGACCGGGCCCAAGCCCGAATTCGGGAGTTGGAGCGCCTGCCCGGGGCTCTGCTTCCGATCCTGCATGCGTTGCAAGAAGAGTTCGGTTATATCGATCCCGAGGCCACGCCCCTAATCGCCAGCGCGCTGAACCTCTCGCACGCGGAAGTGCATGGGGTGATCAGTTTCTACCACGATTTTCGCCATTCGGCTCCAGGAAAACATGTGCTGCGGATTTGCCGCGCGGAATCGTGCCAGTCCATGGGTTGCGACGCGCTGATCCAGCATGTCGAAAAACGGCTGGGAGTGAAGTTAGGCGAAACAACACCTGACCAGAGCTTGACGGTCGAACAAGTTTTTTGCCTCGGAAACTGCGCCTTGTCGCCGGCCGTGATGATGGATGGCGAGCCCTACGGCCGGGTATCGCCCAACGTCGCCGATTTCTTGATTGACAGTGCCCGGAGGGCACAGTGAGCGTACGCGTCTACGTTCCGCGCGACTCCGCGGCTCTCTCCGTCGGTGCCGAAGGCGTGGCACGCGCAATCGCCAGTGAAGCATCGTCGCGCGGGCTGGATATAACGCTAGTTCGCAATGGCTCGCGCGGCATGTTCTGGCTGGAGCCTCTGGTGGAAGTGGAAACCGCGCAGGGGCGCATCGCTTATGGACCCGTTTCGCGCGAAGCCGTCGCGGGCCTGTTCGATGCCGGTTTCTTGGAAGGCAAAGCGCATGCATTATGCCTGGGTCCAACCGAAGAAATTCCTTATCTCAAGCAGCAGGAGCGGCTGACCTTTGCACGCTGCGGCATTGTTGACCCGTTGTCGTTGCCCGATTACATCGCGCACGGTGGTTATCGCGGATTGACGCAGGCGCTCACGCTGGCGCCCCAGGCCATCGTCGATGCCGTCAAGAACTCCGGCTTGCGCGGCCGAGGCGGCGCAGGATTTCCGACCGGTATCAAGTGGAACACGGTTCTTCAGGCTGAAGCCGACCAGAAATACATCTGTTGCAATGCCGACGAGGGCGACAGCGGCACCTATGCCGACCGCATGATCATGGAAGGCGATCCTTTCGTTCTCATCGAGGGAATGACCATCGCCGCCATCGCGGTAAAGGCCACGCAAGGCTACATCTACTGCCGGTCTGAATATCCGCACGCCTTCCGAACCATACAGCGGGCCATCGCTACCGCCTATGAGAATGGCTACCTGGGCGCGAACGTAGCGGGCAGCGGCAAGAGCTTTGATCTGGAAGTCCGATTGGGCGCGGGCGCTTATATTTGCGGCGAAGAAACGTCGATGCTCGAGAGCCTGGAGGGCCGTCGCGGACAGATCCGGCCGAAGCCTCCGTTGCCCGCGCTCGAAGGCCTGTTCGGCAAGCCGACGGTTGTCAACAATCTCATCACCCTGGCTACGGTCCCGATTATTTTGGACAAGGGCGCCGACTACTATCGCGACTTCGGCATGGGCCGATCGCGCGGCACGTTGACCATTCAACTGGCGGGAAACATCAAGCACGGCGGTCTGGTGGAAACGGCTTTTGGCATGACGCTGCACGATGCCATCTACACCTTCGGCGGCGGTACCGCAACGGGACGTCCACTGCGCGCCGTACAGGTGGGCGGGCCACTGGGCGCTTACTTTCCTGCGTCGTTGCTCGACACACAGCTCGACTATGAGGCTTTCGCCGCCCGTAAAGGCATGCTGGGCCACGGCGGCATTGTGGTGTTCGACGATACGGTGGATCTGGCCAAACAGGCTCGCTTCGCGATGGAGTTTTGCGCCATCGAAAGCTGCGGCAAATGTACGCCGTGCCGCGTCGGCTCCACGCGCGGCGTGGAAGTGATCGATCGGATTATTGCGAACCAGAACCGTACCCAGAATCTGCGGCTGCTGGACGACTTGTGTGAATTGATGCTCGACGGATCCCTGTGCGCCCTCGGCGGCTTGATCCCGCTGCCAGTGATGAGCGCCATCCGCCATTTCCCCGAAGATTTCGATAAACCAGCACCAGTTTCGCCGGCCCTTTTGAACCCCGATGTTCTGACAGCAGATCGAGAGAAAAACCCATGGCGCTAATTCAAGAAATCGATTATGGCACTCCGCAACGGATTGCTGAAACCCTTGTAACGCTCGATATCGACGGCAAGTCGGTGACGGTGCCGCGTGGCACGTCGGTGATGCGTGCGGCCGTGGAAGCGGGCGTTCAAGTGCCAAAGCTGTGCGCCACCGACAACATGGAGGCGTTCGGTTCCTGCCGTCTGTGCCTGGTCGAGATCGAAGGGCGGCGCGGTACCCCGGCATCTTGCACTACTCTCGCCGAACCCGGCATGAAGGTGCGGACTCAATCGCCCAAGATCGCCAAATTGCGGCGCGGCGTCATGGAGCTGTACATTTCCGATCATCCGCTGGATTGCCTGACGTGCGCTGCCAATGGCGATTGCGAATTACAGGACATGGCGGGCGTGGTTGGGTTGCGCGAGGTCCGCTATGGTTACGAAGGACACAATCACCTTAAGGCCGAGAAAGACCAATCGAATCCGTACTTCACCTTCGATGCATCCAAGTGCATCGTCTGTTCGCGATGCGTGCGCGCCTGCGAAGAAGTGCAAGGCACGTTCGCTCTAACCATCCAGGGCCGAGGCTTCGATTCCAAAGTGGCGTCCGGACCCACGAATTTTCTGGAATCGGAGTGCGTCTCGTGCGGAGCATGCGTGCAGGCATGTCCCACTGCGACCTTGATGGAAAAAACGGTCATCGACAACGGCTTGCCGGAGCACAGCGTAGTAACTACCTGTGCATATTGCGGCGTTGGTTGCGCATTCAAAGCCGAATTACAGGGTAACGAAGTGGTGCGCATGTCTCCCTACAAGGACGGCAAAGCGAACCACGGCCACTCCTGCGTGAAGGGCCGGTTTGCATGGGGCTACGCCACCCACAAAGATCGCATTCTGAAACCGATGATCCGCGCCAAGATTACCGATCCGTGGCGCGAAGTCACCTGGGAAGAAGCCATCAATTACACGGCCAGCGAGTTCAAGCGCATCCAGGCGGCATACGGGCGCGATTCCATTGGCGGCATCACATCATCGCGCTGCACCAACGAAGAAACCTACATCGTGCAGAAGATGATCCGCGCGGCTTTCGGGAACAACAACGTGGATACCTGCGCGCGCGTTTGCCACTCACCAACCGGCTACGGCTTGAAATCGACATTCGGAACTTCCGCCGGAACGCAGGATTTCGATTCGGTGGACGAGTCCGACGTCATCATGGTGATCGGCGCCAACCCCACCGACGCACATCCGGTTTTCGCCTCGCACATGAAGAAGCGGCTGCGTGAGGGCGCAAGGCTGATCGTGGTTGATCCGCGCCGTATCGATTTAGTGAAGAGCGCGCACGTCCAAGCGGATTATCATCTGCCGCTGCTGCCAGGGTCGAACGTCGCCGTGATCAACGCCATGGCTCATGTGATTGTCACCGAGGGCATGGCGGATGAGCCGTTCATTCAAGAGCGCTGCGACATGGAAGCGTTCAATCTGTGGCGCAAGTTTATCGCCGAAGAGCGCAATTCGCCGGAAGCCACTGAAGCCATCAGCGGAGTTCCCGCCGCGGATTTGCGAGCCGCCGCCCGGCTTTTCGCCACCGGTGGCAATGCAGCCATTTACTACGGACTAGGGGTTACCGAGCACAGCCAGGGCTCCACCATGGTGATGGGCATGGCTAATCTCGCCATGCTGACGGGTAACATCGGCAAGCGCGGCGTGGGCGTAAATCCACTGCGCGGCCAGAACAATGTGCAAGGCGCTTGCGACATGGGTTCGTTCCCGCACGAATTTTCTGGATACCGGCACGTGTCGGACGACAGTACCCGCTTGTTATTCGAAGAGGCTTGGCACGTACCGCTGCAAAACGAGCCTGGACTGCGCATTTCGAATATGCTGGACGCCGCTTGTGAAGGCAGCTTTAAAGGCATCTATATTCAGGGCGAGGACATCCTGCAATCCGATCCCAATACGCAACACGTCACGGCCGGCCTGGCTGCGATGGAATGCGTGGTCGTCCAGGATCTATTCTTGAATGAGACGGCCAGTTACGCGCATGTCTTCTTCCCCGGATCGTCGTTCCTTGAAAAAGACGGGACGTTTACCAACGCCGAGCGAAGAATCAGCCGCGTTCGCAAAGCGATTCCTCCCATGGCGGGCATGGAGGATTGGCAAATCACGCTGGCTCTTTCGGCGGCGCTGGGCTATCCGATGCCGTACAGCCATCCATCGGAAATCATGGATGAAATCGCGCGGCTTACCCCTACCTTCAGCGGCGTCACCTACGACAAGATCGACGAACTCGGCAGTATTCAGTGGCCGTGCAACGACAAGGCGCCCGAGGGCACGCCCGTAATGCACATCGGCGGATTTGTGCGCGGCAAGGGCCGCTTCATGATCACCGAATTTGTACCTACCGACGAACGCACTACCGGCCGTTTCCCATTGATTCTGACTACCGGCCGAATTCTCACCCAATACAATGTCGGCGCGCAGACCGCGCGTACCCAGAACAACGTGTGGCATGCCGAAGATTTGCTTGAGATCCATCCGTTCGATGCAGAGAATCGCGGAATTCGCGAGGGCGATCGTGTGTCGCTCATCAGCCGCGCGGGCGATACCACTTTACACGCGCGTATCTCGGAGCGCATGCAGCCGGGCGTGGTTTACACCACGTTTCATCACGGCTTCACGGGCGCGAACGTAGTCACTACCGAGTTTGAGGATTGGGCTACCGGCTGCCCCGAGTACAAAGTGACGGCCGTTCAGGTGAGCCTGGCCAAGAAGATGTCGGAGTGGCAGGAGCACTATCTGGAAACGCGCAAGCAGACCACCCAGATTCAAAGCGGGGAGATCCTGACGGGCGCGGCTGGCGATTAAGAAATGGAATCGAATCCCATGGTCCACCGGGCGAATCAGATCGCCCTCTTCTTTGCCAGCTATCCGCATGAAGAAGCGGTTGCCGGCGTCACCGATCATTTAAAGAAGTTCTGGGAACGCCGCATGCGCGAACAAATCATCGCTTATGTCGCGCACGACGGTAAAGGTTTGCATGAGCTGGCGCTCGAAGCGGTAAAGCGGCTGCAATAAACTGCGTTTCAGCCTATTTCCGTTTTACAGGCGCAATTAATCGTGACCCCTCGTGGGTGGCGACGTTCGGAATAGAATGACGTTCGCCGGAATCGCCGAGGTCGTCTCGCGTCCCGATTCGGCCGGTGTATACTGAATCCACTAAGAAGTCCAAACAAAATCTTGGACAACGCGGGAGGTGCTATGCAAGGAAGAGTTTTCGCCGTTTTCACTTCAGTTTTGATTGCGCTCGGCACGGGCGCGCAGGCTTGGGCGCATCATTCGTTTGCCGCAGAGTACGATCTGAAACATCCGATAACAGTTCACGGTGTGATAGCTGAGGTGCGGCTTGAAAACCCACATTCGTGGTTCGTACTCGATGTGAAGGACCCAGCCACCGGTAAGGTGGATCGATGGTCATTCGAGGCCGGGACGCCGAGTGGAATGATTCGCAACGGCTACAGGCCAGGGGTCATCAAGCCGGGTGACGAAGTGACCATTAAGGGCTTTCAATCCAAAGATTCCGATGTAAGAGGAATGCTGAGAGAGCTTGTCACCGCGGATGGACACGTGTATGGTCTGTTCGGGCCCCAGGAAAATCGGTGACCGCGTCACAGCGGAGAGGTTTTGAAATTATGCACTCGATGATGACGGTGGCAATCGCGGGCGCGCTGGCGTGGTCCGGGGCGGCCCCATTCCGTCTCGCTGCGCAAGCGCCCGGTGCCGAAACGGCTACTCCCAAGGCGGCGCCCCGGATGGCCGACGGTCATCCAGACCTGTCGGGAGTGTGGTGGCGCGGCGCTGATATTGGGGGACGGAGTGCAGCGCCTCCGGGAGGAGGAGGGCCTCAAGGCCGAGGAACGGCTCCTGCGCAGCCGCCACCCACCTTTTCCAGCTTGTATCAGCCGTCGGCCGTAGCGCACGCCAAGACGTTGGGCGATAAGGACGACCCAACGCTGCATTGCACTCCAACGGCTTTCGGCACTTTGAATGTGAGCCTCTTCGACGTGGGTGCCGTCGGACAGATCATCCAAACTCCGAAGTCCGTGGTGATGCTGACGGAGACGTATCACGGATTTCAAATCATCCCCTTTGACGGAAGGCCGCATCGCGACAACGTGCCGCCGTCCAATCGCGGAGACGCAGTGGGCCGATGGGATGGGGATACTTTCGTTGTCGATAAGACGAACTTTACCGACTCGAATTGGATATCCGCGGAAGGCCGAGTATCGTACCATTCCGATGCCCTGCATATAGTGGAACGCTATCGCCGGGTGGATGCTAACACACTCGAGATCGAGGCCACGATCGAGGATCCGAAGGTGCTGACCAAGGCGTGGATCGTTCCCAAACAGACTCTACAACTGGCGCCGTTCGATCAAATCATGGAATTGGCTTGCTCGGGCATCGACACCCAGTCTCTGAAAGACGCCGCCCCGCCGCGGAATGTCGGAAAAAACTGAGCCAGGTGGCGCGCGTCCTTGCAGCCGGTGCGCTCTGTCGGGCCTCGATCTGGCGAATCCAGCGGTTGCTTCCCGTCCTCACACGCTTGGCCCCTCTAGGCGGACGAAGCCTTTGCTCCAACTGCTGGCATGACGACGATAAATAACTCACTGGCGGAAGCTAGTGGGAGTCGTTCTTTGACGGGCAATGTGGAATGTGTAAGTTAGCGATTCTATTGGCCCGTAGCTCCAACGTGATCCATCAAAAACCATCGAAAACAACCCAAAGTGTACATGGAGTGTACACGGGTTCAGTGAGTGGGAACCCCACTAGCCTGCGACAACTGGCCAACATCATCGAGACGTCCCCAAGCTCATATACGGGCGAAATACTTCGTTTCGTCGGTTCAAGAGATCGTACAGGCGTATCATGATATCGCTGCCCTCTTGTATCCGCTTGACGGCTCCGGCTGCAACGATCCTCTCTTCCTCCGCTGCGTACACATATGCCTTTCCCACTGTCGTGCTGATGTCTTTGAGGTATGCAATGACCTCGGCTCCGAACAGCATTTCGGCTTTCTCTGCTGCCTCAAGGAATCGTTGGTAAGCGGGGCTATGAATAGCGTCGTGACCGTTTACCTGGAAAACGACCATCAAGAACTCTCGGACTTCCGTGTACACTGCGAAGCGCCTATCAAAGAGTTCTTTCCGAAGCTGTCGGGCCTGGAGGTCGTTTTGTCTCGTTGCCACCCAAATGCTGATGATGATTGCAACGCTTGAAACGATAACCGGCGCAAACGCAGCAAGCCAATCGATCCAGGTTTTCGGGGCTGTCTGGGTCATGAAGTACGTAGTGTCCACGCCTAACACAGTACCGGAATAGAATGAAATCGTGCCCACGATCTCTGACGACGAAGCCGCCCTGCTGGTGAAGGCTCTGGAACATTACCACTCGTATTTGGTCGCCACGAAGCGAGAGGACGGGCAGTACAAAGCGCTGGCCGAACGGCTCCAAAGAAAGCCGCCAGAGCAAGAAGTCAGTCAGACGAAAGAGAAGCGGAAGAAGGCTTAAGGTCCGTTTGTTGGAATCGTAGGGAATCGCCACGGCATCATAGCCCCACTTCCTGACACAATCTTCAACAAACGCCCGAGGATTCTCAGACAACTTGAGCATGACCCCTGCGAAGTAGAGATCTGCCTTCGGTTCACCACGAAAGTAAAAGTACTCGCAATCGTCTAGGTAGTAAAGCGCCTGTTGGCATTGCCTCTTGAGGTACGGAGACGTGACCCTTTCTCTCAGTGGCTCCGATACTGCCCGATCTGAATCTATTGTTGCTCGGATGCTTTCAAGTGTCATTCTAGGGTGTTATGACGGTCGGACGGCTAGGATCGTTCTGGCGAAAACGTTTGAGTATGGGCCAGTCAGCGAATGCAAACCAGAACAAGACGATGAGGTTGACGACTGGAATGTAGACCGTCAGGCACCACCATGCCGAATAGCCAGCCTTGGAGAATATTTTGGCCCAAGGCCAAAAGAAAAGAATTGCGACCGCTATAACTAGCAGTTCTGGAAGGCCGATTGTCCTGAACAAAATGTCCTCCGATTTGCATCTATCGTACCTAAAGGCAACCAGAAGTTCAATCCATTTCTATCACTTGTCACCCGATCCGCCCGCACATGCCAGCGCCAGATTGTAGAACTGTGGTACCTATTGGGAGACTCCCCCCAGAAAAGGCATGAACATGGAGAAGTTAGAATTTCTCGTTAGGGCTTCGAGAGATGGTGAGCCACTTCGGACGATAGCACGTGGCACAAGAGAACCGAACGGTGAACTATCTTTCAGAGGAACTATCGCCGAACCGATACCGCACGATTTGTTTCACAAACTGGACAGACAACTAGCCGAACTCCCGCTCAGAATGGGAGAGTGTGTGCATCGGGACGGATACGTCACGTTCTATCTCGCCTTTCGGTAGTGGGCTACTTTGAAACTTTCGTGGCTATCCAGTCAGAAATTGCAAAACTACAATTCATCCCCGCAAACAGTAGGACTGGAACAGTTAGCCAATGAAACGATTTCGAGCCAAGAAGACGTGCGATCTCCATTCCTCCGATCAATGCAAGTGGGATGGTAATCAGCAATAGAGGAACAATCGATCTATGACACTGCGGGTAGCGGAGGCGTGTGGTTGTATAAGGGGGCATTGAAGATTCCTTTGCGCAGTATTTTACCACCAGCGTTTTTTGACTTCAGTAACCCACTACCCGCCTTTCGACCCGCATCGAGACTTAAAACAGAAACGTGCCCACGATCTCAGACGAAAGAGAAGCGGAAGACTTTAGCTATCAGCCTTCACGTGTTCATGTACATGTGACAACAAAGTCCTAAGCGCCAGTCGTACTGGTTCCAAACGTAGGGTCGGCATCGCCAACACTACCACTCGTAAGCGCCCACATTCTGCCAGAGGCTTGAACCTTGCTGAGAAGAGCCTGTTTTGCGAACCGGTGCGCTTCGTCAGCCGCTTTGACTAGTTCCCGGCACTGTGGGCAATCTGGCAAAGGACCTTGAATCATTTGACCGTCCTCTGCGATCAGTTTATCACCCCGATTCGGTCGAACCCTCCACGTTTCATCCTCTAACACTGAAACCCGCTGGCCAGGTCTCAGTCCGCTTTAGCTGGCAANNGCTGGCAGTGGAGCCTGTCAACTCCACAACACTCGTAGCCCGAACACGCCACCGTCGATCATCGCCCACCAGGGTCACTGTGTAAGGCGCTCACGTTCTTCGCAGGGCAGCACGCCATATGGATTCTAGCTCCATCGGCAGCAGTATAATCATGGTATGCGAATTGACCCTGCACTCTGTAGAACCATCCTGATTGCGGTCGAGGGCGACCCAAAAGCAGGCTCCGGTCACTTCCTAACAATTACCGTCGATGGCTATGACGAAAAAACCATTGCCCATCACGTTAAGCATCTGTTCGACGAAGGGCTAATCTTGGGTCAGGATGTGGGACATCTCAACTCCCCGTATCCCGAGATTCGGATTCAGGACATAACGCCTGAAGGTCGGAACTCTTTGGATAAGAGCGAGCCAGCGGCACCTCACAGTAAAATAGGGTTTCAATAGCCCAAGGTCATGTGTGTACCAAAGATCAAGTGCGGCCAGCGGTAACGCAATACCACTCCCGGCCCCGCCGTTCAAAGCCGACGATTGAAACCCGGCCCGCCACCAGGAGAAGGTAGCAAAAGTTCGGCTGCTTTGTGGCGAGAAGTTCTTGGAAAATCGTCTCATAGGAGTTCTCTTACTGCAACATGGGTTCGTTTGTCCGCTGGCTCAAAGCTCTTTTTACTGGCTGGATAAACATCATGAGTTCGTCTTTCGGACTCGTACTTTCACTACTCGGCTGGTTTGCGATCCCGGACACGCCGCATCTTCGTCCGTGGGTGATTGGGGTCGGTATCGTTGCGTTACTTTTCTCTTCTTACAGAGCTTGGGAGATGGAGTTCAATCTCAACAGAACTCTTTACGGACGACCCGATATCGTCGTTACCTGCCGATACAGGGACAGGGATTCAGCCGGATTCTCCATCAAGGAATTTCCGCATTTTGAATTGGTTTTGAAGAACACAAGTCAGTACACAGCGGTGAACATTTACGCCTTGCAGATGCGGGTTCAGATCCCCGAGCGTATACGGGCAGCATGGGAGGCCGAGAGGAAGGAGCTTCAAGAGTCATCGGGACACGATCCCTTCACCACGCCTATCCCCAGCCAATGGATCGTGTCTTTCGACACTATTGACGTGCTTGCTCCCTCTCAAGTTGACGGGGTCGTTCTGCATTACCGCATACACAACAGTGGGCCTCTACAGCAGTGTCTTTCAAGCGTTCTAAGTCACCTAGCGGATGTTGATACTCTTCGCAGTCAGCTACAGTTGACCGTAGTGTTTTCAAATCTTGGAACACCCGTTAGGACTTGGCACGCTCACCATGAACTCCGCTATTATCTGCTTAAGAAAGCTGATCTTACTGCGAGGTTTGTAGGCTTTGGCGCAGTTCCGAAAGGGAAGGTTGAGTGTCCACTTTGTACGTCGAAGACTGAGAACTAGCGTGCAGTTTTCAGATCGTTCTTAGCTTCGTCCTTCAACACTTGGATACATGCCTTTGCTTCGTCACGGAACGTCTTGAAGAACTCTTGATCCGGGACGTAGTTTTCCATCGTGACTTTCTCATGAAATTTCCGCAACGCCTCCGCTGCGATATCTGAAATCAGATACGCCCCTGTAACTGACGATTTCTCCAGCCGATACCGGGCCTGTCGAACGTCTTCGACGACCTGTTCGTTGGGATTCCAACCTTCACCACGGCAGTAAGCATCAAAATGTGTTTGGTAATAGAAAAGAACTACTGAAAGCGATTCCAGGATCGTCGTGTACGTCTCTTGCTGTCGCTCCCACCACTTTTGAGTTCTGAACTGCTTTGAGCGACAGCCTCACAGCAAGCCAAGGGCCTACAAACGCCACAATAGCTGTAATGCCGACTTGTATCCAGGGGAGCATAGGCGACGATGCTTGATCGGCCCATGATTAGGGGTGATGATATCATTCCCCATGAATGCCCACTGACCACGTGCTTGTTGTGAAGGCCCTGGAGCATTACCACGCCTATCTGAAAGCCACACGCCGGGAGGACGGAGGGTACAGAGAACTGGGCAGAACGCCTGAAGCGTAAGCCACCCGAGACCGAGAGCACGAAAATTGAGAAGCGGAAGAAGGCGTAAGCTCTCGACATGGAACAAGACTACGAGATGTTGCTTGCTGGAGTGACAAAATTTGATCTCGACGTGTCGAAACACCTTACTACGCTATCCACTGGAGCGATTATTCTCCTGGCAACGTTCATGGACAAACTGATGCCCGTAAGGAGTGTGCGATTTGCGATCCCGATTGCGGTGGTTTGCTTCTTGCTATGCATAATGTACTCCGTAAAGCTGATGATGTTGGCATGGGCGTGCAATGCTTCGATCACCCGGCTTAAAGTTATACTCGTTGAGCCGGAGGGAGACGCACGCACCAGGAAGCTAGAAACGTTAATGATCCAAGTAAAGAAGCTACCGTTGCCCTCTAAGGTTGCGTTTCAGATTGTTCAGTATTCGTTTGCCTTAGGCATCATCAGTGTTGGCGTTTTTGTCGTAGCCAACTTGAAGTGAAGAACCAACCCGATCCGCCCGCACCCGCCAGCGTCGCTCATCCCGGCCCAGGGGCTTCATGCCTTCATACTACCTCATCGTTCTCTAGCCGTATCTCACTTTTCTCGACATCGGCAAACGCTGACTTGATAATGGCCCTCGGCTTCTGCCAGAGTCCGGGCGCAGCGGAGACCAGTTCTGCCCTGTAGCAGTAGGCAAACATGTCTGCGGCTTGAAGTGGAGGGTAGAATTTGTCATCGGTAAATGAAATACATGACAATTTGGCCACCATGTGCGGATGCAATCTCTTGAGGCGTTTGAATGCTGCAAGGCATTTCTCGGCATCGTCCGAATCATCACAAGTCAGAGATATGTTGTCCGCTGGACTTTGGGATGCCTTCGCTAATGCAGAGATTCCGGCCTCGAAAGCGTAATAAAAAGGATTGTTGTATCGCTTCCGCTGCTCTTGGGGAAGCGCCTTAAACTCCGACGCAGTGATCGAATTTAAGCATCCTTCGGTCACACGTTCACAAATCATATCGGCTAGGTCGCTTACGAGGGAGTCCAATTTCTGACGTTCGCTTTCGGTGGATGTTTGATATCTGCGATTAAATTCGACCATGTGAAAGAACGGGACGGAACGGTCGAACTCTTCCAGGCGACGATTCCACTCATGACTCAGCTTGTTAAGTTCTTCCTGGTGGGCGATGAGACCGCCAAACACTATCAATTCAGAACTCTCGTGGGTGCCGCTCTCATCAAAGATCGCACTGAACGTCATGACAAACTATTCCATCGTTATGATATCATTCGCCTGAATGCCAACCGACCATATCCTCTCGCTTCTGATTGCCGAACGTGACAAATTGAATGCTGCGATTTCCCTGTTAGGCGGAACTCCGGCAAAGAAACGGGGACGCCCGCCGAAAGACAATACTCCACCAGCATGGGTAACCGGCAATGGAGCCGCCGCAAGCGCCCCAGCGCCCGAGAAACCCGCCCGGAAGAAACGGCATTTCAGCGCCGCCCAGAGAAAGGCAACGAGTCTGCGTTTCAAGCGAATGTGGAGAGAGCGCAAAGCCGCAGCCAAGAAAACGGCCAAGAGTTAAAGTTAGATCGCCGTCCAGGAAGATCCGTTATAGGCTTGCATGGTTCCGGTTTGATCCACAGCGACCATGCAAGCCGCCGCAGCAACGCCCCACGCTTGAGCCGTCCCACCACTTGACCAACTGCCTGGATTCGATGTCATGGCCACGGCAAACGTGGTTGACCTTGTGGCCGTCACAGCGGCTTGCGTCACATTTCCAACCACTCGGAGATGCGCCGGTAATACTCACTTGGCCCACCTGCGAATAATGCTATGTACCCTCGGCCCTCGGGCAGAGATTCTTTCATAAACAGGACTTCGAAAACGTAGGTTGTAAACTATTTTCGAAACTTCGAAAAAAGTGTGTATCAGCGACCGGCGTACCCGCTTTGTCTTGCAAGGCCAGGAAGGACCCGCTGCGAAGCTTCTGGCCCGTGTCAGTACCGATCTTTGATTAGATTCCAAACTCTTGATTACTTATCATCACCTCTATTACTAGCAACCGCACCAGCACTCCGTAAATGCGGCAATGGGCAACCCCCAGAAGGTGAATTGGCAGTCACGAGCGAAAGTCAAAAACGTGGTCACACGTGCTTGTGGTTCTGTCGGGGTCACCGAGCATGCTGAAGAAGAACGGATATACCCATACATCCCCTGTTCTCTTGAGCCGTGACTTACCTGTGCGGCTCTGAGTAGCCACACTTGTCGATCCAAGCGAGCAACGGTGGGATTTCGTCTTTCGGCTACCCGATGCCGGATCAGGATTAATTAACGAAGAGCAAGTGGCGGCGCTACTCAAGAAGACAAAGCATCCTTGGGTCTTGACGTATGGAAACCACGAGGAAATTCGGCAGCTGTACGACTGGGCAAAGATCGAGACCATTCATATGGAAAGCAGTTTCACTAAGAAATACCGGACGGATCTGATAATCACGCCCGCAAAGCGTGATGGGGGTGTCTCGGAGTGGGTAAACGGCCTGCCGTCCTCTAACATCTAGAGCGCATTCCGCCGAACAAGTGAAGAGTGAAAATATCTCGTCTGAAAGTCAACTTCGCCCAACGTCGATCCACCGATGCCGTACTCTGTGGTGACGCCCTTACGCTGATCAGCGACATCGAGGAAGGCGTCATGCACCCGGCGATGTTCCCGGCGTCCTTGTGCGAAAAGCCGATCCGCACTTTCAGCCGGGAAGGTGATCTGGTTTTCGACCCCTTTTGCGGCAGCGGGACCACTCTGGTTGCGGCTCAAAGAGTGGGCAGGGGTTTCATCGGCTTCGACGTGAACCCGAAGTACGCAGAAATAGCGAGGGAGCGTCTAGCGAGGGAATCTTCCGAACGACAGGGGCGCACCCCAGACGTGCCTTCGCTGCAATGGTCGTTCGACTCAGAAGCGATTTTCCTCAGCGGCCTCGTCTGCGTCGAGCATTCCTGCTACAAAAGGGATTCACTGAGTCAGATGTTCGGGTCTTCGGCTTCGTCCTTGACCGCACGGTGCATTCGCCAGAGCATAAGCGATCAGCGCAGTTGTCGGTGAACCGGATTGCCTCCGATTGCGGCCTATCCCGCAGCACTGTGATTCGGGCGATCAAGAGACTGAGCGACGGCAATCTGATTGAGGTTTCCAAAGACCCACAGTGGAATCGTCACCGGGCATCGGAGATCAGAATAAGCCCTTCGATCACCGAAGTGGTGGGCGGACGAACTAGTGTCAAGACATCTGTACGTGATACCAGTTTTGGCAAACCCGGTTTCCGTGAACACAAACAGAAGTTGCGGCGGCAGAGCGCCGGGTGAGCACAGGGAGCTTACACAGCACTACTCGGTGGACGCCGTTCACGGATCAGCCGGTTCGTCTCCAACCTAGCGTTGGCAATGTGAGATAACAACGCTCCTTCGGACTGCATCTCGTCGAAACTCAGAGCGTCCATGACCAAGTGAGTGTGAGCCAGCACGTTCTCTTCGATGCTTTCCAACTCTTCACGGCGGAACGCTTCTGGTGCATCAGCCAGTTCCTCTCGCACGGCCTCACGAACCCGTTCAATGATGTCGTCGGTCATTTCCTTGCGGCGGCGCTGACGATTGCTTTTATCGGTCGTCATGGTTAAGGATGCAAGACGGCTTGAATCTCACGCCGTTCAATGAGCGGAAGTTCATGCTCTAAATTGCGCTTCAGGTTGCGTTGCACGGCGATGCGGAGCCACGTTGTCCGGTCCATTCGGAGTGGGAGGCGTGCAGCGTCGATGGCATCAACCAGTTCTTCGTCCAATCGCAGGGTGATTGGAAATATCTTTCTTTTTTTCATTGTCGTTGGTTCCTCAAGCAGCGGGTAGTTGATGTATTTAGGCATCAGTGGTCCGACGGTTCTCTGTTTCATTCCCGTTGAGCAAAAACTTGACGGATTTCACTTTGGTGAGAAAATGAAGTGGTAGCTCTTCAGTTTGAAGCCAACCGCAAGGCCAGCCCTTCGATTCAAGGCGAAATCCGAAGATGTCTATATGTTATTGAACTAGGCGTCGGCTATCCGTCCAGCTTGGATGCGACCTGTGCCAGTTCAGTTGGCTGGAAACAGCCACGTCGAACAAGGGAGTTCCCCGGACAGTGATTCTTGCCTGATCGTTTACCTTGGATCAGGTTGCCGAAAACTGATGCGTAAAAGAACAGAGAGTGAAAATCTCCAGTCGGATCGATAGACCCGATTTCCTGATGAAGAACGAAGCTCCGTCCTGCGGAGAAAGCGAAGGCGAATCATTCATCATGAGCATGTTCAGATCGACGTTAAAGCCGGGTCGGTGCCTAAACCTGCGGGCAAGGCACTAAACCGGGTCTGAACAGTTTCAGGGGGTCGATGGGCACTGATGGCTCCGTCATCAGGTTTTCGACACGAATCCAGCATCGACAAGGGATTCGTGTCTCCGGGACACTGATTTCACCTTTCATCAGATGATGGACGAGAAAGAATATGGCTATTCAAAAGGATGCCGTAGGCGTCCCGAAGGGACGAATAACGCCTCCGTTCGACCCGTTTTAGAATCATCCTTTGTCCATTTCACGATTGTTTAGACTGCGTTCGTATCAGGATGTGAAACGGAATGCGTCCACGTCTTGCGACGTGGACCCTTCGGGTCTCATGTGGAATTTAAACCTACATTAAACAGGCTGGAAAGCCGTTCGGGTTCCCTTTAGAAAATGAGTAGGCGAAATCCTACATGGTCACCCGACAGGGTGAGCGTCCCCGGCTTCGCCGGATTTATCCACATGATTGGGTGGGTGCAACTGAAGAACCGATCCAACATGAGCAATGGATATTTGTCCCGTCTGGCGACGGAACCGCCAAGGGCGATTCCTGATAGCGGTAGTTTTAGAGGCGAATAGAAGCCCTCAGGACGGTCAGCGCAGCCGAGTAGTCTGGATTCAACAGTTGGATCTAGTCGTGAGTTTCCGAGAACGACCACATCCACATTCCACCCGAAGGGTGAGGGTCCCCGCCTTCCGGCGACCCAGATTCACATATCCACGTTCCTTCCCCGACAGACGTGAGCCTTCCTGCGACGAAATTCACTACGACCGGACTGCTAACCAACTGATTCAGACGCCAACAGAAGCGTGATAGAAGGTCGGACGCTCGGTTGCGCCCTGTGTGAACCTTGAAATGAGTGGAACCGTTGCCACGCTCTCGGAACCCCCGAAAAAGGCTAATGCGCTGGCGAGATCGACGCAGAATTTAACAAACCGATCCAAGCGTGGAGTTGATCCGCCCCTAAAGAACTCGGCCAGCCAAAATCAAAATTTGGAAAGCTCTTAGCGTCGGGTTGCTTCACCTCAAACCGGACCCGAACCGAGTATCCTTGCTTAAGCAGACTATCCAACGTGACCGTCGTTCGAGATGGGTAAGTGATGTCCTTCAATAGAAACTTTAGCTCATGAGTTGCGCCAGAGTTCAGGCGCACAGACACGGGTAAAATCCGACCCGCTATCGGACGACTCTGGCCCGACCAGCCCTCTCGCTCCTCCCCAGTCGGGGAAATCGCAAGAAAGGTCATTGAAGCGTAAAACGTACCTCCATATTCGTGGCCGATCAGGACTTCTTCAAAATCAGAACCAACATTTTGCAGTAGAACCCGCAGCGTTGGCGTGGACGGATCAGAGCCGAACGCTACTCCAAGTCGAAGCCCCTTGACGGGAGAACCCCATGAAACCGAATCCGTAGATGAATTCGGAGCCCGCACAGACGTTTGCTGTCCCAATGCAGAACCGGCGATCAGCAGGATCAGCAATTTGGCAGGGAGAGAAAACTCCACGCCTTTATCCTAGCTAGTATCCACTCGTAGGGTGATCTCTCCGCTAGTCCGAAAGCCTATCTTGTGATTTCAAATTGAGCGGGATCTGCAAACTGGCGAAGATGGAGCCGCTGCAAGGTTAGGGTTCTACAGGTCAATCGATCCTGTTCTTAGTAGTCGTGCTCGGTTGCGCTTGAAAACCTGCCGTGGCAGGATTGCAGGGGAATGAGGCGAAGAAGATGATCCGTCGCTGGCACATCAAAGACATCCTGGTCGGACTCCTTGCGATGATCCTGAGCGTGATTACCGCCGCCGTCATTCTTCTGGTGGTGCTCCTACGTTCCCATCGAGAAATTGCCATCGGCCCCTTGTACCTGTTGGTTCCGATTGTCTCGCTCACAACTGGTTGTTATTGGTCGTTGCGGCGTTCGTCTCTACCCAAGATACAGGCCAAGCCAGCCAAGCCCCCTTCCAACGTTACGATCATTGCGAAGAGTGCTGTGGTGGGAGTCACGGCGATCATCGTTTCGGTGATTGCTTACCTCATGTGGATTTGGATTCGGATTCCTCGAAACCTTCATGGTGTTGTCGGTATCGATGTGCGTCGGCTGGTCTACTGGCCGGTGCTTCTGGGGGTCTTTCTGGCAAGTTTCACCTTGGAATACCGACGAGCATCAAGACGGCGCTCGATGTTGACTGGCGGCTTGGCCCAATAAAGGGATCGGGAGTTCAGTACGTTTGGGCGGTAGCAGTACGATAAGACATGATGTACTCAGCAAGCAGAACTGATGTTGAGAATGTCGTCCAATGGCTACGGGGCCGGGATGAATCGCAATGGGAAGGACAGACCAGATTGCTTTTCGAGACCATGGCTGTGTTGAGACAGATGGCTATGGCTCGTCCGATAACTCACCGTGACAAAATGGGAAGCCGAAGCATCGAGCCCGATTTGCTTCCGCCTGGAGCCGCTGACATCAACGACGGTATGCTTTACTTGCGGCGAATGTTGGCTGCGATGTTCGGACACAATAGAAAAGACGCACTCGAATATGGCGAAACAGCTTTGGAGTTGCTTCCAGAGAGATGAGGAAAAAACAGCGCCGGATTACGAACACGTCAGCATCGGCGAAGTGCAAGTTGGAGGGATAGGACAAGGGATCACTGTTACCTTCAAAGATCCCGCTTGCCCAAAGAAGACTGTTCAATAGAGAGGTGAGGCGTTCATTCAGTTCTCCTCGATGATCCACATCACCGGCACCGAATGCTGCGCCAACGTCATGATAAGCCGCCAGAGCCAGTTGCCTTCGACAGGTACAGGTCTAGGTTTGATGTTCCNNGATTCGGCACGAATCCGGGCACGTCGCAATCGTAGCATGCGGTCTCCACGACGACGCTCAATCCAGGCTTTAGTACAATGAGGGCGTTGAGAAGACATGGACAAGAACGCCAGTTTGTTTTTGAGGACAGCTTGCAAACTGGCCAATTCTCAGCATTCTCTCCTGATTGACGACCTCGGATCACTCGTAGCAGCCTTGAAATCCAACGGAATGTCTGAACCGGAGATCCTAGAGGCACAGAAGTCATTGGGTCAGGACGGGTTGGTCACGGTTCATCCGTCAATTGCAGCCGGACTTCATGTGTTCGAGATCACTTCAGTCGGGCTTGAACGTTTTTTCATTGGTCAATACGGTCTTGTGGGCTACAACAAGATACTTGGCGAAGTCGCCCGCATGAAGAAGAGCGCTTGATGCGTGGGGTTCTTGTAACCAGTGATTCAATCGCTGAAGAACTGAAAATGTCAACGATGCTGGTGCATCACGTCCTGATTACCCGGTAGCGAACTCTTTAAGCATGATGTACTCGGCAAGCAGAACCGATCTTAAGAACATCGTCCAATGGCTTCGGGGCGTGGATGAGTCCCAGTGGGAACACCAATCCAGATTGCTTGCCGCCACCATAGCCGTCTTGAGAGAGATATCTCGCCCGGTAACTCGCCCGGACGAAGCGGGAAGCCGAAGTAGAGAGCCTGATTTACTTCCGCCCCGAGCGGCTGAGATCAACGCCGCAATGCCCTACTTGCGAGGAATGTTGGCTTCGATGAACAGGCACGGTCGAGATTACGCACTCGAATATGGCGAAGCGGCTTTGGATTTGCCTCCAGAGAAATGAGACCCAAAAAAAAGCGCCGGATTACGAAACTAAAGAAATCCGACGCTGTTCAGAGGCTTTACGATTCCAAACTGTTGTTCGTCTTTAGGCGAGCACGGCCATCTGAGGGTGTCAACGGGGGACCATCGCCTCAGTCCGTGCCGAACTGCATCACTATGCTCAAGCCACTGCCACACTCACGGCGAAGGCCAAAAGAAATATGGGAGCAATCACGATGAATCTCATTTTGGTCTCCTATTGAATTCCAAACTGAGCGTTCAACACTGCGATTAGTTTGTTGTAGGCTCATGCCGATTAGAGTGGATGGGGTTTGCGCTGAGACAGGCGAATTTGGTTGTACGGTACCCCCACTTAGGTCCCAGCTTATTCCTAAACGGTAGAAACCACCGTTGGAAGTAATAAGAAAGAGCGAAGAGGTAGGTCCATCCAGGCTTGATGGAAAATTGACTGGGGTTTGTCAAGAAGGACAAAACGGTGCCTGATTGGGTTGTGACGGTTCCTCCGTTGAGTATAAGCGTCAGAGTGGAGCCAGACCCCAGATTACCAGCGTCCTGAAATACATTACTGACGGAGAGTGTTACTTCCGTGTAGATCGCCCTGCCAGATTTGCTCAAGACGGGTTGATACGACTGGAACGTGCCAATGACAACCGTCCTGTTTGGGAGTTGAGGTATTTCTTGTTGGTTGGGCGAGGGTACGCCGAAGGAGAAGACGCTACTCTTCGCATTAGCGGGTGTCAGCGGAACACCTAGTCCTATGATTTCATCGAAGAACTGGTCCCGCTGTTGCCGGATAGAAACTGCAACCGTGTCGGACGCAGGTACCCAGGTCACAGGGTATGTCATCCAGAGATTTGCAGGTGGAGGGCCAGTTGTTTGAGAATTCTGTGCGTCCGCTTGTACGGACGCCAATATTAGGATAATGCAAGTAGACAGGAAGGGAACCATGCTTTTCATTTCATTAACCTCTGTTCTCCTGCTCGAATTCGTCGGATTCCGCAGTAGAAGCATACTCGAAATTGGTTGGTGTACAAACTTCGGTCAGATCATTCTGATAACCACGTTTCATAAATCGTAGCGAAGGTGGTTGGAATAGAAGACCTTCATCAAGCCAACGGAATATTCAAAACACTCCTCAGCCTTCTTGTGCGGTGGGGCTACGTACACCGCAGAGTCCCGTGGATGAACAATGCGCCGTCTCAAATCCCTATACTGCAAAAATACCTTCAGGTCAAAGGGCTGCTTCTTTCTGGCCATCAAGAAAACGAGACCGTCACCTACCTTGTTTGGAATCCTGCCTGTATAATCCCATTCCTTTATTTTTCGCATCTCATATGCTACGGCACCTTCCAGGGCGGCAAACGTCAAGATGATACATGAGCGTGTACAGCGATTGATGTGCTCGATGGTCTTGACAGTCACGGGCAAGCCCTTTGCCTGATTGAGATAGTTAGTATGCATCCGACAACGGGATAAACTTCGCAAGCGCATTCATTCCTGTATCGTACCGGTTTTCGATTGTTCAATTCGAAAGCTGACATCCAAAAGCCCAGTCTATCAGCAGCCGACTCCGTTCGTAGCGCTCCTATGGCGTGGGTGAGCGATCCACACCAGGCATACAGCAGCGCCAGAAGCAAAAGTCCGGTCCATTTCTCACTTGTCTATACCATTGGTCGCTTCGTTGGCGAGACCCGGGCAGTTCAGCAGAGCCAGATATATGCTATGCCTGACTGAATCATTGAGAATGCCGTCGTCACGGCCTTTGGGATAGCCGCCTGCGATGGCGTAGCGCCGTCACGAATGAGATATACAGGAAGACGGCGAAATGGCTGATCTTTGCGAAATGTGTGTTTGCGTGTATCTCTCTCGGGAGGAAGGCGGCGATGCGAAACGGTAGTGCGTAAGGTACGGCGCAACCGAACGACATAGAAACGCATCCAAAAGTCATGATTCTCACGCCGCTCAAATACGACCTTTCCAACCTGTTCCACTCTGACAACGCCGTCGCCATCTGTAAAACCGAAGGCGAAGGACTGAAGGGTCTTATCCTCTTGGTGCGTGATGCGGGGTACGGCTTGATCGTGGTCGAGACGGAGAGTGGCGACTATTGCGCCATTGTCAGAGCAGGCCGGGATACTGAGCAAAATCTCATTGGGGACATTCGCAAGTGGAACCGTGAGCACGGATATCAGTTCTACTTCAAACGGGCAGACGAGCGTATATCACCTGCGCCAGGAGATATCATGGCTCTGCCTGATGGAGTTGGAAATGTTTTTACCCGAGCGTCGAACTTTACGCAGTGGGGGCACAGCAAGCGACAAATCCTTCCTGAAAGCTACGTGAGGTTGTAGCGCTGGTGCCGATGTCAGCAAGGCCAACGACGCTGACGCCCATCCCGGTTTTAGGGTACTTGCAGCGTAGCGGCCAGGGCAGTCTGTGACCTGCGGCAACGCTATTGATAAGTCGCCGAGCAAGATTCTCGGTCATGGTGGAGATCCCCCCATTGATATACTACGCATCGTGAACGAACAAGAGACGGTGGATCGCCTTGCAATATTGGCGAAACCACGGCTCACAAGTTTACTCAGGCTGCGTGGCGTAACGCACGTCTACGATCAGACCTAGGGCGCACTGAATTCAAGAGTTACGCAGGACGGTAGCGAATTGACTCTGGACAAATTGAAACGAGCGTCACAGCCGTACCGTCATATCGAGCGTTTTCTTTCCGACGAGAAGGTGATGCAGTACATCGTCGGTCCAGGGCTGTTGCCAATCGTCACGGCGCTGTCGAAAGACATTCTGGGAAAGAGATTGCTGGTCACACGCAAGATGGCCATAAGGGATGACGACAAAGGCGTGATCGGTTATCTCGATGGTTTTGGAGTACGGATCATGATGTACTTCGATGAAGCAGCCGGGGAGACGATTGTGGAGTGGAACTGCTTGTACGGAGTGCTGTAGATCGCAACAACCCATCGCACACAAGAGAGCAATCTCATTGGCGACACTCGCAAGTGGAGCCGGGTTTCGCAGGACAGGCGATAACTGATCGGAATTTGTACCGGGGACGGACCGACAATCTCATCAAGGCGGGTCGAGGGTTCACGGTGTCGGTTCAGGGTAATGGGACGGTACAGAGCGGTTGTCAACGGGAACGTGCAACCTTGGTTGTTTTTGAGAAGTGAAAGACGTGGGGCATCCCGACTTCTGGAATGCCCCTCTACAATTTGCTACTGCTTGTCGAAAACGTTTGTTGAGGTTTCAGGCTTGCCTTCGGCGCTGGTGCCTTTGGAAGTCTGCGTCAACGTTTTGCCGTCCTTGGAAATGACGTTCTTCCCCGTAGCGTGGTACTTCCCGCCAGTCTTTTTCACTTCCCAACTCGTCGTATTCGCATCGACCCGCTTCACGGAAATCTTGTCGTATGGAAGTCCTGTGGCTGCTACGGAAGATTCGTTGCCGTCGTACTTGTAGCTGTACGTGCCCTCGTTAGGAGTACCGTCCGTAAATTGTCCTGTCCGTGTCACCTTTACTCCACCGTCAGGCGTTGCCTCCCGCACATCGGTTTGGCTCTTGATTGGGTTGGTACTTGTGGTCTTGGATTTGGCGGCATTGAACTTCCAAGTTGCCACCGAGCTATCAGCCCCGAACATGCCAATGGCCGTGATCGCCACGCCGACAACCAGCTTTGCTACGATTCTTCGCATTTTTCTTTTTTCCTTTTCTCTCTAATGGCTCAACTACAAGCCGATCGGATCTCGGCAGTGGCCTCGGTTACCGAACTTCTCGTAGGGACTCCATTTGGCTTGTCGCCCAACAGAAGAATCCCCAACGAAACGGGTTTGGAGCATAATATCATGGCTGCGGTGCGGCGAATCGGTTTAAGGATGGAGGAACCGAGGAAATCGTCAATGGATCGTTGGCTTGAAATCATCCCCGGCTTGGAAACTCTCTTCACCCGACACTTGATCCCAAGTAGCCGCCAGCGCATCGGCGGTTACATCCAACAAATCCAGCAGGCTGTCCAGTCTCTTTGCGAATCGAACGACGTTGGGTGGGAGCAATTGATTCGGCACCCACCCATCAGGACGACGGTTCCTCGATTGGACCGCAACCGCCACCGGGTCCAGCGCTTCAAGTTCGCTGACCAAGGCGGTGAAATCGGCAAGAGACGACACGCCTTCACATTTGAATTCACTTTCCCACTTCACGGCCTTGATAATCTGGCCGACGATCTGGGCCAGCCACCGCAGGGAATGGGTTTTGTAAAGCGTGATCGAATCGGTTCTTTCCTTCAGGAAGTTGCTGCCTTCATCCACGAACGCCTTCAGGTGGAGTTCAACGGATTGTCTGTAGAGAAGGATGACCGGACACCCATCCCATGCCGTCCTGGGGTTCGGTTCCAGGTTCAGCGTTTCGATGAGGGTCTTGGCGGCTTTGTGCAGAGATCGGGCGTACAGATGAATTTCGACATCGCCGCCGTTGTGCCAGGATCGGTCGTCGCTTTTGACTACCGCCTTGGACTTGGGAGTTCGAAGGACGGATACTTTGTTCTTCATGAATCTACGGAAGTCAGGATTAGAGTTGATCCAGTACCTTGCGCTCAACCCGTGGGTCAAGTTTGACCCAGATGATCGCCCCAGACGGATGCTTGTAGGGCACGGGCGTCTTCAAAGATTTCGGCTTTTCCAGAACCCAGGCATAGGTGTTCCGATAATAGCCAAGCTTGCATTCGCTCGGACGCATGCCGGCCTTTTTTGCATTAGTCCGAAAGCGGTTCGCCGTTAGCGGTCCTTCGCATTCAACCAGGTTACAAACTCCGATGACGGTGCCGGAACCACTGGCAACCAGGGCGATACGCTCTCGAAAAGTCGTTCTCGATCCACGGATCTCCCACGTCTTTTCACCGTCAAGGATTTGGTCAATGTTAGGATGCTGGATCAGTAGGGCACGGAGCATGGTGAAATTCTCATCAGTCTAGCTCAAGTCACAAATCGAATGGAAATGGCGTCGGCTTTAGGAGAAAGTTCCGGCCTGTAACAAAAACCCCTCCCATTCCAGGCCAGCCCCACGTTGCATCAATAGATATTTTAAGAGCCAAATAACTGTACCAGAACCACCTGTTTATGGTACAGTGAGTATCGTGAAAGTTGCCATCGACGCCCGCACCAGCACGGACGACGGTCGCCAGGAGTTAACCAACCAAACCAGAGAGCTTCACGCCTACGCTGAACGCATGGGCTGGCATGTCGTGGCCGAATACCTGGATCAGATTTCGGGGCGCAAAGCTGACCGGCCACAGTTCAAAGCCGCCATGAGGGATGCCCGCAAACGAAAATTCGATGTCCTGTTATTTTGGTCGTTGGACCGACTGAGCAGAGAAGGCGTGCTTAGGACGCTTTTGATCTTGAACGAACTATCTGGTTACGGCGTGAAGTACCGGAGCCTCCAGGAACAATGGCTCGACAGCATGGGTGCGTTCAGCGATGCTATCGTCGGCATAATCGCCACCATCGCAAAATTTGAGGCTGAGCGAATGTCAACCAGAGTCCGCAGCGGTCTCGCAAGGGCCAGGGCAGAGGGAAAGGTGCTTGGCCGTCCACGGGCGATCTTGAACCGAGACAAACTGGCGGCCATGCGGAAGAAGGGCATGTCGCTACGAGAGATCGCTACGGCGACCGGCAAAAGTGCCATGACGATTCAACGGCTGTTGAAAACGAATGAAAGGAATGTCGCTTGAGTAGCTTCGATACGGTCGAAATTATGTTCGAGTTCAGCAAGGCAATCCGCCACGGACTGATCTCTCTTGAGGGCCTGAACGAACTTGACGGTGTTGACCGTCACCGGGTCAGCGCCTTGGCGGAATCCGTCCGTCTCGCTCATCAGGAAGCGACGGCGTACATGGTCACGCTTATCTCGGCGTGAAATTCGATTGCCGCTTGCGGCTGCGGGCGGATCGGGTGGCGGTAAGAGCTTTGGATGAGCATCGCAGACAACACGGATGACAGATGTGCAATGATGCTCAACTTCAGACTTGACCGTCTTTAAGGAAGAAACCATCTTGCCCCATTTCCAGCCCACCGGCGCTTGAGTGCGAACGGAAGCATCGGAGCAAACGAACCGGCACCCTAGCGGAACCGTGGGGCGTGGAATCGGGTAGCGCCCGAACATCACCCGAGTTTTCGAACCGTCGGCGAGTGGTGTAGCCACATTCTCTGGCCTCTGTCGTATGCGGCCTTCACGTCTGTCTGTAGCGCACCTTCAAATCTCGTCGCAAGCTTCTCGATCAGCGGCGAATATTCGTCGTAGTAATCCCACGCTGGCCGATGCTCTTCCCAGCGTGTCGCTGTGAAGTGTGCCAGGCGTTTATTCAGGTATCTCGTAACCTCGTCCGTGTGCGAAGTGCGCTCGTGGATGTCTGGCGGGAATGCAGTCATGAAACTGGGAAGTACTCGGAAGTGAACAACACGGCAATCATCATGTTGTTCCGGCTCGCAATAGAAAAACTCCATGAGAACTCGCAGGTGCAAGAGCAAGGCGTAGCCAATCGCTTGTGTTGCGGCGGGACATATGGTTCGGAGTTCCCTACTGTTTTTTAGGACGGCGAAGCTACGAAAGTGGAATATTTCAAAGGCAATGTTCTCCGCTCCCTTTATCAATTCATCGGTTGAAAAGAGTCTGCATATTTTGACCTTCGCCATAGTTAAAGAGTCTAGCCCGCCTTCGATTACACCACGTAAACGGCCTGATGCCCAAACACAACCAACAACAATTCACAAGGTGCCGCTTTTTTCCTTTGCCTTGTATATGACAAGAACGTTGCTGAGTCTTTCCGACACGTCCAATTCCAAGCTAATCGAACTTGACGGAAACACCCACAAAAGGCTTTGAGCTTTATCCTCCGCTGGGTGCCCGTATTTCTGTATCAGAAGCACTTTTAGCTTCTCAAACATTGGGGGGGCATCTGTATCTTCAGCATCCTCGGGTGCAATGTCTTGGCCTTTGGCACGATCCAGTTCCCGACGCAGCGATGCCATCATTTGTTTGACAGGATCATGCAAATCAATAGTGACCTGCGAGATTTTGTTCAATCGGGCGGCAACCTCAACATTCATGCTTGTTCCCGCTATTGTGATGGGTGGGAGTTTAAGCAGCATCCAATCGTCCTTTCCCTGTTCTTTATTCGTCTTCGAGACGTTGTATAGGGTAGCAGCCTGATCCAACGTCATACCCCATTTGATCTTGTCCCACCCGTGAACATCGGTGGATGAGGATCGGGGCGTCTGAGCGTGCAACCCCAGCGCCAAAATGAAAAGGAGTGGGAGCTTTTTCTTGATGACGGGTGGGTGAAAAATCATCGTGTTCGTTGTGGCCTGCGACTAGCCTGATCTTGAACCGCTGCCGCAAGATTTCTTGGTGCAAGTTGGCTCTCAAGCGGGGCAATTTTATTGTGCAATTGCAACACTTCTTTCTCCAGCTTTTCAATTCTTTCGATTGCCTTTGAAAAGTCTTCCCGAAGTTGTTGTTCTAGTGTCACTGTTTTCGCCTCAGTGCCATTGTCCCACCGAAATGAGCGGACGTGGTTTGTGCTGGGAGATCGGTTAAAATGGTCGAAGTGATTAAAACTCATACGACTACCGTCTTGGTGACGTGCGGCGGCTGTCACGAAGACAAAACGATTGCGATGGTTCTGTCTGGTAGGGATGCGCAGTTTGAAGCCATCGAAGCTAAGGACATGTCTGCGGCTTTCTTCAAGTATGCCAGGGGTCTCGGCTGGGTCATCACGAATGAACGTGTACGCTGTCCAGCGTGCAACGTCAACTAGGATTTCTTCCGCTTGTCCGTCTTCGTAGGTTCCTCGACCGGCTTGCGCTTCAGCCGATGCGTCGTAGTGCTCTAGCGCCTTCACGACCGGCGCAGCGTCATCATCGGCAACACTAGGCACGTCGCTTTGAGTTTTGGTTGATAACTGAAAAGAAGAATGCACCAACGGCGGCAATGGCAATATACTTCCACAACTGTGGGCACCAACGATCCGCTTCGTCTCCGGTTTGGATGAAGCGCTGAAGGCTCTCGCAATCTGTCCGTCCTGGAATCGAATACTTGATGTGCTGACTGGCTTGACACCGGGCAAGAATGTACTGAAGGTGCATGTCATTGTCCGCATGTTGAACAAGGTCAGAGTTGGCTTCCAACTGATTGGCATCACGCAACTCATAGTCGGAATATCCCCGCTTGAGCGTGGTGTCGTAGGTCATGTACAAACGCCTGCCATCGTCCGACTCGAAAAAATACATAATTCGCAGGTGGTGTTCGGGAAAGCCACGTTCCTTCACCCAATCGCCATCTCGATACTTGAACCGGGGAAGCTCTGTGAAGGGGTACATTGACCGGCACTCCTATCTACGGATGATTTTAGCATCCTCCATCGTTGTTAAAATCGGTAT
Organism: Bryobacterales bacterium; assembly: GCA_003132905.1. The sequence goes on along the minus strand of PKZC01000065.1, from coordinate 289 downwards.
TGTAGAAAGCGAGGTTCGCCTTGACCAAACTTTTGAGTGGTCCCCTAAACACCCCTTTGAACAGCGGGGATAACCACAGGTTGCGGGTGCTGGAGTAGCCAGCCGGATGACCGATCCGTCCGACAACGGAGAAACTGTGGGATTGTGGTAAGGCAAGGCATCGGGGCGAGTGCGCAGATCGGGTGCGGTTCGGCCCATCAAAGTTCAGCCGTCGGAGTGTGCAATGAGTTTAGGCATCGTTGAGTTCAGCGGGCAAGCCGGAGCGCACCTAGCAGACCGTGTCTAAAAA
>PKZC01000458.1 GCA_003132905.1 Bryobacterales bacterium | reverse complement strand
GAATCAAGCGTGCCGCCTGGGCTCGACTCAATCCGGTCATCTTGGCTATGTAGCGCCGCATCAGCCCTTTGCCACCCCGTTTCAGCCGGTCGTAATCCTGTTGGCGCAATGTCCGGTTCACCCACTCGTATAACTCCCCTCGGTCCTGGCAGTGGAACCGTACCTCCTCACTGGCTTCTACCAAGGCCCGGATCTGCTCCAGGCTCTGTTTCTCTCCGTCGTCCATCCTGATGATCAATCCCCAGCATGCGGATTCTCCCCTTCAGGCTCATCTTGTGTGAGAAACAAGTTCCAGCCTCAGGCTCATGTTGCATGAGACAAGACTCTCGAATTTCGATTTCGCGAATGCGGGCTAGAGTGGTCGAAATGACCAGATTCACTCCGCACTGGGTTGAGTGGGACCCAAAGTGGCCCCTTAGTGGCTCGCCACACCTGCAGATCCTCCGACAAGGAGCGCCCGAGTGGAACAAGTGGAGACGAGAGAATCCCAATGTGGTGCCCTTTCTAGTTGGGTTGTTACCCGGAGTTGAAGACCTGGATCTTTCCGGGGCCGATCTATCAGGTTCCATCTTGTACCATGCGAGTTTCAGGCGAACAAACCTCAGTAAGTCGAACTTCGCTTGGGTAACCTCCTGGGAGTGCAATTTCAGCGATTGTGACCTTGATTCGGCTTTCATCGAAGACGCTCGATTCCGGTTCGCTAACTTTGTGGGCTGCAAGCTTACGAGGGCGATAATGACTCGCGCGGAGGTTGTGGGCCAACTCGTTAATTCGGACCTGACCGCTGCTAGGTTGGGGGCGTCAAAGCTAGATGGGTGGTGGGACGGCGTTCGACTTTGCGACTGCGACTTGAGCAACGCTGTACTTAGGAATCTCCGACTGTCTCGGGTGTCCTTTAAGGGGACCGGCTTCAACCAAACCGCTTTTCTCAACGTTACGTTCGAGGCCTGCGATGGCCTCGATCAGGTTATCCACCTTGGGCCTTCGGAATTCAGCGTCAGCACTATTCAAAACAACGTTGAGATCCCACCGGAGTTCTGGGAAGCAGCCGGCGTAAAAGGTTCCATCAGTGACGCGATCGTCAAGTTCGGGCGCCCCTCCGTGTATCATTCGTGCTTCATCAGTTTTTGCTTGGGCCGATGAGCGCACAGCCGAGGAGATATTCGAATTTCTTCGTTCACAGGACGTGTCGGCCTGGAAGGCGGATCGGTCTCTCTCGATAGGAGATCCCCTGCGGGCGGCTATCTTCAGCGCCATAGATCAGCACGGGAAACTGCTTGTAATAATTTCTTCGAGTTCCGAGGACAGTGAATGGGTTGAGCAAGAAGTGGAGAAAGCATTCGCCAAGGAGAGGCGAACGAAGAGCTTCTGCATCCTCCCTATTCGAATCGACGACACAGCGATGACTTCAAGCAAAGCTTGGATCGAGGCGCTACGCAATACCAGGCTCATAGGTGATTTCACGGATTGGAGCGATCCTAGCGCTCGCGACAAGCTCAAGGAGTACCTGCTCCAGGCACTTCGCTTGGAGAAGTCGACTTGAGAATCTGCGGGCCTACGGGTTCTGATCGGACGGAGCGGCTTGGTTGGGGTGGGTAATGCCAGGCGCTAAAAAAACGGGCGGCTGGGGCAGGCTCGGTATCCAGGAGTAACCGAACTGATGGCGAATTAGCATCGTGTCGAAAGGACTCCACCCCCAAAGCATGATAGGCACGTCGATGTAATAGGCTAGTGGCTTCGCAGTGGTCACTCGCCTTCTATTCTAATTCCAACGACTCAGCGATGTACGCGAACTCAACGATCTCCCAAAGCGGCCAAGTCGGCTTGCAATTGGTGCCTTGCAGCCTCAGTGTCCATGACAGCACTGGGATCGGCGCGTGCAGCCGCGACGCGCTCTAGCAATCGAGAACTGGAGGACGCTCCGGCTTCCAGTTTTTTAAGTCGATCTTCGTGGATAAGCACGTATCCACTAATCGGCAGATCTCCTCCGTCTACAGCTGACACGAACTTCACCGGTATGCGAAAGGTCTTGTCGTCGGGCATTGAAAGATTGTATCCAACTCGGCGAGCCGGAGACGGCGCCCGTGTCGGCGATACAAGCTCAGATCGCTAATCTGTTCCAACCAGCTCAAAGCGCAGCTTTGTAGATTGGTGCCACGAGGTAGATTGGTGCCACGAGGTAGAGTGGTGCGAACGGGGAGGGTCGAACTCCCATTCCCTTGCGGGAGCCAGATCCTAAGTCTGGTGCGTCTGCCAATTCCGCCACGTTCGCAGGGCTTGAGACGGCTTCAGACTTTAGGATAGCAATCCAATGGCGGATCAGGCCAGAAGTCCGGCGAGTTCCTCGATCCTCGAACCACGGGTCACTCGCGGCGCTGGATTCCCACACGGACAAACGTCATATTCCAGTGGGAATCCCTCACACCCCGACACCACGTGCAGACCCTCGTGCGCGTCGCACTCGGTGGCTAGCAGTTTGTTGGTGGGGCTCAAATATTGTTCAAAGACCGGGACACCGAAGACCCGCCAAAAACTTTCGCGATCGGGTGAGGAGATCCCGGGAGCGGCCGCATAAGTAAACACTATGACGGCTTGTTCCATCGGCCATCCGTCGCGCGCTAACGCGCGTAGTTGTTCCAGCGGTCCGGCGATGGAGCCCGGGTCGAACCTTTTGGCCCGTTTGTTCCAGCCGTCCGGAAAAACGCGCACTAGCCGGGTAGGGCGAAAACCGGGGGCCAGGATTACCGTTCGCGAAGTGGGATCGCTCGGATGAATGAACCGAGCGCCTCTGGAGGGCCGTCGAAGTCTGACGATCATGATTAAACGACAAGGTGCCGCGATGTCTTTGTTCGTCTCAGGAGAACAAACGAACCAGGTTGTCGTGGAAGACGGAACGGGCAACCTCTTCCGTCACGCCGATTTCGTAGAGAGCCTTGGATTGTGCTTCAAAGATGGCGTGATTCCATCCGCGCGGGAAAAAGGAGGAGTCGGTACCAAAGAGCAGACGTTGCGGTCCAATGACATCCAGAACGCGTTTAAAGACAGCGCGGAGATCCAGATGGCTCTCTTCATATCGCATCCAGCTATTGCTGCTCGAAGTATCCAGGTATACGTTCGGGCATAGATCGCACAGCATAAGCGCCTCGCGGAGGTATCCCGCTCCGAAGTGCGGCACTATGAATCGAAGCTGCGAAAAGTGGAGCGCAACCGCATGCAGATCGATCGGATTTGAGAACTTCATGTCAAAGGGCGAAGGAAGTCCCAGGGCTTTGCGAACGCCTACGGTCAGTGCGCCGCAGTGAACGAACGCGGCTGTGCGCGGCCGCGCCGCAAGCCGTTCCAGCAAGGGCGTCACACGGTCGTCTTGAATCGAATAGCGATGCATGGCGGGAAAAAAACAGAGGACGTGCACCTGGCCGCTGGCCAGCGCCGCTTCCACTTGTGCCAGGGCTTCGGGCGCCGTGGGATTGACCATCATGTATCCGAAAAACCGCTGGGGGTGTTTGCGGACCGCGGCAATCACCGATTCGCCATCGCCGGGGACGCTCGCGATCAGAGCGGCCTTTTCGACCCCGCGCCGGTCGAGCTCATGTGCCCATACATCGGCGAGTTGCGCGGGATCTTCGGCGGGCAATTGCCAATTGAGCAGCGGCGCCAATCCATCCGACGCGATGCCCTTTTGCTCGGCCAGGGAAGCGAAAAACTTGTGGGAAAAAAAGTGGACGTGCGCGTCGGCGACGGACAGCAATCCCCAGGGCGTGTCAATCATGATCTCTCAATCATGAGGCATGCTCTATCAATCATGAAGCTGGCTCGACAGCTCCGGCGGCGGAAAGGGGGAAGCGCGTAATACCGGCTCCCAGCGCCACTTGAGTGAGTCCAGCGACATTGTTGACGCCAAGTTTTTTCATCATCGTTTTGCGATAGCTTCGAACGGTTTGCAAACCGAGATCCAGCATGACGGCGATTTCCTTGCTGGTTTTGCCTTCGGCCACCAGGCGTAGCACTTGCAGTTCGCGCGGCGACAGATCGTCGAGAGCCGAGGAGAGAGGCTTCGATTCCAGGTCGCCCCGTTGAATGCGATTGAGCAGACGGTCGGAAACTTGAGGGCTTAAGTAAGAGCCGCCTTTTGCGACCGCCCGGAGGGCGTCTAGGAGATCGCCATCGGAAGCTTTTTTCAACACGAAGGCACGTGCACCGGAACGGATGGCGCTTACGACGGAGTGCTCGTCATCGTACATCGATAAAATGATGATCTTGACGTCGGGGAAGTGGCGCAGAATTTCGGTCGTGGTCTCGATGCCGTTCAGCCCGGGAAGGCCGATATCCATCAAAATGATGTCGGGCCGCTTCTTTTTGCAAATTTGAACCGCTTCGGTACCGCTCTCGGCTTCTCCGAGCACTGCAAATTCGTCGCTGTGACGCAGGATCGCCTTGATGCCATCCCGCATGATCTTGTGATCGTCCACCAGGAGCACTTGAAACGGCATGGCTCTTAACCCCCGCTCTGGAGCGCCCCGGCCGGCAATGGGAAGCTGGCGCGTACGGTGCTGCCCTTGCCGGGCACTCGCTCGGTCCGGAGAGTCACGTGATTCTTGGAAGCATAATATTCCATCAACAATTGTCCCAAAGGCGCGGGCCGGGTGTCGTCCACGGCTGCATTGTCGGAAATTTCCAGAACGTATTCGCCCTGCGCGCGCTTCACATGGATGTCGATTAGAGAGCATCCCTGACATGCTTTCGCAAGATCGAGAGCGCACTCAATAATTTTATAGAATGCCTTCGCCAGGACGGTCGGCACCCGCAGGGTCGCGTCAAAGTGCAGCCGTAGCGTGCCGGGAAAACCAGACCGGACTTTACCGATCAACCGATCGAGCGCAAATTGCAGCCCGGCTCGCTCCACAATGGAGGGGTTGAGCTCGTTGGTGATGTCGCGCAACTGTTCGATGGCCTGTTCCAGCAATTCCTGAATCTCGGAGGCGCGGGCATCCACGCCGGGAGCCTGCTCGCGGAAGTCCATTCGCATGGCATCTAATTGCAGTCCCACGGCGCTTAAAACCTGGCTGACTTCGTCATGCAGCAGCCGCGAAACTCTGGACAGCACAGCCTCGTGCTCGTTCAATGCGGCAAAAAGCATTTGTGCCAGAGCGGGTTGAGGCGCGCTTGCCACGCTTTTATCTTTCGTCAGACGCTTATCGCTCATGATGCATGATTTCAGACGCGAACGCAACCAGAAAGAATTGTTTTATGAAGACCTATCGGCTGGTCGCATCGCTTAGTAGAGGTTACTCAACGTTACCGGAAGCGAGAAGCGGCGATCGATCTCCTGTGCGGCTTTGGACGCATCCGTAAACAGGACGGCATGCAGGCCTAAGGCCTCCGCAGCGCGCACATTCAGTTCGCGATCATCGAGAAACAGAGCCTCGGACGGGTCGGCATTCAGCTTCTTCAGGCAATCGTGATAAATCTCAGGCTCAGGCTTGCAGACGCCAATATCGCAAGAAAAAGTGAACGCATCGAAGCGCGGCAACCAGGAACAGTCGAGCACGTAGTCGCGGACCGGCACCGGCATGTTGGAGAGAATAGCGGTTCGAACACCAGCGTCCCGGATATCGCGCGCCCACTTCGGCATGGCTGGCGCGGGATGGGACCAACTACGGCCGTCAATCTCGGTCAACGTTCCAACCTGCTCCGGCGTGAGCCTTGCTGATGGGGCCATCGCGCTCCAGTACGCGACAGGGTCCAGCGATCCGGCATCGTACTCAATACGGAAGCGCCAATAAAGCTCCCCGAATTTGGAAGGCTGCAAATCAAGAATGGATGCCATGGCCTGCGTGTCAGCGGCCGGCTGGGACTGGCACAGCACGTTACCGTAATCGAAAATGACGACCGTTGGAGAGACTCGCACACTTACGATAGTACCCCCCAAAAGGACGCGAGCGGGCTCTAACGCTAGGCATCAAGTCCTAGCCAACGTTCATCAAGCTGAGCAAGCATCGCGCTCGCGTGATCATCTTTGCAATTTGGGCGTTTGTCTGGCCACGTTCCAGTCGGAAGTACTTGATTGTCTCGGAGCCACTCGACGTAACGAGTGCGATACCAATGGGTTCGGAAACCGCCGAAATCCGTGGCAATCGAACTGCGAGCGATTGCGGTCGAGCGAGCGGCATCCTTGAAATGACGACGATCAGCTAAGAGTTTGTAGACCCCTACCGTCAGAAGGTAGAGCATCCCGAGGCAAGGTACCGACAAAAGAATGGCATATCCCCACTCGCGCATTAATGGACTCCTGCCGAGCCAAGGAAGCAGGTACAAAAGTACAATGAAGGCGACGCCAACAATAGCGATTCGCACGAGGAGACGCCATACGTTCCTAAGTTGGAACTCCAGGAGAATCATGCTCAGGTCTAGGAACGGGGTGATCGCAAGCACAATTAAGGCGAAAAGCGCCACAAGGGCAACGTGGCTCCAGCCGTGAACCCATTGGAGGACTGGAGCAACCAACGGGGCGAACTCGACTGGCATCAATACGACGGTGCCTACTAAGCCGAAAATTGGAGCCGATCGGTGAGCTACATCTGTAAAATGTTCCCAGATGGCTGTTGCGACAAATACGGATGCAATGCCTGAGACTTCGAAACGGAAGAGCGATGTCAGAGATTGGGACGTCAACCGAAAACTGTCCCACAGATAAGCCAGAGCGCCAAACAGTGCAATGACGGGCGAAAGTAAGCAGCAGAGCGCGAGAGCACCTAAATATATTCGATTGTCGAAGGAACGGAGAACACAGTAACGCCGGACGGGACGGAAGGCGTCGGACAGCGATAGCGAAAATATCAGCTCGCGTCGGCGACGGAGGAAATCGCGAATAGGTATGCTTCTGAGGTAGGATCGAAGGCGCTCCTCGAGTTCTTTTCCAAGGCCCTTTAGATGGCGGCACGCGTGGAGCGCCGTTTCACTGATCCAGAAATTTCCTATTTGAAACGCTTGCACCAACACGCCCTCAACGGAGCTGTCTTGCAGTAGACCCGTGGCCTCGAGCGCGAGCTTGGCGGCTAACAGGTCTCCGTGAGGCCGGACCCTTTCCGTGATGTAGCGCGCGAGGTCGGATGCGAAAACAATGACCTCGGAACGCGTGCGAAACGCGTCGCGAAGAAAGCGCAGACAATGGACGGCTCGCAGGTCTTTATCGGGTGCGCCTCGCTCACTCCCGCGGGAAGCGTCAAGAATTTCGTTCCAGCAGAATGTCGCTATCTCGGCAACGGATGCCTTTTCTCCCACTTCGCAATAGAGCACCAGTGCGTCACGATATCGAGAGTCTGTCGGAATGGCCTGTAGTTTGACCTTTGTCGGCTCGGTCAGAAGCCTGCGAGTTACGAAGTACTCGTTTAATCGCCGATGAACAAAGCTGAAACGCGCCTCAGAGCTTACGCGTGCGATACCCGAAAACCGCAGTACGGATCCGATCGCCGAAACCGGGACGTTCGGCAGAAGCTCTGCAAGCCTCGGGATTGATGCCTCGAGCCCGATGTCCGGCGCCTGGAACATACACCACGCGATATCCGTTGCTCCGGTCACAAGGTCTTGAGCGGCGAAGTTGTGCTTCCTCATCTCCTCGACGGAGACGTCGAATCTCCCTAGGATATAGCTCTCGTACATCTCTAATTGATTCGAAGGAAGACCCCCTCCGTGGCTCTCGGCGTAGATACGAAGCAGCGCTGCCGAGAAGGGGTTCCGAGCAACCGGTATCAGCTCTGTTCTATTTCTGAAGAGTTCCTGAATCGTAGCATTGCGAAGCTTTCCAGATCGCAGTAGCGCCTCGTGTATCTGCAGATCGGAAAATGGTCTTATTTCAACAGTCACAGAATCATTTCGGTTAAACTTGGGCCTGCGGTAGACGCGCGAGGCGACGATTCCTCGCCCGTCTTCTTGGCTGACGAAGAACTCGGTGAACAATCGGGAGAGATGCTGCAGTAGCCAAGACGCTTCGCTAACATCAAGAACCCCAGGGATCTCGTCGAAGGAATCAAAAAGAAAGAAGAATCGGCCTCGGTCCAGCATCCTGTCAAAATAAGACCCGAGGAAGCCGTCCGCAAACGCGGATTCACCTTTAAGCCTCCGCAAAATGAACTCGCGGAGTTGCATCGCTGTGGGCGGGTTTTGTTCAGTCCACGTGTGCAGCCCGCTCCACTCCTTGAGGTTGATATAAACTGGCAGACGGCCCGTGCGTTCCACCTCCCCAATCAGCTCTTTCGCAAGTTTTCGCAGGGCAATGCTCTTGCCCGCGCCGGGGTCGCCTAACACCAGCAATATGCGGCTGCCATGCTGCTCCTTAAGGGCTCGCATCAGATCCACGATCTCCTTCTTCGATCGACGGCCGGAAATCACCTCCACATTTGCCTCAAGTGGCGCAAAAAAGTAGTCGTCCCAATTTGTCTCATTGTCCAGCGTTGAGAGCCGCTCTGCTAGGATGACCGCAAACCGATGCAACTGCTGCCGATAGGTCTGTTCAGGGAAGTCCTCATCCAGGGACTTGGTGTGCTTCCGCATTGCCGAGGTGTCCCGGGCGAACCAGTTGACGACAAACACCCCAATGAGAACAAATGCGAGGATCAGAGCGCTGACAAGGCGGTCGGGGGGCGCCGCAGATTCTACTGACTTGGATCCCAGATGTAAAAGCGCCAGAAGCGCACGGAGCAATGGCTTCCCTTCTGGTGCCTTGCCGAGAACGGCCAGGGCGACGCCTGAGATCAGGGTCAACGATGATAAGGCAATTCGCGTTCGAGAGGTGGTGCCCGACGGAGGCTTCCAAAGCGGCCGAGTCAGCCAAAGAATGACCAACACAAGGATGGCAATCGGGACGCCCGTCGCCCATCCACCCGCAAGGAATGCCACCAGGAACGTAGTCAAGGCAACGACAAGGATGAACATGAGCAGACGCTGGGAACCAGTAAGGTTTGCGAAAAAGCGCTCCAAGATTGAAAACATGATCTTCCTTTCTCAGTTAACCTGTGATTATCTCCGAAATATAGACGGATTGCACGTCCGGCTGGTCGCAGGTTTCGCTCAGATTGGTTCGGAAATCAGGCCGATTTGATTTCAGTCCACAGACGATCGCGCAGGCGCTGCGTTGCAGGATCGAGCGTGATGGCCCATTCGCCACGAGCGATAACGTCCGGGGCCGGGTAGAGCGTGGAATTGTCGCGAAAATCGGCCGGCAGGATCTTGCGCGCCCCCGCGTTGGTAGTGGTGGTGCGCGCAGCTAGCGCGTTGGCTGCGGCGATGTTGGGACGAAGTAGAAAATTGATGAACTGGTGCGCGAGTTCCTGGCGTTTACTCTCGCGCAGGATGACTGTCGCGTCCGGATAGACGGCGTATCCTTCAGCTGGATATACGAATCGGACACTAGGCGAAGAGTCCATGGCCTGCTGCGCGGTGGTGTTCCACATGTGGGCGGCCAGTATATCGCCGCTCACTAACTGGTCGCGGGCTTCGGCGTTCAAATAAGCCCGCAGCAAGGGCTTTTGGCGAATGGATTCGGCTCGAGCGCGATCGAGCTGGCTAGGATCGGTGGCGTTCACCGAGAAACCGAGCTTCTTCAAACTTGCACCAATGGTATCGAACGGATCGTCGAGCATTGTCATGCGCCCGCGGAGTCGCGGGTCCCACATGTCGGCCCAAGCTTTGGGAGGCGGATCGAGTTTGCGGTTATAGGCAATTCCGGCGGCGGTGACCATGTAGGGGACGGACCAATTCAGGTTGGGATCCCAATCAGGGTGCTGGAAGCGGGGCTCAAGCTGCGAAAGATTGGGCAGCAATTCGCGATGGATAGGCGCGAGCACTCCGTTCGCGAGTAACGGCTTCACGATGTAGCCAGTAGGAAAAACGATATCCCACCCGGAATTGCCTCCCATGACGCGGGCCAGCATTTCTTCATTGCTTTCGTAAATTCCGTAGCGCACGCGCACTCCAAACTCGGATTCGAATTTGGGGACCGTATCCGGCGCGATGTAGGCCGACCAGTTGAAGACGTTGAGGCGCGGCCGGCGGTCGCGCGAGCAGGCGTTGAGAGTGGCTACCGCCGATGCGCCGAATAAAAAATAGCGCCGGTTCATGTCTTCCGCAGCCTCTCTGAGATCAGAACCAGCGATCCGAATCCGATGACAATCAACGCCGAGATCGCATTGACTACTGGATTCACGCCTCGGCGCGCGATTGCGTAAATCACCATAGGCAATGTTTCCGAATCCACGCCCGCCACCAGGCTGGTGATTACGTAGTCGTCAAACGACACGGTGAAGGCGAGTAGTGCGGCAGCGATGACGCCGGGCAGAATTGCGGGCAGAGTTACGTAGCGGAAGGCCTGCCACTCGTTCGCGCCAAGGTCGAGCGCGGCTTCCTCCAACGTGGCGTCGACAGTGCGGAGACGAGCCATGACAACGATGACCACGTAGGCGATGCAAAACGAAACGTGAGCGAGGATCACGGTGTGCATGCCGAGCTGAACGCGCAGGAAGCGGAAAATCCATTGATAAAACGCGAGCAGCGAGATGCCGGTGACGATTTCGGGAGTGACGAGCGAAAGATAGAGTGAGCCTGCGAGCGGCCGCGAATTGCGCTTCCATAGCCCATAGGCGCACAGCGTGCCGATCACGGTTGAGACGAGCGTGGCAACCACAGCGATGATCAGGCTATTCACGGTGGATTCCGTCAATTGCGTGTCATGTAGCGCCGCCGCATACCAGCGTAGTGAGAAGCCTTCCCATACCGTGAATCGCGAAGAGTTGAAGCTGAAGATGGAAAGGATCAGCAGAGGTAGATGGAGGAATAGGTAAGCCGCGACTGCGTAGATTGCCAATCCCGCACCTCGGGGTTTCATAGGAGATCCTCACCTTCGCCGCGTGCAATCACAAAAAGCAGCAGCATGACGATGGCCATCAGGACCAGGGAGACGGCTGACCCGAACGGCCAATCGCGCGCGGTGGTGAATTGATTCTGGATCACGTTGCCGATCATGACGGACTTGCCGCCGCCCAGCAGGTCGGGCGTCAGATACGCGCCCAGGCACGGGATGAAGACCAGGATGGCGCCGGCGCGAATCCCGGGAGCGGAGAGCGGGATGGTGACGCGAGTGAGTGTGGCCCAGGGCTTTGCGCCGAGGTCGGCTGCGGCTTCGAGCAGCGTGCGGTCCAGGCGCTCAAGCGTTGCATAGAGCGGCAAAACAGTGAAGGGCAGGTAGCCATAGACCAGGCCGAGGATCACTGCGCCGTCGTTATAGAGCAGCGGCAGGGGAGTGTGGATCAGGCCGAGTTTCTGGAGCAGCGTGTTCAGCAAACCGGTGTCGCGCAGCAGAAACATCCAGGCGTAGGTGCGTACCAGAAAGCTGGTCCAGAAGGGAAGCATTACTAATCCCAAATAGAAGTTCTTGTGCCGGCCCGCGCGCGAGATGAAGAGCGCCAGTGGGAAACCGAGCAGCAGACAGAGCGCGGTGGATGCGCCTGCGATCCAAAATGATCGCCACAGGATGGCGAGATAGATGGGATCAACCAGGCGTTGATAGCTTTCCAGCGTCCAGGGCAATGCGATGCCTCCGTAGACGCCGCGCGTGAGAAAGCTGTAGCCAAGAATGATGGCGAGCGGCGCAAGAAACAGCGCGAGGATGACAGTCCAGGTGGGGGCGAGAAACCATGCGCGCAGCCGGTTCATTCGAAGCGCAGTTCGTCGGACGGTTCCCACCAGAGGTGGACTCGCTCGCCGGCCGCGAAAGCTTCCCCGAGGCGTGAGATCTCAACTACGGCGGGCTCGCCATCGGACAAGCGAGTATCCACGTGGACGCAGTTGCCGAGAAAAGTGGAATGCACAATAGTGGCGGGATGGGAGCGGCCGCCATTAAGCGAGGGTTCGCGTGCGATGCGCATGGCTTCCGGGCGCACGCCGACGCCGCCGATCCAATTCACCGCGCCCAGGAATGAAGCGACGAAGCGCGTTTGCGGCTTCAGGTAAATCTCTTCGGGCGTGCCGATTTGTTCCAGGCGGCCTTGGTTCATGACGCCCAGCCGGTCTGAAAGCGAGAGCGCTTCTTCCTGATCGTGAGTGACGAACAGAAACGTAATGCCAACGCGGCGCTGGATGGCTTTCAGCTCGGCGCGAACCTGTTTGCGCAGATTGGGATCCAGCGCCGAGAGCGGTTCGTCGAGCAGGAGAACATCGGGTTCGAGCACTAAGGAACGGGCCAGTGCGACACGCTGGCGTTCGCCGCCCGAGAGTTCGGCGGGGCGGCGCGATTCCTTGCCTGTGAGCTGCACCAGATCGAGAACGTCGCGGACACGGTTGCCGATGGGATGCCCTGGCCGCCGCCGCAGGCCAAATTCGACGTTGTCGCGCACGGTCAGATGGGGGAAGAGAGCGTAGTTCTGAAAGACGGTGCTTACATTGCGCTGATAGGGCTTTAGATGTTGGATGCTGGAGCCATTGAGACGAATTTCGCCGCTGGTGGGCTCTTCAAAACCGGCGACCAGACGCAAGGTAGTGGTTTTGCCGCATCCAGAGGGGCCAAGCAGGGAGAAGAACTCGCCGGGCGCGAGCTGGAGCGAAACGCCGTTGACGGCATGGTGGGAGGGGTAGTGCTTCGAGACGTCACGAAGCTCTAAAACAGACTCCATCGAAATTGCATGTTACCGCATTAGAGACTCACCGCACGCAGGCCGATATGGAAACCAGAGCAATGGCTGGCTTCCAAATACTGATCGTCGAAGACCACGCGTTGCATTCCACGCTGGCGAGTTTCCTGTTGGAGGAGGCGGGGCATAGCGTTCAAGTGGCTGAGAACGCCGCAGAGGCGCTGGATGTCTTGCGATCATTTCATCCAGACCTGATCCTGATGGACCTCGAGATGCCGGGCCAGGATGGCGTGGAGTTAACGCGTGAACTGAGGCTGGATCCGATCCACGTGACGACGCCGATCATCGCTCTCACTGCGTATACGGACCGATCCGATCTGGCACGGGCGCATCAGGCCGGATGCGACGGCCACATCTCAAAGCCTATCGACACGGCGACTTTCGCGCGTCAGGTGCGAGATTGCTTTCGGGGGCCTTCTGCCGGGGATGCGGACACCGTGTCTGACAGCGCCGATGTGCTGGCTGAGATCCGTAATAACTTCGTGGCGGGGGGACTGGACGAATGCGGCGTGATGCTGAAGGAGTTGGAGGCCAATCCGGCTTGCGTTAGTTCGTCGGTACACCGCGTGCTGCACAGGTGGGCTGGGCTGGGAGCGACGTTCGGTTTCCCCGAGATCTCCAATCAGGCGCGGAGGGTGGAAGCCCTGGTCAGCGCGGCGAGCCTGGAGATGGGCGAAGTTGTGAAAGGCATTGAAACGGCGCGCCGGCGGTTTTGCGCCGCGGCCCGGAGCGAGCCGAAACTTTCGACTGAGCTCATCAGAGGACTGCTCAACATACGCATCGGGCTGGTACATTTCTCAGAGGAAGAAGCCAATCGGATACGAACCGCGGCCAACCGGGCAAATGCGCGGGTTGTGATTGAGCGGGTGAACGGCGACGCGGTTGAAAACCAGATCGGATATGACGCGGTTATTATCAACGAATGCGGTTTTTCGGCTGAGGCTGCCCGGCCAAGGGCACAGTGGACGATACCAGCGGTCTTTATCGGCTCGCGCGCGTCGTTGGAGTCGCTAGCGGCGCTGCCTGCGCGTGCGTATGATTTTCTGATCGCCCCCTGGGAGGCTGAAGAAATTCTGGTGCGAATTTACCGGCTCATCGGGAAGATGGTGACGCCAACGCCAACGGCGGACCCCGTTCACATGCAGAAGAGGCGATCTCGCATCTTGATCGCCGACGACGACCCAGACCTGGTTTCGCTGGTGTGGGAAACGCTGCGGCAGTTCGGAATGGATTGCGATATCGCTCGCAGTGGACAGCAAGCATTGGAGGCGGTGAGCAGGCAGCGGCCGGACGCCATCCTGCTAGACATCAATATGCTTGACCTGGATGGCTTCGAGATCCTGAAGAAGCTGCGCCAGAATTTGTCTACCAAAGCCATACCGGTTTTGCTCCTCACCGCGAGGAACCAGGAAAGCGACATCGCCCGCGGATTTGAATGCGGAGCGGACGATTACGTCGTAAAGCCCTTCCACCCATGGGATCTGGCCAAGCGCCTGGATAAGGTCATCGCCGCAGTCGGCAGACCCCGGGTGTTCGCTTAGTTGTCCCCCGTTTTTCGCTAGCGGCTCTCCATTTCACTTACGGCTCGCGGATGCTACGATCAGCCGTGGCTTTCAGGGCGAGGTTGTCGGCGGCGCAGAAGATCGGCCTGCTGCTGGCCGCTATTTCTTACATATTGGCCGGCGTGTTGCATTTCATCCAGACCGATGCCTATTTAAGAATTATGCCGCCGTATATTCCTGCGCATCTATTCATGGTGCGCGCCAGTGGCGTTTGTGAAATACTGGGAGGCTTTGGGCTTCTGATCCCTCAGGCCCGGAGGGCCGCTGCGTGGGGCTTGGTTGCGCTGCTGGTAGCGGTGTTTCCAGCCAACATTTATATGGCGACGAACCCAATGAACACGGGCGCGGCGTCCATCGCACCGGCGCTGCTGTGGGGACGCCTGGCCGTGCAGCCGTTTCTGATCTGGTGGGTGCTGTGGTGTACGAACTTGCGTGTAACATTTGGGGACAAAAGATATTGGCCACAGATGAACGCCGATTAGCGCGGATTTGAAAAGCAACCGGGCCTTTCGGCCCGGCCTTCACCATTACTTGCTGGAATTAAATCGCTTCTCGATCTCCGGCCAGTTCACTACGCTCCACCAGGCAGCGATGTATTCCGGGCGGCGGTTTTGATACTTGAGATAGTAGGCGTGCTCCCAGACGTCCAGACCCATCACGGGAAAAGGGCCCTCCATCACGGGGCTGTCTTGATTGGCGGTGGAGATAATTTCGACGCCCTTGCTGCTCTTGATCAGCCAGGCCCAACCGGAGCCGAAGCGACTGGTGGCTGCAGCGCCGAACTTTTCTTTGAAAGTATCGAAGCTGCCGAAGGCCGTGTTGATGGCTGAGGCGACGTTGCCGGATGGGCTGCCGCCGGCGCTGGGCGCCAGGATCTGCCAGAACATGGAATGGTTAATATGGCCGCCACCGTTGTTGCGCACCGCGGTCCGGATATTTTCTGGCACGATGGCGCAGTTGTTGGCGAGTAACTCCTCCACGGTTTTGCTCTGCAGATCGGGCGCGGATTCGAGCGCCTTGTTCAAATTGGTGACGTAAGCGCCATGGTGTTTGTCATGGTGAATCTCCATGGTCTTGGCGTCGATGTAAGGCTCCAGCGCGTCAAACGCGTAAGGCAGCGGGGGAACGGTAAATGCCATTGTAATTCTCCTCTCGATTTTTCAATTTGAGCCGGCGAAGCCGCCAGCTTTTTCAAAAGCGTCCGCCAGGCGGAACATGCCTGTTTCGTCGAAGTGCCTGGTGAGTATTTGCATTCCGACAGGCAAGCCTTCCGATGTCTTGCCGCAGGGCACACTCATGCAGGGAATACCGGCCAAATCGCCGGTAATGGTGTAAATATCGGATAAATACATTTCCAGCGGGTCGTCCATCTTCTCGCCGATTTTGAATGCGGGGGAGGGCGAGACAGGGGCGACGATGGCGTCCACCTGGCTGAAAGCTTTTCGAAAATCTTCGGCGATCAACGCGCGCACTTTTTGCGCTTTCAAATAATACGCTTCGTAGTAGCCGCGGCTGAGCACGTAGGTGCCGAGCATGATCCTGCGTTTGCACTCGGCGCCGAAGCCTTCGCCGCGCGTGGCGCGATACATGCCGCTGAGCGTTTCGTCATTCGCGCGAGTGGTGTAGCGCACGCCGTCGTAGCGCGCGAGATTGGAACTGGCCTCGGCGGTAGCGATGATGTAGTAGCAAGGCACGGCGTATTTCGTAGCGGGAAGGCTAATATCGCGCACTTCGCAGCCGAGCTTCTTCAGCACTTCAATGGCGCGATGAATGCGATCGCCCGATTCACTGGAAAGCCCTTCGAAATATTCGCGCGGCAGGCCGATTCTAGTGCCGGAGACTTCGCCATCCAGCTGCCTGGTGTAACTTGGCACGGGAGCGAAGGCGGAAGTGGCGTCGCACTCGTCGCGGCCGGCCATGGTTTCCAGTATCAGCGCCGCGTCGCGAACCGTGCGGCCGAAAGGTCCGATGTGATCGAGCGAGCTGGCGAACGCGACCAGGCCGTAGCGCGAGACGCGGCCGTAGGTGGGCGTGACGCCGACCACGCCGCAAAAGGATGCAGGCTGGCGAACCGATCCGCCGGTATCGGAGCCAAGAGCGACGACGGCCGTTCCCTGCGCCACCGCAGCAGCCGATCCGCCGCTGGAACCACCAGGAACGCGATCGAGCGCGACGGGATTGCGCACCGGTCCAAATGCGGAGTTTTCGTTCGAAGAGCCCATGGCGAACTCGTCGCAATTCGTTTTTCCAAGGATGACTGCGCCGGCTTGTTCCAAGCGCACGACGGCCGTGGCGTCATAAGGCGGGATGTAATTTTCGAGCAAGCGCGAGCCACAGGTGGTGCGGACGCCGCGAGTGACGATGACGTCCTTGACAGCCAGAGGGACGCCCGCCAGCGGTCCGGCATTTTCGCCCGCAGCCAGTTTCTTGTCCACGCGTTCGGCCGCGGCCAGCGCGCGCTCTGGCGAGAAATGCAGATAGGCGTTGGTCTTCGGATTCTCGGCCTGAGCAAATTGAAGCGCGGACTGCGCCAATTCGACGGCGCTGAACTGGCGAGTTGCCAGACCCGCTTGCACCTGTTCGATGGTCAGAGTGGCGATGGAAGGGGCACTCACCGCTCGATCACCTTGGGGACTTTGAAATATCCCGCGCCGGCCAGGGGAGCGTTGGCAAGAGCGGCTTCATTGCCGAGCGGCGGAACGGGTTGGTCGGGACGCAGCGTGGCGGTCTCTTCACTTTGATAAAGCACCTGGGCCATGGGCTCCACGGTAGAGGTGTCGAGTTCGCTGAGCGCGTCCATGTGGGTGAGGATTTCGTCCATGTCTTTTGCCAGGCGGGCGATCTCAGCGTCGGTCAGCTTTAGATTTGCCAGATCGGCGACACTGCGAACCTCAGTCTCGGTTATCTTCACGCAGTGGCCTTCTTGGTGGCTCTGGTGCGCGCCTGCTTATATAAGATGCGCATGACGGGATCTTCGATGCTATCGGCATCATCGGACGAGACGGTCTCACCGTGACTCTGCGCCAACTGCGGGGGGCGGCGCGGAGCTTTTACGGCGATACGAAATTCCAGATCGGTGATGATCGCGCTGCCCAAAATCTCGCTGAGCTTGCCCAGGATGTCGAAGCGGAGGTGAAAGAGCTGCTTCTGCCAGATGGCGTCTTCGGCTTCCACCACCAGGCAGCCGCGCACCAAAGCTTTCGGGCAGGCATGCAAGGCGATGCGTTTGCCAACGGCGGCGGGCCAAGCGGCGATAGCCAGCTCGTCGGGTGAGATCGCAGCGGAAAATTTTAGTTTGGCGAGGGCCTTGCCGGCTCGTTCCATTCGGACCGAACTCAATTTTAGCATTCATCCGGTTTCAGTTGGGCTTATTTAAGCTGCGCATGGTCCGGATGCTGAAGAACAGACCGCCCGCCAGCACGACGGTGGCGAAAAGGAACATTGCGCGCTGTTCCCACGTGAGGGTGGCAAGAAGGCTGAAGACGAAGATAGTGTTGAGCGCGATAGTCGCCGCCATGATGCAGATCCAGGTGTATAGCATGTGAGCCGGTCTCCTGCTTTGTCCGACGCATGCCGATATAGGAACATCGTGATATCGCGGTAAAAACTCTGTAACGCCCTCCGGTGTGTTACCAATCGAACATGGCAGCAAATCGCATCGTCGTGGTAGGGGCTGGAATCATCGGTGCATCCATTGCCTATCACCTAGTGAAGCGCGGCGCGAGCGTCGTGATCGTGGAAGCTGTTCGTCCGGGCGGCGGGGCAACCGAGAAATCGTTTGGATGGATCAATGCGACGTTCTCGAAACGTCCCCAGTCGTACTTCGACTTGAACCAATTGGCTATTGGCGCCTGGCGCAGGCTGCAGACCGAACTGGGCGGCGAGTTGAAGGTGCAGTGGGGCGGGAGCGTGGCTTGGTCCGACGGGGACCGGTCCACTGCGGAGCTCAAGGAGAATGTTCGCAAGCATCAGGAGTGGGGCTACGCGACGCATCTGATCGATGAAGATGAATTCCGGCGGCTGCTGCCGAACGTAACGCACGGAGACTTCGGCGCGGCTTGCCATTGCGAGTTCGAGGGTGCGCTAGATCCCGTGGATGCCTTGAAGGCGCTTTTGCGCCAGGTGCGGGAGTTGGGTGGGGAAGTGCGCTATCCGTTCCAAGTGGACGCGCTGAAACTGGAGGGCGGCCGCGTGACGGCGCTCCGGGCAGGCGAAATTTCGCTGGAGGCGAGCACTGTGGTGTTGGCATCCGGCGTGGCAACCGAGAAGTTAGCGGAGATGGCGGAAGTCAGCATCCCCATGAAAGAATCGCAGGGCGTGCTGGTACACACGCGGCCGCAGCCGAAGCTGATCGATCGCGTGGTGCTGGCGCCGGGCGTGCATTGCAAGCAGAAGCTGGATGGACGAGTGGTGGTGGGTGGACAGATTGTGGCGGGCGTGGGGACGGCGAACGGCGAAGTCGCCGAACCCGGCGAGAACGGCCAGCGGATTCTGCGGGAGGCTGCGGGCGTACTGCCGGGCGTCCGCGGTGTGGCGGTGGAACGGGTGACCGTCGGCTATCGCGTGATGCCGGTGGATGAATATCCGGTGGTGGGGTTCACGGATCGATGTCCAAACCTTTATGTCGCGGCCATGCATAGCGGCGTGACACTGGCTCCGTTGATCGGGCAACTGGCCGCGCTCGAAATTTTGGACGGCGCTCGAGTGAGTCTGCTAGACGCCTATAGGCCGTCGCGCTTCACAGACTAGTACATCGTACAGTTAGTCCTTTATAGTAATGGCCGGGACCTTTCTTTGCCTCGGCTGCTTGGGGTGTGCCGTTTGG
>PKZC01000021.1 GCA_003132905.1 Bryobacterales bacterium | reverse complement strand
GCCCCGCGCTTCTCATGCAATCACGTCAAAATGCCTAGAAACTCAATAAAATAAGGCACTTTGACGACTCCGAATTTAGCCAAAGTACCGGCGGCGTAACCATGTCGCGAGGTACTTCGGCGGCAGCCGTTTAGGCGGCCTATCTTCAAGGTGCGCCGGGTAGCCGCTGAGAACGGCTGCCCGACGACTTCCCCGGCCAAAGCCCGCGAGGGCGCTAGGCGGGGCGGTCTCTTTTAACAGCTAACCGCGAGGTCTCCCATGACCATCATTCTATTGATCGCCGTCGCCGTCGCCTTCGGTGGCGTCTTCGCCGCTGCCGCCACCGTTGACCGTGAGGCCACGCCATGACGAAAGGATGGCGACCCTATGTACGTGAAAGCCTGAAAACTAGGGCACTCAAACGGGAGGCTGCCCTACAGCGCCACGCCGCAGAGCGCGCGGCTCAGCGGCGGAAATCAAGAGCATGGCACAGCCGCGCGCCGGATCATGTTTCGATTTGTTTAGGACTCGGCAACGACGCGGAGATAACCGTCAACGGTGTAGTGCAGCCCTGAAACTATTTTCAAACCTGATGACAAGCCCGGCACACTGCCGGGCTTTTTGCTTTTACAGATCAATGCCGTGAGGCATTTCACGAACAGTGCAATAACGCTGGTTGTGCGCCGATAGCCGCCGGGTGTAATGTCTCGGCTTCCGCTCGAACATGGAGCCTGCGGTTTTTCCTCTAACGAGGCCGCGCTCCTATGTCACGACGCAAACCCATACCTGTGCCGCCGGTCTTAAAAGTAGACCGCCAGCTTTGTTACACAATCGCGCAAGCTGCAATCGCTTGCGCCTGCGTCGATTGGCATATCCGCCGGGCAATCAAGAATTTCCAGCTAACGCCGATTGCGATTGGTCGCCGCTCAGTCCTGCTCAGGCAGGATTTGCAGAATTGGCTCGACTCACTTCCCCGCACCCGTTCACCGCGAAAGAAGGACCACCCCCATGCCGACAAATAATCCGACCGAAATCGCCGAGACGAAGTTCACCGACGCCAAGGGCTTCACCGCCGAACACCGCACAGCCATCGTCGAACTGGCAGGCAAGATTTCAATGCGCGACTACAAGCAGGGCATTGCGATTATGCCGCCCGGTTCTGTGGACTCGCTCTTGAACCTCGCCGCTGCTGAGTTTGCGCAAGCGAAGAAGGTCAACGGCGTGGCGCAATGGACCGACGCCGAACTGACTTTCATCAGAGATGCAAAGGCGACGTTTTCCAAAAAGGCAGTCGCCGAAGGTGCGCCGGGCAAGAGACGCGCGGAGTTTATCGCGGCGCATGGCTTGCCTGCTTATGAAGCGGAGCGAGCCAAGTGGGGAGCCACTACAGACGTTCGCGTGCCCGGCAAATCGCCATACAAGAATATCAAGGGCTTGAAAAAGGCGCTCAACGGCACGCTCGAAGACATCGAGTTCAACCGGATTTTTGCCGCCGATAAAATCAAGAAGCCCAAGGCGAAAAAGTCCGCCCCCGTCAAACTCACGCCCGGCAAAGTGAATGGCGTTTCTCTCACTAGCTTGGGTGAACTTTACAAGAGCGATCCAGCGGCGGCAAAGCGTGAGGCGCTCAGATACGGACTCAAAATCTAATCAAACTTGCAGACTGCAAGTTTGATCCACAGGGGGAGGTTGCAATGGGGAACGCAGAACAGGCTCGAAATAGTAAAGGCGAGTGGACTTCCGGAGAGGCGTCCGCGCACTCAAGCGGAGTGCACAATCTCAGAGGCGCGAGCCTCGAAACAAAAGCCGCCCGACCGAAGAACANNAGAACGCATCGCAATAAATCAAGGAACCGACGCGCGGCACTTTCCAAGCCGCTACAGGTAACGCCGCATGGCACATCATCGCCACGGGACACGTAAACGAACAAAGGGGAACACAATGGCTAACATCGCACGAGATGGCGCTCCGAAGCGCACGCAGACCGAGTTCAAAAGCAATCAACAGCACGTGCCGACACCCGGGCTATTGACAGATATCTCCCGGACTGCCGCGAGCCGTATCTTAGACGGTGACCGACTCGGAGTCGTCAACGATGGTGGAGAGTCCGGCAACTACAAAGCCGTGAATATCGCACCGAAGCCCGCGTTCGGTATGAACAGCGAGCGCCAGAAGAATGCGAGCACTGACGGCGNNTTCAACCCGACTCAAACCATAACCGTTCGATATCGCGCTTTTTCCCGCCGTTAAAGCGCGAAGTCGGAAGGCGGACGATGGTGTCTCATGCCGCCATCGTCTGCCAGAATTTCAAGTGAGGGAGTCCCACAATGAAAAGACGAACAGGTGTCGTCGTCAATTGGTTCGGCGATCAACATCGAGATTTCGGTTTTATACGTCCGGACGGCGGTCCGATGGAGCCGCAAGCGCCGCAACTGTTCTGCCATCTCTCCGATTGCGCGGCGGGCGTGAATGGCTTGGCTGAGAACATGCGCGTCTCGTACATCGAGGCGATGGGACAACGCGGTCCGAAGGCTGTGGATTGCCGTCCGATTGAAGCGCCCGTTAAAGAAATGGACGTAGCCGACCGAACTTCGAAGCTGAGCAGATAGAAATTCGGTGCGTCTATTGCCATTGACGCACCGGATCGCGCCGCCTGTTCGCCCTACAGTGGACAGACGGCGCAGAAATCAAACGAAAGGATAAAACATGCCGATTACATTCGATTTTTTCACTCGCAAGGTTCGAGACGTTGGAGGTCCCGACATTGAAGCCTTGACGCCCGAACAGCGCACCGCGTTCAAAGCTGTAGAGACCGCACTCGCCGAGCGCGAGCGTCTCACAGAACAACTCGCCGAGACTCAACGCGACACGAAAATGAGGGCTTTTTTGTACGACGACGCGCGTCTCGCGTTGCTTCACCTACAGCCACAGGACAGCGTTGCAGTGCTGGCGCTCGCGGAGAAGCGCCGCATGACTCTCCCTCCGGCGGAGCGTCAACGATTGGCTCGATTGCCAATTGATCCGGCTATCACAGCAGCCATCGAAGCCGCATCGGACAGCTTGCGAGTGTTCGAAGACGGCAAGAAGAAATTGCGAGAAATCCAATCGGCATTATCGGACGCGGGGGCGGTAGTGTCGGCGAAAATCCTGAAATTTCAATCCACGTTTAAGCCGATCTCCGAACACCAGCTTCGCCGAGACTATATCAACGCAGAACAGTCCCGACGCGCCGCCGGTCAAGCGCCAGCGCGCGACGAGCCGGTTATCCTTGCGGCTGTGGACGGCTACATGCGCGGCGGCAAACTGCCTGTAGGCATGAATAACACGCGCGCCCAGAACCGACACCCAGACGGCGCTGGCAAAGTCTACCCTCAATCCATGCAGGGAATGAGAGTTGCGCCGCCGAAGGTCGCAAGCTGGCAAGTGAAAGCGCGGGGCACAGTATGAGCATCCGCCGACCAGCACGCGCCAAACTTGACTTTCACGGTAAGACACTGCCGCCGAAGCCGCGTCCTCGCCGCTTCAAGTTGATCGGCAGACCCAAAGCCGCGCGACCGAGTACGTTCGACAAGAAGCCGATGGCACTCGGCTTCGGCGACCGAGAGGAAGCCCGACGCCTCGCCGCTTCAAAGCTTATGAACGACTCGATCCGCATTAAATTCCAAGACGAGATTTCACCATGACCGACACGACCAAACAAGATGCGGAGGAATTAGCCGCTGGCGAACGCAAGCACGTTATCGCCGCGCGCAATCTCGGGCGCAGCAATCGCATAGCTGAGTTGAAACGGACCGAGGCTAATGCACGACGCGAGTTGCAGAAGCTACAGAATGAAGGACTCGGCTGATGGCAAAGGATGACGCAAATATAATTCCACTCTACAGCACAAGTGGAGTTCAGGTGCTCGTGGATAATTTTGCCCGCACATTTCAGGAGCTAGTCTCGGGAATGCCATTCGATCAAACTTCCAAATTGGAAGCACTGAAATATCTGCACGAGTGTTCGGTCGATACCGAGGACTATTTTCGGGGAGCCCCAAACTAATGACCGCAACAATAGAAACTCTCACTATGCACCATCGAGCTTTTACTGCGCACGCCGCGCGCTTCGAAGCGGAAGCCAACGAAATCGCGACGGAGATCGAGACCACGCTCGACAGCCCGCATACTTATCGGGAAGCGCGCGGCTTGGTATCGAAGCGCCAGCGGGTGATTTATCTGCGACACTTGGCGGACGAAGCACGGCATCAAGTCGAGCACTGCAAGAAACAACTTCAACAAAAGGAAGACCCCAATGTCGCGCCCAATCCTACACACGATTGAAGCACTCACGAAAATCCTCGACAGTCAATGCGGAAATCCCAGCTACGCCGTAGCAGCCGCGCGCGCCGGATGCTCAGTGCAGAGTCTATTCCGTTGGCGACAGGCATCAGCGAACGGCGACGCATCGTACAATCTTTCGTGGATGGACATTGAAGCAAGCTTCGCGTCTCACCTAGCACTGGCGCGCATCATCTATATGGGACAAGTGGAAGCGGCGGCGCTGGATCGTGCATTACGAGGCACCCGTGAGAAAGTGTTCTATCAGGGCAAGCCGTCATGGCAACTCGGTCCACGTTATGAAAATTGGAGCGATGACGATCTGCAAACGCTTGGACTCTCCAATGAGGACAGGTATCTCCATGATGACCTGACGCACAGCCGTATTCAGCACGAGGTCGAACACGCGCCGCCGGTCGAACTTCAAAAGGCAGCACTCGCGGCATATTCTAAGAAATGGCAAGCGACGAGCCATGTTGACGTGAATGCACAAGTTGCGCTTGGCGTGACGATGGTAGGAAATCGCCCGAAGCCGTCAATCGACGTGACACCGCGTCCGGCGCAGATCGAGCGCAAAGGAGCGCCGACCGAAATCAGTGGCGTGTTTGAGGAAGTAGTCGCCGAGCCGAAAATACCCCATGTCGAGGTCAAGCCCGACATCGTAGAACCCACCAGCGACGTTCCCACGGTGCCGGTCCGAGGCAATCCGGCGGTAGACCGCAATCCGGACAGTAAAATCCGACAGGAGCTTTTGGCGGAGCAAGAGATAAGATCGCGTCGTGTCGCTCAAGAGAGCGCCGCCGGACATCGCCCGGCGCATGCGCCTCCACCGACGCCGCCGGAATTATTGCCGGACATCGACCGCGATTTATCTGACGATGGCACCACGCCGACGAAGCCCGCCCCGCCAACAATGGACGCTGTTGCGGAAAAGATTCACGCCGTAAAGAAAAAGTTGAGAGACAACGTGCCAATGTCTGCCATTGAGCGACAGGTCGCGGCAGCATTGAAACGCGGCGACGATGATGGCGCGCGCAAGCTTCTCGGCTATCGAGCACCACGAGACGGCGAAGGACTCGGAGCCGGTAGTCCGGGCGCTGGCGGCGCGGCAATCGCAACGACAGCATCAACTCGTAACGCTCCACAAAAAATGGTTTGAGCCAATGAAGAATATCTTAGATCAAGAGTTCGAGCCGCTCGCCACCGATGATGGTCGCGCGCAAATGGGACTCGTGGTTCGCGGTTTGAAACTGAGCGAGCGCGAGTTTGAGGCGCTGTACGGTGGCAAGCAAGAGCCGGGAGAGGTCCTGTTCGAGTCAGAGGATGGCACCCCTGAGCCGACCGCGCCGGGCCGGGACGGCGGCGAATAGGTTAACAGGGTCCTAATGGGAGGGGTCACAGGCTTGCAGGGACCCGTTTCTGTGCGTTTTGACCGGCTGCCTCGACTGGCGACACCCCCTAAAAAGCGGGGAATTGCCCAAAATAGGGCAATTGTTGAATAGTTTCAGTGGATTAACCACTATGCAAGATTTGCATGGCAGACATGCAGAAAACGGAATACAGCGGCTCGATCCGTGGCATAGGTACAGATCATCAGCATGGCACTCTGCCCCGCTGGTCTAAGTCCACACTCCCGCAAGGGGTGAAAAGGCGAGGTCAAGCAGGCGGCATCGAGTGCCATCTTTTTTGCCCTCCCGGATTTAGAACCCAACAACCGCCCATGGAGGGCAACCGTTATGCGTTCTACCGCCGATCACTATGCCATTGCTGCCAACGACGCCACCGACGCCGCCGAAGCCGCTGGCGTCGCCTATAACCTCGCCGTGGACGCCTCCCTTGCCGCCCGCGCCCACTTCATCGCCGTCAACACCCTCGACGCCAACCTCGCCGATATCGCCGCCCACGTCGCTGCCGACAAAGCCCGTCGCCGCTCCAAAGCCGCCCTCGCCCGCGTCGAAATTCTCATTGAAGCTTTCAAGGTCAATGAGGGGACAAGTCATGCGCTCCACTGATATCGAGGCTATCACCGACACCGACCGGGCGGCGCTTCGCTCGAACCTACACGCCGCTTGCGTGATACTCGACAAGTATCCGGCGCTGCATTGGGCGGAAGACCCGCTGCTCGCCGTGGCGCTGGCCGTCTCTATATCCCGCGACGGCGACCCGACCGAAGACTGCATCGCCGACATGGCGGTCGCCCCGAAGTTTGCGAGGGTGGCGTGATGACAAAGAAACAACAGCGCGCCGCCGAGGCGCAAGCCCGGCGCATTGCCAAACTCGACGCGGAGTGCGCCGAGCTATGGGCGGAAACGTTTAGCGTCTACAGGTCGCGAGCATCGTGGATGAAAGGATGGGCGGTCAATCGCCGCCCGCGTGATCCGCTTATCACGTTCCGCCGTTTTGGCTACTGCACCGACGCCGAGGAAGCTGCATGGCGTGTCGTCCTCAAAAAGTGGGACGCCAAAGGCTGCAAAGGAAAGCGCCCGGAGCTTGCC
>PKZC01000425.1 GCA_003132905.1 Bryobacterales bacterium | reverse complement strand
CAAAATCGTTCCGCTCGCGGCAGGCTCTAGCAATGCGCCGCGACGAATAGAGCCCACTGGCATAGCCATGCAGCAGAAGCGCGACCATCATGCGCGGATCGAACGGCGGCTGGCCGAGCCCACTCACGTAGCTACGCGCGATCTCCTTGAGATCCAGGCTCTCCCGCACCAGCCCAACGATGAACCGCGAGACGTGGTCCTTGGGTACGAAGTCCTGCACACTCGGCGGCAGAAGCAGCGTCTGATCGATATTCCAGGGGCGAAAGTGCTTGCTCATAGTCCAAGGTTGAATCAGACTCGCTGAGACTTGAACAGCGACTACTCGGACGGGCTCCTAGTGGTGCAATTCAAACACTTGAGTCCGCCGGAAGCGCTGATATCTCGCTGCAAACTGCTTCATACGGCGGTGCCAAGCGTTAGATTCTGACCACTAGCCTCTCAGAACTTCTTGCTCACACGAATGCGGGCGATATTGACGGCCAAGTCAGCGCTGTGGGTAAAGACGCTCGCTGGGTATGGACCGGAAGTGCTGTTTACAAGATTATTGCTGGTCGTCGAAACGTCGGCGAACTTGACATAAAGATATTCGGCACCGATCAGCCAATTTCCAGGCAAAGCGGTTTCTAAACCACCACCGATCACCCATCCGGCTTTAACCGTCGATACGGAACCACTCTCGGTCGTGGTGCGGCCACCGAAGTTATCTCCGTAACTCCAAGCGCCCTTCAGTTCGGAAACTGCCAAACCGCCCGTTGCGTAGAACAGCCAATTATTCACGGCGAAGCCAACGCGCGGTCGCAAAGTGAATAACCAGTCAGTGCTCATCGACGAATTGATCGTCATGGTGCAAGGACAAGTGGGGGAGAAAAATACCGTACTGTTCGAACCGGAGCTGCGGAAGTACTCGAAATCACCCTCAACGCCCAATACGATGTTACCAGTTTGCCAATTATACCCACCCTGAACGCCGCCAGTAAATCCGTCCGTCTTGAAGCTTTGACTTCCATTATTGGCAATGTCACTGACGCAGCCAGGGCAACCGGCGAGCCAGCCTGCTACGACCGTTGTAGTTGATGGATCAGATGTGCCCCAGTCACCGCCAGCATTTACGCCGATGTAGAAGCCGCTCCAATTATAAGCGACGACAAGTGGCGCGACCATTGGAGGTGCCTTGACCGGCAAGTCAGCCGCGGAAGATACCGAAGCGAAACCGAAAATCGCAACACCGGCGAGCGCTGCACGATGAAAGAGACGCATAATCAGACCCCCCCCAAAAGCCAACTAATTACTGAAGTTTATAGCAAACATCCTCGGATGGCGGGAGGCACGCTTGGCATTTTTGACAGAATTGTGTTCAAAGGTGGTATTTATGCAACTCCGACCCGCGACGTGAGATGGCGAGGGTCAAGACATAGTCAGTCAGCAGCCGACGAGCGTGCAACCATGTGTCATTGGGACATTTACGCTGCCACTTAATCAACGTTCGCAATAAACGGCGATATTCAAACAATTCGAATGCTGGCCGTACGCGTTTGGTCTTGGGTGTGAAGCTGAATGTCGGAAGTAGCTGGTCTCCGCGATAGCCCTGCTCGTGCGCCCATCTAACGATCGATTTTCCAAGTGTCGTTTCCCACTGCAATGTTTTGTCAGTAGGATTTAGCTTGGCATTCTTGGGCAGCGTCTTGAACTGAGCATAGTAGCTCTTGCGCCATTCGATATAGCCGCTCAGCTCTTTGTTACCGACGCTTTCGATGCTTTGGTCGCCGATATATTCTCGCCAGAATTTCACGACGCGTTTAATCTGGCGCAGCATGTGGATGGAAGTTCGCCCTTGCGTCTGCTGCCTTTCGCGTAGGGCAACATATTCATCGATCACGCGATTGACGCTGCGGTTGGTGAGCGGCAAGCCCGATTGCTGTCGAAATTCAATTGAATGAAATAGTTTTCTGGCTGCGGAAATGGCTTAAACTTGATTGCGGGTCTTAAGTGAGCGCCACAAGTAACGATTGGCTTCGGTGCGGATGCGAGATTGATAGACACCGTTGCGCTCAAACACGCATATCCGGTCATTTTCCAATCGTACGGCACCTCGACCCCTGATTGATCGGGTGTCGTTGTCGCGCATTGGTAATTGTTCGGGCTGCGGATTTCGGAGCAGCCGCGAGCTTGCACATCAGCGCTTTTGCCGGACAACCGGGAAATGTCATGTTTTCCACATTCTATGACATTATTGCAAAAGTCATTGCAGCGCAGCGCTTTCCTGCGTTGGCGCTTTTAGTCGGCGCTCAAAAATGTCACGAAATGTGCGGATGCGTTACTTTTTGTGAGATTTTCGATGTCCGCTTCTGTTGCCCCGAGAGCGGACATTCGGCGGATGGGTCGGCATATCCGCTTAGGGTAAAGCCACATTCCGAGCCGCCTCGCGACCTGCGCGCCCACCGTCTCCTAAGCAACCTGACTGACGATGCTCACCGTATCTTGAAAATCCGGCAGGAAAAGCTGGTGAATCTCAGCGGCAGGTCGCGGAGCACTAATCAGATAGCCCTGTATGTCCGTGCAGCCGAGCATTCGAGCATGCTCGCGCTGCTCCGCTGTCTCGACGCCCTCAGCGATGACCCGCATGTTAAGGTTTCGCGCCAAATCGGCTATGGCGCGAACAATGGCGCGGGATTCAGCCTTGTCCGGCAGACCTGCAATGAAGCTGCGGTCGATCTTGATCTTGCTGAAAGGGAAACTCATCAGGTAGCCGAGCGAGGAGTAACCCGTGCCAAAATCGTCCATCGCAAACTGCACCCCGAGTTCGTGTAATTGTTTCAGTGTGGCGAGATTGGAATCCGTGTTTTCTAACAACACTGATTCCGTAATCTCAAGCACCAGCTTGGCGGCTGGAATACGGGATGGTGCGATAGCACTGATAACCACGTTGGCGAGGTTTTTGTTGGTCAACTGAACTGACGAGACGTTGACCGAAACATGGATGCTATCAGGCCAAGTGGAGGCCTCGGCACAAGCGGTCCGCAAAACCCATTCGCCCAGCGGGATGATGAGGCCGGTTTCCTCCGCAAGCGGGATAAACTCAGTAGGTGAGACTAGGCCTCGCTCCGGATGACGCCAACGTAGAAGCGCCTCGAGGGTCTTAACCTTGTTGTCTTCAAGATTGACAATCGGCTGGTAGAACAACTCGAATTCGCCGTTGGTCAGAGCGCTTTGCAGGTCCTGTTCCAATTTATTGCGGGTTTGCATTCGCTCAGTCATTTCTGTCTGATAAAAGCAATAAGTCCCGCGCCCGGTGTTCTTAGCTTCATAAAGAGCGATATCCGCGTTTTTCAATAGTTCGTTGAGATCGGTCGCATCGTTTGGGGCGATAGAAATACCAGCGCTGATATCCACCGTAACTTCATGACCATCGAGATCGAATGGTTCGTGAATTGCTTCACGGACTCGCATAGCAACGTCCGCGGCATCGGAAGGACGATGAAGTGATGACTGAATGATGGCGAATTCGTCGCCGCCCAATCGTGCAACCAAGTCGATATCCCTGACACAACCGCGCAAGCGCTCCGCCACGCCCATCAGCAGCTTGTCGCCGGCCGGATGTCCGAGCGTGTCGTTGATGCGCTTCAAGTGATCGAGGTCGAGGTATAGGACCGCTAGCCGTTCGCCTCGCCGGACACGCTTGAGTGCCTGCTCGAGCTGCTCGCAAAACAGCTTGCGATTCGGTAAGCNNTGATGTCCTCATGGGTGGCGACCCATCCTCCGTCTGTGGTCGGATGGTTTACAATCGAAATGATGCGCCCATCGTGCAGGCTCGTTGTCTTACTAAAGATAGTTCCCTGGCGTACTGCGGATAGGATATCCGCTGTATATTCCTCGACATCATCGGCGCAAAAGCTGCCGCTTGCGGCCCTGTGTTCAACGAGTTCCCGAAGCGGGCTGCCCGGCTTTACGATATCCGGCGATAACCCGTACATTTCAAGGTAACGCCGATTGCAGACGACAAGTCGGTTCGAGGAATCGAACATCAACAAGCCCTGCGACATGTTGTTCAGAGCGGCATCAACTGTCGCCTCCGAAGTTGCGAGACGACGAAATTGCTTGCTCTGGGCTTTGAGGAGCAACGCTACACACAACATCACCAGCAATGCACCAGTACCGAGAGTTATTGCCTGAATACGCCAAGTCGCGAGCGCCGCGGCTTCCGCTACACCGACATTGACCACAAGCGGATAGTCGCGCAGCGGATGCACAGCAACCAGACGAGCCTTACCGTCGAAATAGCCCGGCGATCGATATTGACCACCCCCCTTTGAAACGAGCTGGTGCCAAGGTGATGCTGCTGGCATCTTCTCATACATGCGATTGTTCGGGTCAGGGTAACGCACAATGATGGTGCCATCGCGATGCAACAACAGAAACGACTGATCGGTTAGGGATGCGATGGATTCGTAGATTTGCTGGAAATAAGTGAGCCTAACACCGACCACGGCCACTCCGAGGAATGTGTTATTGTCGCCATTGATGCGTTTACTGAAAAAGACGACTTGCGATCCGTTGAGGCGGTCGACCTCGGGATTGCTGATGTAGATGCCTTTATCGTCATTATTTTTGAAGTGCTGAATGTGGGCGCGATCAGAAAGGTCAACCTCCGGCGATGGCCACTTTTGCGTCGTATTCGCAAGTCGCCCATTCTTGTCCACCAGCGCAATAAATCCAGCCTGTTGCAAGCGCGACAGACGTTCCATCAGAAATTTATGTGTGTCCTCGCCGCGGAAAACACGATCAACGTCGTTTGGTGACTGTGCGCTGAGAATTTCTTCTTGATCTTTAATCTCGGTCAAAACGAGGTCGATCGATTGTACGGAATTATCGATTTGGTGGGCGAGGACAATTGCAAGATTGCCAGAACCCTTGAACGCATCAGCGATCGCATCTGAGTGTAACCACCAAATGGTCAGACCTATAGCGAGCGCTGACGTGCAGGTAAGACCCGCAGCGATGGCAAGGAGAAAATGAAACCTTGACCGGTCGGCACGAATTGACATGCGCCACAACCATTCGGTTGAGATTTTCTGGTCAATCGATATAGGACGCGCGTCAAAGCAGCGTTTAAGGAGGCGTTGAATTGCTTGATTGCGTGAATGCAAGCTTAATCGACGATCGCCTGAGGCGGTTGCAGACTTGCTTTTCATAATTCGTTAACCATGCGCGACTAGCGTTCTCAATCAGTTTATCCCGAATGAATTCACGGGCCGCCGCTGCGGCGAGAAAGCGG
>PKZC01000369.1 GCA_003132905.1 Bryobacterales bacterium | reverse complement strand
CCACCTGCGCTTCCACGCCCCACGCATAGCTTTGCGGCACGCAGGTCTCACGCATCAGCATTCCCAGCGCGATCTTTCGATCGTGCACGTAATGCCGAACCGTTCGTTCACCGATCTTGCAGTCGGGTAGCTCGTGCCGAATCCGCTCCCAGATCCGATNNTGTGACGCTGCTTGCGCGGCGCTTTTCGATCAGCTTCCAGCACCGCATCCACAAACTCGATGGCCGCTTTCAACTTCCAATGCGGCCGTTCTGTCTTCTTCCGCGGTTTCGGCAGCGCGCTTCCGATCGCCTCGCGCACCATGCGCCGATGCACNNTTTGGCTCTCCAGTCCAACGAGTCTCCTCTGCTTCGGGCTTCGCCCGAATTAGAGTACCCGTTCGTTCACAGGGTGGGCCAAAACAAAATGCCGAACTGGGCCGCTTTAGAATACCGAAATCATTAGCGAAGGAACGAGATATTTATGGCCCCGCCGTGTTTCCGGCGCGCTGAACGCAGATTCAACTTACAGCAGAAGACGCCAATCACGGCGGAGGCAGATCAACGAGTGTGTCCTGCGCCTTCCATTCCTGAAATTGCGCAGACATCGCGCTGCTGCGCGCGAGAATAGGGCCGCCATCCTCATTTCCCCGCGCCCATCCGACAAGATGATCCCAAATGCGACCTACATGGCCGAGCACATCGGACAGCAACAACTGCGGAATGGCCGAGTCGCCGCTTAGCAGTATGCCAGCCGTGGGGACCGGATGACCACCCATTTCGCAATGGTGGCCGTAGTCCTTACCCCGAAATCTTCCTTGTGCCGCGGCCCGAAGCTTGGCGGGAGTAAAGAAGTTTTGTCGCTCCTCGTTGTCACTGCGCAACCAGCGTTCGGCATCCCCATCCCGCGTCTCGAAGGCCCATGCCAGATATTCTATTTCCACCATCTGTCGGACAAGCGCTGCCGCAGCATATGACCTACGGTCCGCAAAAAGGTCGGCGCTCGCCGAGATAAGCTGGCTCNNATTCGTAACAGGACCGACACCGCCACGGTTTCATCGTTCCCGTGTCCGAACGGGGAAACGCCACGAACCCGATCTGTCCCGAGCAGATGCCCCAGCACAAGAAGCTCCTCGCCGGCCTCCCTGAAAGTAGCGGAACTGAACTGCGCCAGGCCGTAACGACACGCGCTTAGAGCTTCATCTTTGGCGGCAGCGGTGATCGCCTCTTTTGTCAATTCAATCCGGGCCTTCGTGCCTTGAGGTTTGTCCATTTCTTCCTTTTGTTCCACCGCTCGGTATCCCGGTATTCACTGAGCACCTGCGCGGCTTTAGGATAACGATGCTTGAAGTCGGGCTGAATTTCTTCTCATTCAAGCGCGGCGCGGTACTGTTCCATCCTGGTGTCGCCGGCTTGTGTGCAAGCCGCACAGATACTAACAGAAGCCAGCAACGCATGGATCAGAAAAGTGAGGACAGAGGCTCTTCTGTCCTCACCATGCGCTTAACTGCTGGAACGCATTCTCGGAGGCGATTGCTCCTCGGCTTCAATAAAAAACGTTGCGCCAGCGCATTTGAATGTTGATCGGCATGCTCGTGCCCCCAGGTTTTACGGATTGCAATGCACCACGAATCCTTTATTTTGGCCCAACCGAGGTCGCGGGTCCAATATGGGCCGTTAGGATCTTCATGGCCAGCAATTTGGTGCCACGCAGAAACGCGGACACCAATGCGACGCAAGAGAGATTCGACAGTTGAGAGCGACGCGCCAAGGTCCTTGGCAGCGGTATCTGAATCAGAAGAGGCAACAGCCAGTTGCCTAAAAGCGGTTACAGCCCTCTCGCCGGGAGGGACTTTTGTCTCAGCCACAGGGTTAACTCCGTGAAAAAAACCGCCAAACGCGGCTGTCCGATAAAGCAGGTGACTAGCACCAATCGAACTGACCTGAGCTTGGCATTGGGCGGTTCGGAGCGCAACGCGCGCGCGACATCATACGCCAAGTTTGGCTCCTTCAACATTGAGTTATGTACTCTTGCGAATGTCAAATCGCACAAGTACGGGCTGGGCGGATGCAAGGGTTCTATGCCTCGCTCAGGGATACTTCCCGGTCGAAGGCTGGCACACATTTCGCACACACGTATTGGGGGATGAAGACCTGGGTTGGGTTTGAGGCGGTGCTACTGATTGAAAGTCTCAGTGTCCAGTTCCCAAGATTGAGACGGACGGNNACGGCCCTCTGACATTCCGCCATTGTGGCGGAATGTCAGAGGGCCTATTAGAAACGGCGACAGCGGCGCTGTTTACCGCTTGGTTGTTATCGGCACGCTGACGTTCACGTCGGCACCCATCGCTGGCGCGCAACCATCAATTGGGATCCGGCCAAGGATCGAAATGTGATCTCCATGAAAAGTGACGGTTTGAATGACGGTCCGCAACAGCTCTTGCCATTTGGCTTCGGTGAAATTTGCGATCTTGCGGGCGGCGTCGGCGCAGTAGACGCTAAGTGCTCTTTCGATCTGCTCCGGTGGGATAGAATCCTGATCTTCCAGAGTCGAACGCTCAAGCTCGATTGTCGCGCGCCTGGACTTAAGGCCTTCCAGTTGTTGTCCCAATTGGGCGGGCGATATGATGTTTGTGCGATACGCATCGAGGACGCGTTGTTCTTCGACGTCGATCCGCTTTGCTTCTCTGTCCATCTCATGAGAGGCGCTTTGTCTGTGCTTACTGTCGCGCTCCTCAGCCTGATCGAGCTGCCGAAGGGGCTCCAAGATTACGCTCGGGTTCAGCATTATCTCTCTGATGGCGTTCTTTACAACGTCGTCGAGAAGATGTTCCGTGATGCTCGGCATCTTCTTACACCGCGCCAAGCATCGATAGTAAAACCTGCCGTGACAAGGATCTCCGACGTAGCGAGCGCCGCAGCCGCCACAACGGACGAGACTCTTCAAAAGATAGGCGTGTTTCTCGTTGCGTGGTGAGAATGCGAAATTGCGCTCCAACTGCTTCTGAACACGCTCCCAGCATTCACGGGGAACGATCCGCAGCGATCCTGGCAGCTCAAGCGGTAGCCATTCGGTCCTTGGGCGCCGCCGTACGCTGCATTTGGCGCGTTTACGGTAGCGCGGGCTCGCTGTGGGATTTTTGGGCTCACAGGATTGTGCTTTGTTGTAGTGCCAGACGCCGGCGTAGGTTTCGCAGTGAAGAATCCGCAATACGCTCGACTTACCCCACCTCGCCGAACCCTTGCGCGGCGGTATTCGCAGATCGCTCAGCCGATTCGTCACGCGCCGTGCCGAAAGTCCCTCGCGATCCACCCAGTTAAACATCTGCCGCACGACCTTCGCTTCTTGCGGATTCACTTGGAGGATGCCATCGCTTCCAGCGACCCGGTCCATCGGAATATAGCGATATCCATACGCCGTGTTCGATCCCAGGTACTTCTTTCGTACTTCCACCTTGTGGCGGCGCCCGCGACGGGTCCGATCAGCAATCATTTCACGCTCGAACTCGGCAAAGCTGCCCAAAATATTCACCATCAAATTGTAGGTGGGACTGATCTCGGAAGGAAGCTTGCGGAAGATGACCTTGATGCCCTTCTTTTCAAGGTCGCGCTTGATCACGCCAAGATGCGCAACGTCCCTGGCAAGCCGGTCTACATCGTTAATCAGAACACCCTCGAAGACGCCCTTCAGCGCGTCATCGCGCAGACGGTCAAGTTCCGGGCGTTCCATGACTCCGCCGCTCCAGCCTTCGTCTTTATAGGTGCCGGCAATCAGCCAAGCCTTGTCGCGGGCGAAGCGTTCGAGTTCCGAGACCTGGGAGTCAATGGTCTGTCCTTCCCGCTGTTCTTCGGTCGAAACGCGGGCGTAAATGGCCAGCTTCATGCCAGCATTGGCGGTGTCGGGCATATTTCAAGTACGGAGATTTAATGCTCAGGCGGACGTTCACACAATAGCTCTGCGTCCGTTTTCGTCAAATCCACTCCTGTGGATAACGGAAGCCGCCGATCGAATAAGATGGCGACCGCCTTGAGCAGGGCGTAAGGCTCGGGATTGGGGACGGTTTCCCAGATCACGCGGAGCTTGTCTTGTTTTCGTTTGATTGGCATCGGGCGTTCAGCATAGGAGTTTTCGCCGCCCCTGCACAGACGGGAAAAGCTGAATGCTGCTCCACATGGACACAGCGAGGCCTTTCCCGTCTTTTCAAATTGGCCGATCAGGGACATCGTTCCTGGTATGGTGGATCTCCTTTTCCAATTCGCCGTGGAATTCGTTCGCGCTCTTCTTGTCGATGAGCTCTCCGACCGCGTCCGCAGGCGCGCGAGCCGGTGGTTCGTGCGTCGCACCGGAAGCGGCTGCCGGAAGTTCATCCTGCACGTGCACCGCCGCAACCGTGACCGGCTTCTCAACAGGTTGCTCACAGAAATCGGACGCGACCCGTAGTTTTCCACAACCTTTCCCGCCTTTACCGTTTCCGTGGAATTGCTACATTGACCACACAGCATTGCGACGGCTATGCAATCTCTCAAATCAACACAAAACAATCTGGTGCTGTACCGCAGGAGGATGGGCTTGACCCAGAAGCAGGTCGCGCGGCTGTTAGGCCAGCGGGACACCTCGATGATTTCCCATTACGAACATGGACGCTCTTTCCCGCCTTTGCCCGTTGCCTTGAGCCTCGAGATCATCTTGCGGACTCCGGTGGCATTCCTGTTCCCTGAGCTTCACAATGGGCTCAAACGCCGGATTCGCGAGACAGAAGAGAGTGGCGAACAACGACCGCTGTTCTAAATTAGTAAGCCTTTGTCCATGCCCTCAATCCTGGATCAGTTTATACGCCCCGATGCCGCCTTCCTGCCTCACACAACGCAGGACCTTTTCGCCCTGCGCCTCAGCCAGAAGCTAAGCGATGCCAAAGCCGTCCGGCACTATGCGATGCTTGCAGCTCAGCATCCGGAGAGTCAGTTGCTCAACGCGTACCGGCGCGCGCTCCGCAATGCGCCAGACGCCGATCTCGGAAGACGCTTTCAGTTGGAGCTTACGCGCGCACATGCTAACGGCCATCACGAACGGACTGGAAACTTGATTGCGATTCGAGTGGAACGCCGCACGGTTGCCGCAGCCATCTTTCACGATGACCATTTGGAATACACGGACTCAAGGCAGCTTT
This sequence comes from Bryobacterales bacterium, assembly GCA_003132905.1. Next base: position 6,008 of record PKZC01000369.1, on the reverse strand, counting down.
CTTCGGATCGCCAAAAGGCTCTCGCTAGTACAGCGGGCTTCATTCAGTGGGTACTGGGGCGCTTTCCCGTCGAGGCAGCGACTCTCGAATCGATTGCCAACGGGCATGAGATTCTGCGCCGAGCGCTGCAAGACGGGATCTGCGAAATCCTGCGAGACAGAATTCTCCCAATTTGGGAGATCCCGAAAATTGCCTTGCTTGAAGGGTGCGGCCATCCGGCGCTCAAATCCCGTGCCCAACTCCGCGCGGTGGCTACGGGAATCTGGCCGATCTTAGAGGGAACGCACGCTAAAGTTTTTATTCAGGACGCAGCGGTCTTAGGTCTGCACGTGCAAACTGAGCGTCAATTCATCATTAACTGATTCACCATGATTGGACCTTTGCCCTACATTGGCGGCAAGAATCGCTTGGCTAAGAACATCATCTCGATGCTGCCGGAGCATACGACTTATGTGGAAGCCTTTGCCGGAGGCGCACAAGTACTCTTTCACAAGCCGCCCTCGCATGTCGAAGTGTTGAATGATCTGGATTTCGACATCGTCAACTTCTTCCGCGTCTGCCAGTGGCACTACGAGGAATTAGTCCGATATCTGCGGTTCTGCCTCGCGAGCCGGAAACTCCACGAGCTTCACGTGAAGAGCAATCCAGATACTCTTACCGATATCCAGCGCGCGGGCAGGTTCTTTTATCTTCAAAAGAATTCCTTCGGAGGATTGGTTTTGAGCCACAAGTTTCACTACGGCGTCACGCACCCCACCAACTACAACCCCGAGCGCATTCCGGAAATCATTGAACAGGCGCATCGGCGATTGGCACGAGTGCAAATCGAATCGTTACCTTATCAAACGGTCCTCGACAAGTATGATCGGCCGAGCACCGTCTTCTATCTGGATCCTCCTTATTGGCAGCGACGCCTATACCGCCACAACTTCAGCGAGCAGGATTTCATCGAGCTGGAACAACGGCTGCGAGGGATCAAAGGTAAGTTTGTGCTCTCGCTCGATGACCACCCCGAAGTTCGGAAGCTGTTCAAATCGTGGACTCTCACGCCGGTCCACATCGCCTACACCGCGCAGCGTACCGTTGGCAAGCGGTATCATGAGTTACTGATCACCAACTATGGTTCTACCGTTCCTGCAAGGTGATGTTGTCCCCCGCACTCAGTCCTGTATCGCACGATGTGTTCCAAGTTGGCGCGTGTGGACGAATTACCATAGCTTCCTGCACTCACCGACAGGCCGCTATAGTCCAGTTCGCGGCACGAAAGTGTGACATATGGTCGTGATTATGGTGGGTCTTCCTGGTACTGGCAAGACGACCCTCTCGCGGAGTATCTTGGAGAACTTGCCGGGCGCGCATTTCAACAAGGACGACGTGCGTGCGGCTCTGTTCCTGCCCGAGGACATTGATTACACTCGTGCGCAAGATGATCTCTGCATCGAGGTGATCCTGGTGGCGGCTTCCTACCTCCTGCAAAAGGATCCCACGCGCCTTATTGTGCTCGACGGGCGCCCGTTTTCGCGCAGGGTCGACCGGGAACGAGTTGTAGCTTGGGCAAAGGCCAGCAACGCCAAATGGCTTATGATCAAGTGTGTCTGTTCGGATGCGAACGCGAAGGAGCGAATTGAGTCAGCCTCGTCACACGCAGCGAAAAATCGCGACTTCGCACTCTACTCGTCGCTGAAGGCTTCGTTTGAGCCACTAACTGAACCGCATCTCGTCGTGAACACGGATCGAAGTCTCGACGAGTGCGTTTGTCTCTGCGTCGAGTACATTCAGTCCAACCCCGCACCAGGCTGCTGAATATGTTGAAGCGCTAGAATCCTTCGCTCTCCAATAGACGCCGCGCGGCTGTCTCGTCCGTGATCAAAACGTTGCACAGTTGTCCAGCCAACGCCGCTCGTAGCGCTTTCTCCTTGCCCAGACCACCGACGAACACCACCCGTTTGTGAGGGTATTGTGCCGCCATCGCCCGGAACCAATCGGTGCCAAGAGCGCAGAAGGGGTTCCATTCTCTTTTTCGCGTTGTCCCCGTCGCGTCAAAGAAGCAGTAACTCATATCGCCGACAACTCCGTGCTGCCGCAGGCAAGATATAGATATCTTTTTCTCACCAATCTTACGGCCGCCTAAGAGCGGCAAAAACTCGCGCCCGGCTTTTCGCCAATCATCATCTATCTCGATCTGCCCCACACCGGCGAACACAATGTCCACCTCTTGCATTCGCTTCCAGAGCCCTTGAAACGGCATTTGCAGTTTCAGTCGCTCGTACTTCCTTTGAAGATTCGCTAGATCTGGACTCGGATAAAGAGGAACACTCTGATAGTTGATCATTTGAGGATGGCGAAAGGACTTTGACCAAAGCATCCACAAGGAAACGAACGGGTCGACTTCAGAGATGTACGGGCCGCACGGCAACAAAGCCGTTGGGTAGCATTCGACGCGGCGTTTCCGCTCCGGAAGCGCATCCATCATAGCGAAGATCGTTCGCCCACCGCTGACCGCAATCCTAGGCACGTTACGAAGGTATTGTTCCGCAGAAAGCAGTTTATCGAAATATTCCGCTGCTTCCTTGCCTAGCGTCTGCAGGTGGCTAATGGTATCTGCGGCTGTGGTTATAACGATCGCCTCTCTGAGGCTTTGGAATTTGGTTATGAGACGTTCCTGGAGGTCTTCGAGAGGTGTCGCGCGGTAGACAAAGTCGATCAGGCGCTGTTGAATAGCTTCGTTTGTCAGTCGTACAAACGTCATGTAATGCAGATCGGTGTCCAATTCCGCGTTTACTAGTCCAAGCAGTTCCTTCAACTGTGGTCCCTTCTTCTCACAATACAGCCGGGCAATGACTCTTCTAAACAATGCCTTTTGCTCGGCGGTGTGTCTGACTCTCTCATTCTCGGCCATCGCGTGTCCTTTCACAAAGGAGGTTACTATTACCAAACTTAAGGCAACACTATCAGATTAGGAAAAGATTATCACAGGAGAGAAAGGAATTGCTTAATAGCGGACCCGAGTGTATATTCAAGGACGAATAGTTCATGTCGGGTTCGCGAATCGGGGCGTCTAGCAGGCTCCTGATCGCGATTCCGGGGCGGAGCAAGAAAAAAGCACCTCGAGCCACGTGGTTTGGAAGTGGCTAAGGTGCTAACTGCGCGGCACGGTAACGTGCCCATCAGACGGCTGATTCAGTCCTCCGTTCGGGTAAAAAGATTTCGGGAGTCGGTCCGAGAGTTGCGGAATGTCAGTTCCGCGACTGGCGGCAGATGAGGACACATCCACGACCGACCAACCCCCGCGTCAACCAGCCCTCCATAAGCTGGCGGCGGAATTGGTCTAGTCTAGGCCACTTCTCGCGCCCCGTCGGCTCCCAAGACTCTCACGTAACTTATAGCAAATAAGTGAGATGTAGTCAAGAGGCGAGGGGTGACCATATGGCGAAGAACGAAATAAACAAAGTGCCAGGAGCACGACCCGGCACGGATTGCCGGAGCGGCGATGACTTGAGCGCACTTATGAATGATGCGGATAAATTCCTTACCGCACCCGAAAAGTTCTTGACCGTAAAGGAAGCGGCTGCCCTCTTGCGCAAGAGCCCTAGTGCGATCAGAAGTTGGATCGACGCAGGAAAACTTCGTGCAGTAAGGGTGGGGGGTACTTTGTACGTTTCCCGCTGCTCGATTGGTGAGATGGTGCGTTCGATTTGAGCACCCTGGTCGGCTCCCGCTTGTGTTCACGCGTCTGACAGAATCTCTTTTCAATCGAGACGGACATCTGGCGTTGCATAAGGCTCTCCCTCCGGGCAGTGGCCGCGCTTTCTAAGCAACGTTATCCGCTAGCCTCGCAGATCGAGAAAATACAAAAACAACAGATTTCGCAAGGTGGCCCAAAACAACTGGGAATGCGAAGGTGCCCGCAGTAGTCTTGCTTGTGCGACGCGACGCGCAATAGTGATCCGCGAACAGCATATGACCTCATTCATCGAACAATTCATCACATATTTGTGGAACCGGCTCGGCGGCGTTGGCCGAAGAGTCGGATTTGTGGCCGGACTCAACGTCGGCGTTGCGATGCTGGATGGCCAAATCACGCGCGCGTCGGTCACGATTCCGCAAGGCAAGCGTGCAGAGCACGTCGTGATCTTGGGCAAGACCGGCAGCGGAAAATCCATGCTGCTGCGTTATTTCGCAAGCCAGGATATTCGCGCTGGGCGCGGCTTCGTCTTCTTCGACCTGCATGGTGATGGCACTCCCGTGCTGCTCAAGCTCATCGCCGAACGGGAAAGAACGACCAATCGCGACTTGAGCGAAAAGCTGATCGTGATTGAGCCGGCGGATCGGGAATATTCGGTTGGTCTAAATTTCATTGACCAGACCACGGGGCAGAACAGCTTTGTACAAATTGCCGAATTCGCGCAAGTCCTCAAGCAACGTTGGCACTTGGACTCCTTTGGCGCGCGCACTGAGGAACTGCTTCGCAACTCACTTCACGTGTTAGCCGACAATCGGCTGTCGATTTTGGAACTTCCGCCGCTTTTGACCGGCGGCGCGTTCCGCGCGACCTGCATGCGCCGCGTTCAAAATCCTGAGGTTCGCGAGTACTTCATGCTTCGCTATGACAGGGCGAGCGAGGCTATGCAGGCGACGTGGCGCGATGCCATCTTGAACAAGGTTTCGGCATTCACCGCCGACCCGCACTTCCGGCACATCCTCGGCCAGATCGAGTCTTCGTTTTCTCTTGGCGACGCTATCGATTCCGGATATTGGCTGATTCTCAATCTCGACAAAGGTCGCTTGGGTGAGCAGGCTCCGACGCTCGGCAGCCTGTTTCTCACCAAATTGAAAAACGCGCTATTTGCCCGGCGCTCGCGCAGTCTGTTAACGCTCTATTGTGACGAGATCCAAAACCTGGTGGTTTTTGACAGCAGTCTCGACACCCTGTTTTCAGAGGCACGAAAATTCGGCGTCTCGATTGTCAGTGCGAACCAGTTCCTCGATCAGTACCCGCCCGCCATGCGATCGGCGTTGGCCGCGGTCGGCAGTCACGTCTACTTTCAGCTTTCCGCTGGTGACGCCGAAAAAGTGGCTGGCTCGATCGATGGCGGGCGGACCCTGGCCCAGGAACTGAAGAACCTTCCGCAGCGGCATCTGATTTTGAAGTCCGGGTATCAGCGCCCGGTGCGTGCCGTAGTGCCGACGATTGCGGAGCCGCAGGCCGACGCTACTGATTTGCTGCGGCGTAGCCTCGCTCGCTGGGCGCGGCGGCGGACTGACGTTGAAGCAGCCATTCGGCTCCGCCACCAATCAATGCGGATAGCAACTGACGAGGTGCTTCATGACTGGGAGTAGGCGCATTCAGTTCAGCATCCAAGAACGCGACCGTCACCTGTTGCGGGAACTCGAGGTCATGCGCGTGATTGACCGGGAACAGGCTGAACTTGTCGCCGGGTTTCCGTCATTCCGCCGCGCCAACCGGCGATTATTGGCGCTCACCACGGCAGGATTGTTGCGGAGGATATTCATCGCCAACTCCGTCATCGGACAGAAGGCGCTGTACACGCTGTCACCGAAAGGCGCTGCGCTGGTCGGCGCACGCCTCCCAGGCCTTCCGTTGCGCCAGAGTCTGTTCGGCGCAAGTCCGTTCCTACTGCATCGGCTGGCCATCAACGAGATCTACCTGACGACGAAATATCGGAATTTGCCAGATAGCGATATGCGCCTCATTCGTTGGGTTGCCTTCCGCGAGCCGCTCACACAGGTGATTCCGCTGACTCCCGATGGTTATCTCGAGATCGCTTCCAGCAACTCAGTCAAGGCGATGTTTCTCGAAGTAGATCTGGGAACAGAAGCGATTCCAGTCTGGCAACGGAAAACACAGATGTATGTCCAGATGGCGCTCTCCAATCAATTCACCGAACTGTTCCGCCAGCCGCAATTCCGCGTGCTGGTAGTCGCGACCACCGAACGGCGGCTCAGGCACATCCGAGCAGCGATCGCCAAAGCCACTGACAAGATCT
>PKZC01000308.1 GCA_003132905.1 Bryobacterales bacterium | reverse complement strand
TCGGACGTGATCAGTACCGGCGATACCTTTGTGACCACCAGTTACCCCGTCATCGATCTGGATCGCGGCGGCAGTATCCAGGGAATTATCGATTCGCTGAATCGCATTATCGAGCTCACCGTGCCGGCGGCCCTGCAAGAAGGCGGCACGCTTGTGATTCCCGGCCATGGACGCATTTGCGATGAAGCGGACGTGGTGGAATATCGCGACATGGTCACCATTATTCGCGATCGCATCGCTGATATGCTGAAGCGCGGCATGACGCTCGATCAGGTGAAAGCTGCCCGGCCCACTGAAGATTACGATCCGCGCTATGGATCGAACGCCGCGTTCATCGAAGCCGTTTATCGCAGCCTGGGGCATGGGAAATGAAGCAACGCATCCTTTTCGCGATGTTGCTGGCGGCGAGTTGCCTCTGCGCTCAAGAAGAAGAGAGCGCCGCACCAGTCGCGAAGCCCGTGGCGCAGAAGACGGCGCGCGAAGAAGCGCCTATCGATCTTACCGGTTACTGGACGGCCGTCGTCACGCAGGATTGGCGCTGGCGCATGGTGACTCCCAAGAAGGGCGATTTCCCCGGGATTCCGCTTAACCCTGAAGGCCGCAAGCTGGCGAACGTTTGGGATCCGGCGAAAGATGAAGCCAGTGGGGAGCAGTGCAAGGCCTATGGCGCACCTGGTCTTATGCGCATGCCCACCCGCCTGCATATCACCTGGCAGGACGACAACACGCTTCGCATTGATGCCGACACGGGAACGCAAACCCGGCTGTTCCATTTTCATAGCTCGAAAAAAGAGACTGGAGATCCGCAGTGGCAAGGCACATCCGCCGCTCAGTGGGATTTTGTGCGCACCAAAATTCCGCCTCACGTGCCCGGGCCCATTCACGGCGGCAGCTTAAAGGTGGTGACCTCTCACCTGCGGCCCGGCTACTTGCGCAAGAATGGCGTGCCTTATAGCGGCGACGCGGTGCTGACTGAGTACTTCGATGTCACAACCGAACCCAATGGCTGGCAGTCCATCCTTCTGACGACGATCCTGGAAGACCCGCAGTACCTGACCCAATCGGTGTTGCTCAACACCAATTTCCGCAAGCTTCCCGATGGAACCGGATGGAATCCAACTCCGTGTTCGGCCCGCTAAGATAGGCTATTTATTGAGTAAGTGCGGGAGGTCGCGATTGTTCTCGTTACACACAAATTCGAGTAACTCAGTATCCGCCAGTAAGTGCATGTCTTCGGTTATGGTCCAGGGCTTGGTATAAGCCTTCGGATCGTTCACCGTTACTTCGATTTCCAGGCTCCCGTAATTGGGCCTGCGGAATCGCTCGGTTACTTTGGCGGCACTGGTCATCGGATTGCCCCGCATATCCAGCCAAAGATCATCACGGAACCCGATGCTTTCCACCACTAATGTATCGCCCTCCCATTTGCCGGAAGAATAACCGTTCCAGGATGGCTGCGGATCTTCAGGGAACGGACGCGCGTCGGTGAAGATCTGCCGGTAGCTGGCATTAAATTCATCCAGAATCACCAGCAGCCCCGAAACCTGGATGAACTTCTGATGATGCGGGAAAGCGAAGGCGCGAGGGAAGTTGGGCGGCATGCAGCGCGCGTGTGGGTTGTCTTTGAAGTCATGCGATAGCGGAAGTTTCTCGATGCAATCGGCGCCGTCGCACAGGTCTTTGGGGCCAGGCAGCGCGTTGCTAATCAGCCAGACTCCCGATAGATCGGGCTTTCCGTCGGGCGTCTTCGGCGTGGCGGCGGTCAGATTAAGTGGAACCGTGACTAGCACGCAAACCACGGGACGAATCCCCCGGCTCTCAACCACATTAAACCTCCCTGAAATGATCGTGTCCCATGTTATCGAAGTCCGGCGTCACATTATTTAAAACAGGCGTCACAATGAATGAAGGACGGAGGCCGCATGCCTGAAATGGTGTTCGACGTTATCGTGATCGGTGCAGGACCTACGGGCGAGAACGTTGCTGATCGCGCCGTCAAAGGCGGCCTCACCGCGGCAATTGTAGAGTCGAGGCTGGTGGGCGGCGAGTGCTCCTATTGGGCTTGCATCCCGAGCAAGGTCTTGCTTCGCAGTTCGGCTGCGCTGGAAGCCGCCCGGCACGTGGATGGCGCGAAACAGGCGATAACCCGTACTCTGGATGCGGCCGCGGTCCTGGCGCGGCGTACTCGCTTTACTGACTCCTGGAAGGACGACGGCCAGGTGGAATGGCTGAAGAACGCTAAAGTCACGCTGGTGCGCGGTCAGGGACGCTTGGTGGGCGAGCGGCTGGTCGAAGTGCGCGCCTACGATGGCACGGTCACCCGGATCACGGCGCGCCAGGCCGTTGCCATCTGCACTGGGACCAGTCCTCTTATTCCGCCCATCCCGGGCCTGGCGGAAGCGTCGGCTTGGACCAATCGTGAAGCCACCGAAGCCGATCGCGTTCCCCCGCGCCTGGTTGTCGTGGGAGGCGGACCGGTGGCCTGCGAACTCGCGCAAGCGTTCCGCTCATTGGGCGCGCAAGAAGTTACCATTCTCAATCGTGGCGCACGCCTTCTGGAGCGCATGGAGCCGTTTGTTAGCGAGAAAATCGCCGCCAAGTTTGCCGAACTTGGAATCACGGTGCATACTTCCGCCAATGTGACGCGCGTTGAACGCAGGGCGCCCGGCGCTCCAGTGCAAGTTTGGTTCGACGGCGCGAGCATAGAAGCAGATGAAATCGNNCCGCGTTCCAAACACCAGGGACATTGGGCTCGAAACGGTCGCATTGAAGCCGGCCGATTGGCTGGATGTCGACGACACCTGTCGCGTCAGAAGTGTTGCGGCGGGTTGGCTGTATGCAGCGGGCGACGTCAATCACCGCGTTCTACTGACGCACATGGGCAAGTATCAAGCGCGAGCGTGCGGTGACGCCATCGCGGCCCGGGCCAAAGGACAGCTTACGGGCGAGCCACAACCCTGGACGCGATTCGCCGCCACTGCCGATCATTCAGCCGTTCCGCAAGTGCTTTTTACCGATCCCGAAGCCGCTGCTGTCGGACTCACAGAAGCGCAAGCCCGAAAGGCCGGCCTCCGCGTTCGAGCGGTAGAGTACGACCTGAGCCACATCACCGGCGCGCAGATCGTGGCCGACGGCTACCAGGGCCACGCGAAGATAATCGTCGATGAGGATCGGCGCGTCCTGGTCGGCGCTACGCTGGTGGGGCAGGACGTCGGTGAGCTGATCCATGCGTTTACCGTTGCGATTGTCGGCGAAGTATCGATTGATCGTTTGTGGCACGCAGTTCCCTCTTTTCCAACCATGAGTGAAATATGGTTGCGGTTGTTGGAGTCATACGGTTTATAAGAACGGCCGATAGAGCTTGCATGCTTCACCACAACCAGCTCGACATTCACCAGACCGAAAACGAGGGGATCACCATCCTTAATCTTCACGGCAAGCTAGATATGGGCAGCGGCGAGATCGCGCTTCACGATTTCATTCAATCGCTTTTGGATGGCGGCAATCGCAAGCTGATGCTCAATTTAGCTGCAGTTTCTGATATTGACAGTTCAGCCATTGGAATGTTGCTCTTGCTGGCGGAGCAGTACAGCAACGCTGCTGGAAAGCTGGTGCTTTTCAATGTGCCCCGCGAGCACGGCAAAGTGTATGAGATGGCGCGCCTGGAAGCAGCCATCGAAATCTATCGCGATGAACTGGATGCCACCAACAGCTTCTTTCCCGATCGCAGGCCGCCGCGCTACGACATCCTCGAATACGTCGAAAGCCAATCTCATACCGAAAGCCAATCTCATGAGGATAAAAACGACAAAACCTAAAGCAGCGCCGCTGGAAAAATACCGGGAGAAACGCAACTTCGACGTTACCGCCGAGCCGAAAGGCGCGCGTGCCCGCTCCAAGTCGTCCAGCGAGCTGTTGTACGTGATTCAGAAACACCAGGCGTCACATTTGCACTACGACTTTCGGCTGGAATGGCGCGGCGTACTGCTCTCGTGGGCCGTGCCGAAAGGCCCCTCTCCAGACCCCTCAGTCAAGCGATTGGCCACTGCGGTGGAAGATCATCCGGTGGAATACGGCGGCTTTGAAGGCGTGATTCCCGAAGGCGAATACGGCGGCGGAACGGTGATGTTGTGGGATCGCGGAACATGGATGCCGGAATCGCCCGACGTCGACGAAGCGCTCGAAAAAGGAGACCTGAAATTCGCGCTTGAGGGAAAAAAGCTGCGCGGATCCTGGGTGCTGGTTCGAACTAAGTTGGGCTATGGCGGCTCCAAGAAGCCGCAATGGCTGCTGATCAAACACCGAGATCGTTACGTCTCTACCGGCGACATCACCGTCGAAAAGCCGCGCTCCGTACTTACCAACCGGCTGCTTGCGGCTATTGCGCGCGACGAAGGCGGCGATGTCGCCAAAGCAGCCAAGGGCGATCCAGCCAAAGTTGCAGCGCGGGCATGATCCCCCGCGTTCAGCCCATGCTCGCAACGTTAGTCAAGGAACCCTTCCACCAGCCAGGCTGGATCTACGAAGAAAAATACGACGGCTTCCGTATCCTCGCCTATAAGGAAGGACGCAATGTGACGCTGCTTTCCCGGAATGCGAAGGATCGGACAGCTCACTTTCATGCGATCGCTGTGGCGGTAGGAGCACTAAAGCCCGAAACGTTGCTGCTGGATGGTGAAGTGGTCGCCTTCGACCGCCGGGGTGTCTCGCGCTTCCAACTCCTCCAGAACCTCGCCGAGAACTTGCATTTCGCCGTGTTCGATTGCCTCTATATCGACGGGCGCGATCTTCGCCGCGAGGCTCTTCAATCGCGCCGCGCAGCGCTGGAAAAGGTCCTGGGGAAACCTGCCGGTAAACAGCCCACACTGTTCTGTTCAGCGCGCCTGGCGGCCGACGGATTGAAGGCCTACGAGATCGCGAAACGCAAGGGATTCGAGGGTGTGGTGGCGAAAGACGAATCGTCTCTCTACATCCCGGGACGATCTTCGAAGTGGCTCAAGTTCAAGGTGAAGCTGGAGGACGAATTCATCATCGCCGGGTACACCGCGCCCGCCGGCGCTCGCGAACATTTCGGGGCGCTTTTGCTGGCTGCATATGAAGGCGACCAGTTGCTCTACGTCGGCAAGGTAGGCACTGGGTTTTCACAAGAAACATTGGCTAAGCTTTTTCGGAAATTCCAGGCGCTGGTCCGCAGCAAAGCTCCCGTCGACAATCCGCCGCGCGAACGTGACATCACATGGCTGACGCCGCGTTTGGTGGCGCAGATCGCCTATGGCGAGTGGACTGACGATCGCAAATTGCGCCAGCCGGTTTTCCTGGGCCTGCGAGACGACAAGAGCCCCGGCGAAGTGACATTACCAGAGGCCAAATGAAAGTGACCGATCTAATCACTCATCCCGACAAGGTGTTTTGGCCGGACGAAGGTTACACCAAGCTCGATCTAGCCAACTATTACGAGGCGGTATTCCCCAAGCTCCGGCCTTATGTCGATGATCGCTTGCTTTCGCTGGAGCGGTGTCCGGAAGGCATGCGCGGCGATTGTTTCTATCAGAAGGCCGCGCCGAAAGGGCTGCCTGAAGGCACGCCCACCCATCGCATCCAGCACCAAAATCGCGACGTCGAATATGTGGTGGGGGGCTTGAAAGATACGCAGCTTGCACTGGCGAACTTAGGCTGCATTCCCGTGCATGTCTGGCAGAGCCGTGCCAGCCAGCCGCAGAAGCCGGATTGGATGGTCTTCGATCTCGACCCAACATCCGGCAAGTTTGCCGATGCCGCCAAGGCCGGGCTGCTCATCAAGGAAGAACTGGATGAACTCGGCCTGACGTCGTTTCCGAAGACCTCCGGAAGCCGCGGCCTGCATGTCTTCGTTCCCCTGCGTCTTGGCCCGGGTTACGACGAGGTGCTGCCGTTCGCTAAGCAAATCTGTGAACGCCTGGCTGCCGAACATCCCAAGGAACTGACGATGGAGCAGCGCATCGCGGCACGCGGGCAACGCGTGTATCTAGATCCGTTTCGCAACGCGTTCGGCGCCACAGTGGTTGCGCCCTATTCGGTTCGACGCCGCGAGAAAGCGCCCTTCTCGATGCCGCTCGATTGGTCCGACGTCAAACCTTCGCTCGATCCATCCAAGTACAACCTGGGCAATTACGAAAAAGTTCTGGCCGGGCCCGATCCTTGGAAAGATTTCTTCAAGAGCCGGCAGGCTCTCAAAGTGAAAAAGCCTATCCCGAAAAAAACATCCGCCAGGTAGTGGCCACTAGCGCGTGTGTCACCATGCTGGCCCGCACGCTGCCCGCTCTCAACAGCGATAGGCCGCAGAAGACTCCCAGCGCCCCGGCCACAATCGCAAGCCGCCAATTCGGAAAGCTTCGCAACGGTAGGTGCACCAGTCCGAAAAGCACGGCCGCCGTGAACAGCCCCACGGCCTGGCTATGAGCGCCGTTCGCGATGATGCGTTGCAGGAACGCGCGAAAAAAGAATTCCTCAGCCAGCGATACCACCCACAACATTGCCATCAACGTGAGCGCCAAGATTGCTCCGAACTCCCACCAGGGCAGCGGACGCGGATGAAATTCCCCCAGGCCCACCACGTAGGCCAGCCCTGCGCCGATCGGCAGGAAGTACAGAAAATGTTGCGCGCCAATGCGCCATTCCTCGGTGCTGGGAAGGAAACTGAAACGCTCGTCATCGAGCGAACGCAGCGAGAGCACAGCCATCAAGCCCAGCCGGATCCACATCAGCTGGCCGAGAATCGCAAGTGCGACGTGGGGCGCAGGCTGTCTATAGATATGAATGAATTGCTTACTCAGATACACGGTGGCCATGAACGCCAGGAACAAGCAGTCGACTAAAATGTTGCGGCGAGCCCACACATACCAGAACGCGGCAACGAAGACGAAACCCAACAATTCGGCGAAAGCAGTCAGGCGAAACGACTTTGTAAAGGCAGCTTCCAGCAGGTAAGGAATCATGGCGCTGGCCGTTAGTAGCGCGGCCCGCAGCGCTTTCGAGCCAAGCGCGTCGAAGCTTTTTCGAACCGAAGCAAATCCGGGCACGAGATAGAAGCCCAGTTCCACCAGGAACGCAGGTACCACTGCCAGCGCTACTGCCGTGGATATATGCTGTTGTTGGGAGTAAACGTACGCTGCGATGCAGGCTGCTATCCAAACCAGGGACAGCGTCGTCAGGAACTGGCGCATCTGCTTCATCCTAGCATCGGTGATTTCATTTCCCGTCTTCACCGCGGCCGAAGACCCTCCTCCGAATCTCACCCGCTTGATCGCCGCGCGAGAGACTGACACCGCCCAGGCACAAAGCAACTATACGTACCGTCAAACCGTCACCCTGGACGAAATGAACCCGGGTGGTTTAGCCGTGGGCACCTACCGCGAAGTGCGCGACGTCATTTTTTCGCCGGCCCAGGAGCGCACCGAACAGATGGTTGGCAAGCCGTACAGCACCCTGTCGCATTTGAAATTGACCGACGAAGACTTTCGCGACATGCGAGAAATCCAGCCGTTCCTGTTGACCAAAGATCAGGCATTCCTGTATGGCACGCAGTTTCGAGGTGAAGAAACCATGGACGGCGTGGATTGTTGGGTGGTCCAGATCCAGCCGAGGCAGATCCTCGACGGCCAGCGCCTGTTCGACGGCATGCTGTGGGTATCGAAGAAAGATTATTCCGTGATCCGCAGCGAAGGGCAGGCGGTGCCTCAGATCCATACGCTGAAGAGTGAAAACCTGTTTCCGCATTTCACTACCCTGCGGCAAAAAGTGGAAGGCGACTACTGGTTTCCGGTGACCACTTATGGGGATGACACGCTGTATTTCCGGGGCGGGGCACAGCGCGTCCGCTTGACCATACGGTACAGTGAGTACCATCGATTTGGAGCCGATTCCAAGATTACGTTCGACAAATAATCGCGGAACCGGTGCGTTAACAGCTTCGTATAGAGGGTAGAATCGAGATATTCAGAAAAACGTGGAGGACGCATGGCGCAGCACGTGAAGCTCTTGGGGATTTTGCATATTGTTTTTGGGGCGCTCGGCGTCTTCGGAGCGGTGGTGGTGCTTCTGATCTTTGGCGGCGTTTCAGCTTTAGTAGCGGCTGATCATTCCCCCGATAGTGTCACGGCCATCCCGATTCTCGGCTTCATCGGCGTCTTCGTTTTCATCCTGGTATTGGCCCTTTCGCTGCCGGGCTTGATCATCGGCATCGGGTTGGTTCAACACAGGTCCTGGGCGCGCATGGGTGGGATTATTCTTTCGGCATTCGATCTGTTGGGCTTTCCCTTCCATACTGCCCTGGGAATCTATGGTCTGTGGGTTCTGCTGAATCGCGAGACTGAGCAAATGTTCGGCGTTCCACCTGCGCGCGTCGCTTGAGCCCGGAAGGGTCCATGCCGTCGCCAGAGCGCCGCATCCAATCGTTGAGTAGCGCCTTTAGCTCATTGCGCTTCAATTCCTGCGCTGGATCACGCGCCAGGTTGTCCATCTCCGTTGGGTCCTCACCCAGGTTATAAAGATGCGTGATGTTTTGCGAAGGATCGACAACTAGTTTGTCCAGTCCGCGAACCACCATGCGCCATGCGTCGGGCGTTCCGATTTGGCCCACGCAATAGATCGATTGAGGCTGGTCGCGCAGGAGATCGCGGCCCTGCATGGAATCGCCCGCGCTCACTCCGCATAACGCGAGGAGTGTCGGCGCTAGGTCGACGTTCGACGCAAGAATACCCGTGCGCCGGCCAGGCTTAAGCTGTGGATAGCGGAGCATCCAGGGAATTCGTACCGCCGGCTCGAGCGGCTCAGATCCATAGCCGTGATCGGAGGTGAAAACGACGATGGTGTTGTTCTTGAGCGGCAAATTGTCGATGACTCCGAGTATGCGGCCGGCATTATCGTCCACGACAGTTGGGTCCGCGCGAGGCCAAGCCACCAACAGAAAGAACGGATTGTTCCGATTCTGTTTGATCCACTCTAGCGCCACGTCTGTTTCAGGGCTCCCCGTTGGACCACCGATTCGCCAGTCACCAAAAATCCCCGTTTGGTAGCCCGCATCTTTTAGTTTCTGCGCGATGCTTGGCTGATCCGGCGGTAGAAGCATTCCATCGCGAAGAACGCCGCATGCAAACGGGAAACGGCCCGTAATCAAGGCGGCTTGCGATGGACCGGTGTCAGGGCAAGAAACATAGCTGCGCTCGAACTGGACGCTTTCGCTGGCCAAGCGGGTCAAATTGGGAACGGGGGCGCTAGGGTCGAGCGCAGCCTGGGGCAGGCCGCTCGCAAGCAGGATCACAATGTTCGGCTTAGCACGCTGCGCCCGGGAAAGCCTTGTGGATAAGGCCAGGACCCCTGTAGTTGTAAGGAAATCCCGGCGGCTTGGCATGGCTGTTTTCCTTGGTAACACACTAAGGTGGGGGATCGTAATGTCCGATCATGAATCAGGCGATAAATACTCCAGACCCATGCGACTATTGCGCGTGCACAACCAATCCCGAGACACGAAGCTGGCGGACCGCGCCCTGATTGCAGACAACAGCAAGACCCGAAAAACGGGATTGCTGAAGCACGATCGGTTGGAGAGCGGCGAAGGCCTTTGGATTACACCCTGTGAAGGCATCCATACCGTTGGGATGAAGTTTCCCATCGATGTCTTGTTCCTGGACAAGAAGCGCAAAGTGGTAAAGATTCGAGCAGCGATGCCGCGTTGGCGCATGGCGGCGTCTTTGTTCGCTCACTCGGTGCTCGAACTGCCTAGCGGCACAGCGCATGCCACTCAAACAACCTCTGGCGATCAATTAGAGTTCGAAACATACGAAACTTAACCGCTTATTGGATAGTCATATCGGTCCTTGTGGGGATGTCGAGGGCCGTGAAAACAACATGCGGAGCGCTGAGGTTAGCAGCAGACCCAGGGCGCCGAGTGAGACTGGCTTGGGGCTAGCAGCCTGTGTCGAAAACC
>PKZC01000023.1 GCA_003132905.1 Bryobacterales bacterium | reverse complement strand
GGGTTCTAACACGGGCTGCTAGACCCCGGTGGTAAAGAGTGCGTTGGCACCAGCTTCAATATCGTCGTGAAAGGGCTTGGCGGCATTGTCGAAGACGACGTTGAATGTCGAACGTGCGGAAGAGTAATGGTGGCCTACCAAACGGGCTAATGAATCCACAGCCACCGGACCCGTCGAAATTGTTTCGGTATAACCACAGTGTTTTTCGGAGCAAGGTACCATCCGCAAAAACGTATAACGCCGACCGCCTCAATTCCACGGACGGATTTTGGCCGGGGGGTGGGGGGTGAAAGTTGAGAAAGTGTCCCCTACTGCTGGACTCCCGGTCTACTTTTGGATCGCATCCGTGATCGCCTTGGAAACCTCTTCCGGCAGATCGCATACATCCACCTGCCATACGTTTCATCAGCGTTGACGGCAGCGGCCCAACGTTCGGCAGCTTCTTTCTTCACGCCCGTAAGAGGATCGTATCCCTTAGTCTCAAGACCTTCGGTCAACATGCCAACGCTCACGATGCACCGCACGTCGTTGATCGACACCGCAACGGTGGGAACGAACTAACTCGGCTCAGGCAACTACCAACGTGGATAGCCCATCATTCCGATCACGTATAGTTTTACTCCATTGCTGAAGGGCATTTGGGATAATAACGTAGACGTGCCGGTATGCACTTCATCGAACCGTTCACTTCGGCTTTTGACATCGGACGACCCGCTCTGAGAGCCATAAGCGCTTTCTTGTTGCTCTTCTCCTGCGGTCTGGCACAGACGACACAAATACCAAGCTCGTGGTTTTCCGCAGATCCCAAGACGGTTATGAGTGATCCGTTGTTCGCCACATTTTCATTAAGCACTCGAAAGGAAGTTCTGACTCAGATTGATCCGAAGTTCGCAAAGATGAAGCCGGACAAGCAGGATGCTTTTCTGTGGAATGCAGAGACGACTTACCTTCCAAAAGCTCCGTCACCCACGGAAACCTTTAGATGGATGCCAAATGATCCGGCTTCAACATCTGAAGTCTCAAGTGCTAGTTGGATCGGCCCAACGGTCTCGAAGACGATTAGCGCCGGTGGCCTAGCCGTCCAAGCTTCGATGCAACGCTATGGCTTTCTTGTCGCTCCCGTGCGTATCCAGAACGATTTGAAAGAATCGGTCACGGTTCGACCGCAGACATTCGTTCTCGACGTAGCAAAGCCCAAGCACTATACCCTGTTTTTCGAGTATCCGAGCCGTGTTAGCTACCAATTCGTAAAGGCTGGGTTGGATTTCACGCTGCCTTACCACCCTACTGAGCGCACGACGGTTCGATCTGGAACCGGGCGAACTGTCGCTACCGTAGATTCGCCCGATGCTGTGGCGAAGCAAGACATTCGGGACATTACCACGGGCGTGAGGAACGCCGTCATTTCAGTTGCTGGAGCGGTCGAGCCGAGATCCCTAAAGGAAGGAAGTTTGCCTTCTGGCTCTGCGATGGAAGGTGATGTTTATTTCGAAAGAAGCGACAATGCGAGGGAGCTAGTCTTGAAGATGGTTGTTTCGAACCTTGGTTTTGAGATTCCTTTCAGCCTCGGAAAGCGGTGACCCGCTTGAGATCATAACGCCTCTGGTCTGTTGTCCTTGATTCTCCTTGTGTCTTATGGTTGCCCGTCCACGTTATTGCTCTCTGGTTTCTGCGGATCAACTCGAACGTCGATCCGCACGCCAGAGAGGAAATCGAGGAGGCGAAGCGGCGATGAACCCTCTCAGTTCGGTTTCTTCGGCGACCGTGTTCCCTCACGCCCTACTCTCGGGTACCATTTCTGCCGATCCTTCAGATGTGATGCCACTATGTTCGGATAACCTGTCAGGAAGCAGCTTGGAAGAAATCCTGCGGGCTGACACCGAGAACCGAGCATGGAGCAAGACACTTCGACAACGGGCCACGGCACTCCTGAACAGTAGGTTGGCGAAAGCAATTAGTTTTGAAGAGTACGCAGTATTTCGCCAACAGGCGAACGAAGATGCGGCTGAGTGCAAGAGGCAAGGAACGATTCTAAGCGACGAAATTCGTCGCAAGACGGACGCTGGCTCCTAAAGTCGAATCTGGAAATGAACGCTTCCCCGAAATAGACACCCACAGCGAAATCTGAAATGAACCTTCCCCCGGAACAGTCATAGATCGCCACCCCTGGTTAACAACGAAAAACATCGGCACGTCCGGTATGGCGAAGTAGCCCAAGCGTCGAACATCAAATTCCACTCCCCGCCCCCCCTACCAGCACCTTTCTCGTTAGGAAGTGGTCGGCACGTTCAGCCACCGCCCTGCTTTGCTCCGTGTAGCTTCCCGCCATGGCCCTCGATTGGGCAGCAAGAGTGGCATCATCACTCGTCGTCACGTTGACTTCTAAGTGATGACTGAAACCAGCCAGGGCCGTCTGATTTCCGTTAAGCGGAACGTCGGTGGGGTTGTCGGTCGGTGCGGAAACTGGAATCGTATTGGGGCAATCTGGTCGGGGCGAATTACGCTTCACGAGAACGTCACCGAAGTCGTTGGCTTGCGCAGTACGGTTCCCCAACGGACCCAGGCCCCATTTGTCGGTGACGTACTTCAGAAGACTGGTGTGATCGAATGGCGTCTTAGCAGACCGTGTCTAAAAAC
>PKZC01000332.1 GCA_003132905.1 Bryobacterales bacterium | reverse complement strand
GTTTTGCGTGGCGCTCGAGTTGCTCTTTTGAAAAAACGAAGCCAGTTTCGTTTGAGAAAGCCGCGGGGTCCCAGGGGAGCCCTTTGTGCTGATGGCGCAGGAAGAGTTCGGCGGCTTCGGTGAGCTGGCGGCGTTCCAGGCGGTGGCGAACCTCTTGAATTTCGCGGAGCTGATCGAGGGCTTTTTGGAACTGGCGAGAGAGGCGCGAGCCGTGGAGCCCGAGAGTGGCCAGCAGCGGGATTAGGGTTTGGGGGTTGGGGCTTTGGGAGAACAGCTCGGCTTCGAGGAATGGGATGCGGTTGAGGCGCCAGGCGGTGTTGGCGATTTCGTGGACCAGCTGAATTTCGGTGGCGGTGGCGGGGGCGTACTCGTCGAGAAATTGCTGGATGTGGCGCTGGTAGGTTTCGGGGTTTTCCGTGGGCAGGACTGCGGTTTGGGCGGTGAGACCGTGGCGCAACGCGTTGCGGGAGGAACGTTGCTTGCCGGGTTCGGTGCGAGGGCCGGTGGAGTGGAGGGAGTTGGCGCGGTTGGTGGCGGCGCGTTGGGATTTTTTTGGGTTGGCGGAAAGCGGAGCGCGGGGCGGGGCGGTTCGTGGTTCATGGGCTCGTGCGCGCCGTGCCCTTTGCGCTTCCGGGTCGGTCGCCCGCGACGAAGGCGCGAGCGCGCCTATTGTTGCTGCATCGGGCTGCGGGCATGCGCCTCTGCGGGCTAGCCAGCGTTCGACGGGATCCGTTGTTGTTGGGATTGGTTGAGCTTGGGCCGCTGTTGCCATTTTGGGCACCTCGGTTAACGGGTAGCACGGCCGGGGATGCGGCGGACCGGCGGGTGGACATAGTTTGTTGAAGGGGAGATAGAAAGCGCGGGCCGAACTTGGTGATTGCGCGAGCGCCGATCTGTGATTGGCCGACTTGCGATTTTACGAATGGTGGATCGGTTAGGACGGCTCCGAGTTCATTGACGCTTGGGGGAGCTTGGCGCCTTGGAGGGAACTTCGCGGTGGCGGTTATTTTCTTGGGGGCCCGGCCTGCTTTCGTGCAATGCGGGTCGGTGAGGGCGAGTTTGGTTTGGATCAGGGCAGACCCTGGCGGGTTCGTCCGCGCTAATCCTTCCAAAAACTACGAGCGGATTGACGTCCAGCTTGGCAAGACGACGATAAATTGGCAGCAAAGACAATAGCGTTTCCTGCACCTCGTTCTGGCGATAGAGAATTCACCGGTTTTCACTCGGTGCTCTGCTCAGCTCGCAAACGGAGCACAAATGGAGCACACGCTTCAGTCGATCCTCCACCAAAAGTTTGAGCGGTAGATGGTCCTATCGTCGAACGTGTTCCAGCGGACTGGTTCCCACATCGCGCGTCCGTCGGACGCCGTTTTTACTTCGGCGTTCATCGTGTCGTACACCTCTTTAGTGATGTACGTGGGATACGCGTGTGGCAATGAGGCTAGTTTTGCCGCATAGTTCGCGGCCCGTCCTACCCATACAAGATCATTCGCGCCGCGCACGCCGGTCTTTGCAACAAACACACTACTCGTGTCGATTCCCACGACATGTTTCATAGCATATGTGTTGCTAGTATAAACTCCCTTCATAGCAGGCCCGATAATATGCACCAGAGCCCAGTGGATTTTCATCGCCGCGCGGACTGCTGAAGTGTTCTTGGAGCTTCCAATGAACACAGCCATGACCCGATCCCCGTCATAAGCAGTTACAGCTCCGCTCTCACTGCGGATTATTTTCGCCGCAGAAAGCAGGAAGCCCTTGTAAATCTCGGCGGCTAAGAAAGCAGTCTGTCCATCGACAAGTTGCGTTGAGTCAGCGAGGTCTGCATATAGGACGGTGGCATCAAGTTTAACTGCATCGTTGCCGAGGGTGAGACTGTCGTCGTCAGGAACAACGGTTCCGTCGCGTTCCTCCCAGCGATCCCTGAAGATTGCCGAGACTTCTTTATCTAGATCAGCCTTTAAGCCCAAGAGTCACTCCGATTAATTGTTGGGGCCTAGCTCCTGTATAATTTCTCGGATTCGGTTGCAGGCTGGACCCATTGCCGCTGGAAGATCTCTGCCATCGCCATATTTGTATGGGACGGTCGTGAGACCTGCCAAGTCGCTTGGAAGCTTTACTTCTTCGCCCCGGGGCTCCAGTAGCAGTGCGCGGTGTCGACCGAGCCGTCCCATAAAAAAACCGAGTTCGAATATGACGTTGTCTCGGGGCGATGGTTTCGATTCTCCACGGCTCTCGGTGAGGTCGTCGGGTTGCGCAATTGCGATGGCGAAGTCCGACTGATCGAGCTGTTGCTCTAGACTTTCGATGGCGTAGTTCGCGACACGGAAAACACCATCAGTCCATACCGTTACAGTGAACGGGTCGTGCTCAAACGCGTTCTGAATCGCTCTCGCGATGGACAGAGCCTCAACGGAGGAAACGATAAAGACCCGGATCTTGTCGTGTGTTGCACTGACCAATGCGTTGCGCTGCAAAAGACGGCGAGCCATTTCCTTGGCAAGTTGCCGAAAAATCTCTGGATGCCGAGTTCCGAGATCGGCGAGCTGCGGTTCCGTTAATTTGCACACTACCGAGTCTTCCGCTGAGATCACTGCAGCTGAACGTCTCTGGGTAGGCTGGACTGCGGCCATCTCGCCGACACACTTGTTCGGCCCGCGCGTCGCAACATCCCGACCGTTGATAACGATCTTGAATGATCCCGCGAGTATCAAGTAGATGTCGTTATCGTCGCCACCTTGCTCCATCAGGGCCGTCCCTCCTCTGATGTCTAGGAGCTCACCAGCAGTCGCGATCTCGTTGGCCAGAGCTTCATTCCCACCAACAATCGTTTGATCTCTTAAAGCATCGATGAGCACCCGGCGGCCAACCTCTCCAGCAAACCGATCTTTCATGACAGTATTCATGGTGAACGTGCAAGTTTTGGCGGATGTTAGGAAAGGACGGCAAGGTGAGGCATCTCGTTCCAGGTCCGACCTTCCAGTTCACGACCCGTCTTCTTCTTCTGGACACCGCCCCACTGTTTGAAGAAAAACGCAACGCCTGCCCGCACGCATTGGTCGCGGATGTCGGTTACCCAAGCCCCGTCGATAGGCCGCGCTCCCGGCCCTGATTCCCCGCCGACGATTGCCCAGTCGATGCCTCCCAGATTCAGCTTGTGAAGTGGGCCGAGAAGCGGCTCCAGCGACAAGAACTTTACGTGAGCATCCGTCTTCCGCAAATCGTCAATGCGTCGGAGATAGTCTATATTTTCGACACTGACACCCATCCAAATTTGCGGTGCCCATTCGAGCTGTGAGCTAAGTTCAAGTAGTCGCTCAGATCGCTTCGTCAAGACTTGATACTGATGCCAATGCGCCTGCCGCATGATATCGAAAACCTTCTCGATGTAAGAGAACGGAACATCGGTGTGAAACAGATCGCTCATCGAATTGACGAAAATCCGCTTTGGCGTTTTCCACTTCAGCGGCAGCTCAAGCATGTGCGGCTGAAGGGTGATCTCAAATCCGTTCCGATAGTTCGTCTGGCCCATCATCTTCAGTCGCTTCGCCATCCGCTCAGCGTAGCAATGTTTGCAGCCAGGACTAATCTTGGTGCATCCGGTCACCGGGTTCCACGTGACGTCTGTCCACTCGATAGTCGATTGTGCCATTATCGTTTTCCTCTCGATGGGAATGTCACCATGACGTTATCGCCAAACGTGTCCTTCTTCCGTTTAGAACTGGGAGGATTGCAGACAATCGCTTTCTTGTCCTCCAAGCTCCTCAATGCGTCCTTGTAGTTCTTCGCGATGAACCGACGCCCGACGTTATGCTTCTCGTAGACGTTCTTCATCGAGAGGGTCTGTCCAGCATATTGCGCGAGCAACATTTCCTCAAGGTCGTCCAAGGGACGGTTCAATTCGAATAGGAGCGGAAACCGTTTGTCAGCGGGACTGTATTGGAAGCTCGGAACACCCTGTTCGTGCAAGGAGCTCTCCTTCGCCATGATTTCCTTCATGATGCCGTAACCGAGGGGGTGTTTGCTCACGAAGATCAGATGATGGCTGGTACGAGTGCCGCTGTCATTCTTAAAGCAAAACGGCAGGACGTATCGTTTTTTGCTTTCCCCCAAGGCGTCGCAAAGCTCCTCGACGATGCAGCTCTCCCGGTCTTCGGGTGAAAGCGTCTCAAGCTTCTGACGTAAGAGCTCGGCGCGTTCTTCACCGAAGAGCGCCGCCATGTGTTCGCGGACGACTGGGTTGGTTAAACCCATATTGATGCGGTTGTAGTTGAAAAAGAAGATGCAATCGCATCCCCAATCCTTCAGGACCGAGTTGACGAGTTGAAGCGACAATCCCTTATACCCCCATGGATCGACGAAGAAGAGCGTCGGTACTAGTCGCATCGAAGAAAACACCTTCACCATCTCGGAGCCAACTTCTTTGTTCCATACCTCCGGTCGAAATTTGAGGTTGCCGATTCCGGGAAGCGCATTGATCGCCGTTTGAAGCCCTTGGGCGTTGTTCCCGTCCTTGTCATTGAAGAGAGTGACGAGCATTTTGCTCATCTGTTCATCTTCAATCGCCTTCTCTAGAATGATCAGGGGCGTCGATTTGGTCCCATCCTCGTAACGTCCGGGTCCGGCGAACAAATCGAGGTACGCAATCTTCTTCTCCTTACCCTTCATCGCTTGGGGCATGATCACTCTCGACCAACTCCAAAAATATTTCGAGACGATGGCCGTCTTCACGGCGGACTGCTCCCGCGATTCCTCGAAAAATTTGTCCGTGGCCATACGGGTTAAGATCCGTTAGAAGTTATATCTTTGGTTTTAGCGTATCAGCTTCGCCCTTTATTCGCCAGTATACTTTCATGGCGCGCGTCCCCTCGTCTGTTCCGCGTCACCATGAAAGGGGAAATTGAAGGCGCGGGCCGAAGTTGGTGATGGGAGCGGATCCCGTGACTCCTGGGCTGCTCGAAGACGCGGGAGAATACAAATAGAGCTGCGATATGGATAAGCCCACAATCATAGCTAAACTGCGAGAACACGAAAGCGAACTCAGAGCCGCTGGTATCGAGCATCTGTTCCTGCACGGCTCCTACGCAAGGGGGACGGCGGTCCGTGAGATATCGGATGTGGATGTCATAGCCGAGTTCTCTCCTGGACGGCGTCTGTCGCTCTTGGACATGGTCGCCCTCGAAAACCGCCTCGCTGATGTGCTGGGTGCCCGCGTGGATCTATCGCCGGCAAAAGGGCTCAAGGAGCCAGTTGCCGCCAAAGCCTCGCGCGAGGCGGTCCTTGCCTTTTAGGGAACCTTCACTTTCACTGCGAGACATCATCGAAGGCATCGACATGATCGGCCAGTTCGTGCGGGACATGGATTTGGAGGCGTTCCGGGAAGACCCAAAGACGGTCGCCGCAGTCGAGCGCAAGCTTCTACTTATCAGCGAGGCAGCGGTGCGGCTCGGAGATGATGCGGAGCGTCTGTGTCCCGGCCTACCGTGGCGCAATATCCGCGGCATTGGCAACTGGCTCCGGCATCGGTATGACAGCGTGGACGTCGAAACGTATGGAATACCGTGGTTGATAATCTTCCACCGCTTAGAGCTGGTGTCCTGCGCGCGCTGACCCCGGCTCCGGATGACCCGATGGAGTAGTGCAGGTCTGAGGGTCCTGCGAGCAATCATATAATGTCATGAAAAGCCTCTAGTCATGAAAAGCATTTGCCCGCTGATTTTGCTTGCGACCGCGGTCTTAGCCCAGAATGCGCCGAGTCCGCTGAAGCCAGGGCTCTACGCCACTTTCGACACATCGAAGGGGACCATCGTCGCGGTGCTCTATGAAAAAGTCACTCCCGCGTCCGTGAAGAATTTCGTGGAGCTGGCGCAGGGGACGAAGGCATGGCGCGAGCCGCAGACTGGCGCCATGGTGAGGCGGCCAATGTACAACAACATCANNGTGCTGCGCGGACAGATGATCCAGTCGGGCGACCCCACTGGCAGCAGCGCGCACAATTGCGGCGTCACGGTTCCCGACGAGCCGCAGTTGGGATTGCAGTTCGATCGCTCGGGACGCCTCGCCGTGGCCAACAGCGGCACGCCGAACTCCGGAGGGTGCCAGTTCTTCATCACCGACGATTTGGTTCGGAATTGGAACCAGCAATATACGATTTTCGGCCAGGTTGTGTCGGGGATGGAGGTGGTGGACGCTATCAGCCATGCGCCTCTGCACGGCGATAAACCGGTGGAGCCGGTAAAGCTCATCAGCGTGATGATCTCCCGCGTTGGTCCGGAACCGGCGGGCAAACACAAGAAAGAAAAATAGGCCGCCGCTCCGATTCGACTTCTTTACAGCGAGTGCCAGGACGAATGAATATCGGGCACATAGCCTTCCCTAAAACATCCCACGATAGGTTTCGGCGTTAACACCGTGACCACGGAATCCTCTCGACGGCACTTACTTGCGTAGCCTTCCGGCGTCCAAAGCAGCAACGCGTCGCGCCATAGCAAGTGCGCGCATCCCTCAACGTGCACGAAGGCGCCATCTGGTAGCGAACTCAGCGCGGCTTCATAGGTGACCTTTTTTCCTCGGTCGATTCGCGCCGGGTGGAGTTCCAAATCCATTTCGTCGGCGAACGGAGGCCTTCCTTGCTTACCCAGGCGCCACCACGCATCCCGGAAAGCGTTGTAGCGCTCTCGCCGGCACTCGGCGCAGGGCCTATGTCCGGCGGCGAACGAGGTGGCTTCGTCGAGGAAGAACAATTCGGTATAACGTCCCTCGGACATTACTTTCCGATAGCGCCCCCGGAATTCAAGAAGGCACGTGATCCAGCGCCTGCTTTTGTAGCTGCGCACGATCTCCCGGCCGCTGTTGTGTAATGCGCCACCCCGGTTGCCCATCATTGTGCCGCGAGCATGCGTGCGGAAGATATTGCCGAATGGGTCGACGCGGTTTTGTAGTGGCATGCCGAGGGGGCGAGGTTGGCGCTTTTGTCACATCTTCGGGGCAGCGCTCCCCACAGTCAGCTTGCCCGTCTCATATACCGTTCCGCCCATCTCGATGCCGATCATATAATCGTCGGCAGACACCGTAGGGGGCACGATAACGGCGATCTGATCGACCGACACTTCACCTGCGCCTGCGGCCACAGAACTGGCGTTGGTGGTAGAGGTGCCGAAGTGAACAACCACGGGCTCACTGATGGTATAGGTCAGCTGTGGAACTGATCCAGCTTGACCTCCGGGGCCGAGCCCGGTGCCCCACAGAATAATAGTCTCTCCGGGTTGCGCAGGCTGGGTGGCGAGGCCCGCAAACAGTCCATTCGCAGCGGCGAGTGAATAATCGAGATGTGTGGCTACTACATAAGACTGGGGCCACAGGAAAAGCGCGGGAGAAACTAAGTTCATCGGAACGGTGAGAGCCGCACTGGCAACCGCATTGGAAGTCACGACCACAGATACCGGTCCTATTGTCGAATCGTCGGGCGTCTGGGCATTGATCTGCGTTGGGCTTACATAATAGAGGTAAGCTGGTTTGCCATCCACGGAGACGCTGACATTGTTCAGGGTGGTTGGTAAGGCTCCGTTCACCACAGCGTTCGACCAGTCGCCGGTTGCGGTCGCCAGATTCGATCCTTCGATCACGATCCACGACCCGGCGGCGATCGTCGCGGAGTAATCGACGTTGAGCACCGCGGTGATTTGTGGCTGACCAGGTTGTCCAGTTCCGGTTTGGGACACGCTGAAGGTGTAGCCGCCAATTGTGATCGCGCCTGTCCGCGAAGTGGCTGAAGAATTCGGCGCAATCGAATAGGTGATGGTGCCATTACCGGAACCAGCGGCGCCGGAAACAACCGTGATCCACGCTGCGTTGCTGGCCGCGTTCCAAGTTGTGGAAGACGACGGAGCGACTACGGAAATGGATCCTGGCGCCCCAGCGGCGCCAACTTCCGTTGAGGTGGGACTGACGATCAGTGGTGCGGCGAACTGCATGCTTAAGACACCTNNGTACAGACCGCCGTTTGCCCATGCCAATCCCGTGAAGAGGTAAGGAACGCTGTTTTCCCGAAGGTTCGTCCAGTGGCCGCCCAGGTCCGAAGACAGATACAAACCGCTAAGAGTTGACGCGGCCAAAACTCCCCGATACCAAGGGGAAAACTCGACATCGGAAACCATTCCACCCCACATCAGGCCGGTCGGACCCTGGATGCCATTGTTTGCCTGAGTAAAGGTATTACCGCCGTCTGTGCTCACGTGAATGCCGCCCCCAGGCAATGTGGGCGACCAATCGTATTGACCAACAACCACATTCCTGGAATTAAAGGGGTCAACAGCGATAGTCATCGGGACAGAGACGAAATACCCTGGGCCAACATCCGTGAAAACGCTCTGCGTCCAGGTGGTTCCCTTGTCGTGAGTGAAGTATAACTGGCTACCCGAGCCTGGTATGCCGACGCTCACAAAAATTGTGCGCGCGTCGGACGGATCAACGGTGATCGCCCACGGATAAGGTGGAATTTGCCAGTTCGTCAATGTGAACGTTCTGCCCCAATCTGAACTCTGATAGACACCATTCGCGCCGGCGGCATAAACGGTGGAGGGCGTGGACGGGTCCACTGCAATTTCTCTGGCGAGGTCTCCAAAGCTAAGCCCCGGCGCGTTGGATGTAGCAGGTAGGAACGTTCGGCCTCCATCCGACGAATAAAAGAACCCGTTCACTGTGCCAGTAGAGTAATAAGCGTAAGACGGGTTGTAGGGATTGAACAGAATCTCTCCCGTTTCGTTTGTGCCTGGTAGGATCTGCCAGGTGCGCCCACCATCAAAACTACCGATCGCTTGATAGTCCTGCGCGGAAGTAAGGATGGAGGAACCCTGCACCGTGATCCCGTACAAAATGGAGGTTGTGAGATTCTCGTTTAAGCTGCTCCAGGTATTACCGTTGTCTTGGCTCAAGTAAATCCCCTCGGCAGTACCTGCGATCACTCGACCGGTTACTCCGCCAGCGTCGGGGTAGATGGACTCTGGGGACCAGCCCCCGACCGCTGGGGACCAAGTTCCCCCGCCGTCTGTTGATCTGAAGATTTCTCCATCCTGGCCGGCGAAGATAACTTGTGGATTACTGGGCTGAAATTCGATAACTTGCAGGTAGCTTGAATTCAGATTCACTGTTGTCACGGGCGACCAAGTGTGTCCGCCGTCGGTGGTGAGGTAAAGACGCGTCGCAACAGGTGGGGGTGAGGGTGAGATCGAGTAACAGATGGAGGGATTGGTGGGGTTGACGGCCAAATGCGTCACTTCATATTCTGGCGTGCCTGGAAGCGAAGAGATCCAGGCGCTGTTAGCGTTCACTCTAGTTAGGACATGACCATCCAGGAGACCCAAGTAAATCGCCAAGCCGGAGACCGCCAGCACGCGGACAGGAGCGCTGGTCGGCTGCTCCATACACCAACTGATTCCGTCATCAAGAGATTTCAACAGGCCGAGACCCGATCCGGCGTACAACACACCGCCTGTCTGCACAAACGCGGTCACTGCTCCCAACGGCGACGTAACGGAAGAGCAAACTTGAACTGGGGTCCACTGCGCTCCCGCATTGGTAGAGCGAAAAATGCCGCCCGACTCTGTACCAGCCAGCACAATGCTGGGACTCGATTGGTCGAGCCACAGCGCTTCCACCAATGGATCTGTCATTCCGGCATTCATTTGTGCCCACGTAGCACCGCCGTCCATCGTTTTATAGACACCGGACAGGCTTAAAAATCCCAAGTATCCGTCACCACCACCGCCGGCGAACATTTCAAGCGGGTTCGAGTTATTAATCGCAATAGGCCGGATTGCGCCTGCGCCAGCCAGGCTACCGGTTCCCTGAATAGCGGTTGGACCAATGGGCTGCCAGCTTGGGGTCACCGCCTGATATTCGACCGTAGCAGCAGCGGTGACTTGACCGGGAAAAACTTCAATGGAGGCACCTGGATTGAGGCTTGGAACATACAGACCATTCGACCCGGACGAAACAACGCCAGCGCCAATTGAGTACGAGCCGGGCGTCAGCCCCGTTAGGGTCGCAGTCCCGGTTAACACCTGCTGATATCCAGCGGGGCCGGATATGTACACCTGGGCATTCACACCGCTCGGCAGGCCTCCGACGTTTACCTGGAGTGCTGACGTGGTTTGCGCGGGCAAAGTGGGCGCCAGACTTGTCAGCAGCAGAAGGGTTGCGGCCGCCGCGCGCGTTGCATACCCGTGATGAGCTGTCGTCATTGAAAGTTCATCCAAAAGCTGAAAGCACAGGAATCGAGCTCTTTTTGCGGCACGTTTCCACAATACAACTTAACATTGGATAAGGCAGCTGGTTCGCAGCTCGGCCATGGTGCCCGGTCACCATTGAAGCCCCTGTTGCAGATCAGCCTAGAAGTGGAACCCGATGGTTCCTGTCACGGTACGCGGCGACACGTAGTGCGTTCCGCTGAATGTTGAAAGGAAGTTATATAGCGAATATTGATTGGCCAGGTTCACCACCGATACACGCGCGCTCCACTTATATTTGTCGCTGTGAAAGATGTTGTCGTGGCCAACGGCAATATCAAACAGATTGCGCGGTTGGATGCGCGGTGGATTATGGTCGTCATTCTCCGTGCCTGCGGCCGGGATTTTGACCAGGTTCGAAGTATACTCCGATGCGGGGCACAAGCCCGTTGGACTGATAGGCGTCGTGGGCGTCGCACGAACGCCGTTGCAGGCGAGGCCCGCCTCGAACTGCTGATCCGGCGTTAGATTGGAAAAATCCACAATCGAATCGGTGCCGTTCGGTCCGTTGAAGCAATTTCCGCCAGCACAGGGCACTGGACCTGCCACTAGGCCGCTATCGTAGCGCCAGTTAAAGCCCAGCCACGGCCCCCTGGCCCGCGGCTGATACTGGATGTGAGTTGTGGCATTAAAATTCTCATCGTGATCGATACGAAAAACTCCGCCGGCTCCAAATGACGCCGGTGTGGCGCCAATCCCGCTGACCTGCGGTCCAAAAAAGCGGGCTGCGACACTCGAAAACACTACGAAAGCCGACAGCCCGTGAAAGCTTGGCATACTGGCGCGAACCGCGTAACCGGGGATCTTGGAGCTGGACCACTCGATGGGATACGTGATCGGTGTGTTGGCCAGCACGCTAAAGTCGTAGGCCAAGTGAGTGTACTTCCAAATGTACTCGGCATCGATGACAAAGTACCTTCCAAAAGCTTGCTGAAAGCCAGCGTGGAACTCGTTACGCCAGCCGGGCCGCAACGGAACCGTGAGACATGGATAACCCTGAATTGCGGCCATAAGATTATTGACTACTGCGTCATTGCAACCCGTGCTCGCGAGGACCAGGTTTTCGTTGAACGGCGTCTCTAACGTGCGGGCATAAGAAATCCGAAACACGGTGTTGGTCGGCTTGAGGTTATACGCAATTCCCAACCGAGGCTCCACTTGATTGGCGGTGGTGAGGCCGTCATAGTGGTCAAATCGGACGCCTAGATTGAAGGTCCAATTCTTTATCGTTATGTTGTCCTGGAAGAAAAGTGCCAGCTCACGAACGTCCGCATGGCCACGATACGTATACAGCCCGCTGGTTGAGCCGGGGCAACCATTGGACGTTGGCAGAGGCCCGGTTCTCGTCAAATCGATGCAGGCCAGCAGTGGATTGTAGGCTGGGTTAGGCTGCAGAGCCCCCGTGCAGTTGTTGGGGTCCGTAAGGGTTGGGTTAGTGTTTGGGCTTCCATCCGTGTTGAAGCACACGGGATTGAACGTCGGATCGACGATACCAAACGTATCCTGCTCGGTGAGGATG
Source organism: Bryobacterales bacterium (assembly GCA_003132905.1). The sequence continues at coordinate 6,476 of PKZC01000332.1, read as the reverse complement.
GTGTCCTCATACACGATCCCAGCTTTAATGTTGTGGATGCCTTTCAGATACGATATGTTGCCTCGCCCCCCCAAGTTGGTCAACCGCCGATTCTGACCAACGGTGTCGGTTTGAAGATCCGGGATCAAATCGGCGAAGGGATTGTTGCTCGGATAGTAATTGTATTGATCCTGACGCACAAACGCGCCCAGCGTGAAGACGGTCGTTGGGCTCACTAAGTGCGTCCAAGTCGGAGCGATATCGATGGTTCTGATTTTCGAACGCTGATCGGTGGGACCCACCGGCACGCCATTGGGACCGAGGCCGCCATTGTTTACCACAATGCCGGACCAGGCGTCAGCGGTTTGCGAGTCAAATGAATTGGGAGTCTGGAACCAGGACCGCGTAAATTGAAAATTGACACTGATGGTGTCGTTCTGCGACGGCTTTACGTCGATGCGGTCGAAGACATTCGCTTGGTTGCCATGGTCGTGATACACCTGAAACTCGGGTCCGTCGAGAAATCTACCTGTGTCCAAACCATTCGCGGCAATAAAGTTGCCCCATTTCTCGCGGCCATAGGAAAGGTCGAAGCCGCCGTTGACCGTACCAAAAGTGCCATAGGAGGTCGTGATATCTCCGTGTGGTTGTCTTACGCCGAGCCCCGATCGCGTTGTGACATCGATCACCAAGCTGGTCTTGTCTCCATATTCGGCAGGAGGCGCGCCTTCAATCACCTCCATCATNNGATCCGTGATCGGCTGGCCATCTAAGGAAAACGAGTTGGATGCATGATCCCCAAGGCCGTGAAATAGACCGTTCGAGTCAGCCGAAACGCCCGGCGACGCCAGCGTCACAAGTGAGCTCAGCGATGAAGACTGGCTTTCAAGAGGCAGCTTATCAAAGAGTGCTCGATCCACATCGGTATGGGCGGTCGAATCGTTTTCGAGCAAATTGGCAGCTTCTGCTGTCACTTCGACGGTCTGAGACGCCGTGCCGATCGTCAAACCGATCTTGANNACGTCCAACGGCAGTGGCGAGCGCACGTCCACGTCCTGGCCACCGTTCTGAAAACCAGAGGCGGTAGCCGAGAGGTGGTAGTTGTTGTACGGAATATTGGGGAATGCGAAATTTCCCTGGTTGTCGGTCTTGGTGGTCTGATTGTAGTGCGACACGGGGTTCTGTATTTCCACTGTCGCACCCATAATGGCCGCTCCCGAGGGATCGAGCAGCGAGCCTCGCACTGTTCCGGCGTTGCCGCCGCTGGATTGCGCATAGGTGGTGACGGACGAGGCAAAGCCCAGGAGAAGCATGACAAGGGAAAGGGCGGAGCGACTCGTTCTCATATCTGACGATTGTGACGCCCAAGTACTTGAGCGCCAAGAACAATTCGATGGCCGGACCGATGATGAAGGTCAACGATCTAGTTTCTGCCGTGAGCGGACACAACCCCAGAACCGGTTCCGCCGCCACCGGTTCAGGTTAATAGGAGGGCCAGCGGGAAGACACACAAGGCCACTCCGTGGCTGAGACTGCCGAATAATACTGCAAAATCCAAGTCCTCGAGCGGCATCGCAGTGTAGCGAGTACGGAAGACGATTACGACCATCGAGGCAGCCCATGACAGCGCGATAGCAAAGAAACTGAACTGCACCGCCGCTACTCCTGAACTGCTTTCAAGAAGAAAGGTTGCTTGCAAAAGCAAAAGCCAGACGACCGGAGCGGGCAGGAGAGCCGTTACCCACATCCACTGGTAATTCTGCGTCTGCCTTATCCAGATGGATGGAAGACTCGCTGCGATGTGAGCGGCGATGAGCAGAACCAGGACTTGAGGCGATCGAAGCCAGTGCGCAAAGTCTTTCAATCCGATTCTCAGGACCGCCTTCCAAATGAGCATGGCTGTAAAGATGATGGCAATCCCATAAGCTAAGGAACGCGGGAAAGCGTAGCGGCGAGGACTCATGCGAAGAGACATGTAGTCGCGCAGCCAAAAGACAATAAGCACTAATGTCGCGGTGATGAGCAAGAGTTAGCCCGACATTCAACACACTCAACGAATGCGCCGAAATCCCCTTCGCTCAATTTTAGAGATTTCCCGCAAACAGTCCAGTCAAAACTGCGATCGGGCATCGAGCAGTGACGAGTGGTCTGACATTCACGGTAAGCGGGTGAGTGGTCGAGAGCGGCGCGGCTATCCGTTGAGAAGTTGGCGGAGACTCCCTGCTTGCCTCTTGCTCGCAATGAACTCCAGATCGTTGGCCAAGGTAATCAGCCATCTTTGGCTACTGAGGGCGCTCATCTTGCGGACGTGATCGACGTTCACCAATGCGTTTCGATGGATTCTTCGAAAGCTGGTGTTCCTGAGCCGCTGATCCAGAGCCCGCAAGGTCTGAGTGGCGAGGTACTTCTTCTTTGCTGTGACGATCCAGACAATGTCGCCATCGGCCTGGAATGCGTAGATCTCATTAGCGCTCAGAAGAAAGTACTCCTCGCCGATTCGTCCCACGATTCTTCTCGGCTGAGGATTCGCCGACTGCTCTGGGATCTCCTGGATCTGCGCTATTCTTTCGGCAGCTTCCCTTTCAGTAAGCCGTCTGGCCCTTTCGACTGCCTCCGCTAAACGCTCTTCGCCCACCGGTTTGAGCAGATAGTCAATAGCGCCCGCCTCAAAGGCCTGCAGGGCGTATTGGTCATACGCGGTTACGATTACGATTGCGGGCATGTGCGTCCCGCGTTTCAGATGTCGGACCACCTCCAGGCCGCCCATCTCGGGCATTTGAAGATCCAGCAAGACAAGATCGGGGCGGTCGGCGGATATCCTCTCCAGAGCGACGGCGCCATTGTCCGCTTCTCCGACGATCTCGACGTCGTCGAAGGAACCGAGTTCCTCACGCAATACCTTCCGCGCTATCGGTTCGTCATCGACAATCAGCGTTCTCAAGGGCATTGAGTGAGCCCAGAGCTCAGGTACTTGTAGCATGTTGGAATCAAAGTTCGAACAAGTTTTCCACGACCGGACTGCACAGGGCGATGAACGATCTTAAAATCACGGTGAGCGGATGATAGTTCCGCTTGCTACGGCGTCGCTCCAACCTTGAGGGGCAGCAAGAAACCGACGGTGGTAACGCCATCCTCCACGGCGGCCACGAAACTGGATTCTTGGCCGTAGCACAATTCCAGCCGGCGGCGTACGTTTGCCAGCCCGATCCCTCCATCCGCCGGGGCGGCCATCAGAACGCTCGCGTCACACTCCCCGGAATTCGAGACGATAACGGTTAGCACGTCCTGCCGAGTGGTGATATCAAGACGCACAAATCCAGAGCCAGTCTTTGGCGCTACGCCGTGCTTCACAGCGTTTTCCACCAGGGGCTGCACCGAGAGTAAAGGGATGCCGGCGTGGCGAGCGCTTTCATCCACGTTGATCTCAGTCCGCAACTTTGCTCCGAGCCGCAGTTGCTCGATCTCCAGGTAGGCGCGCACAATGCGCAGCTCTTCTTCGATTTCGATGAAGGTGCGATCGGACCGCAATAGATAGCGGAACACGTCGGCCAGGTTCAACACCAAGCGGCGGGCCTCGGCGTTGCTGCGGTCGATGGTTCCATACAGCGTGTTGAGCGAATTAAAGAGGAAATGTGGATTGATCTGGGATTGGAGCGCCTTCAACTCCGCCTGGGAGACCAAACCCTGCAATTGAATATTGCGCAACTGTTCCACATGCTCCACCACTGCGGCCGCCAATCGCATCAGCACGGCGAAGTCCTCACTGAGATAGCGTCGCGCGCCATCGCGCGGGCCTAGCAACAGGTACATGGTGTCGCCCCGGGAAAGGCGCAGAGGGACCACGGCTTTGACCCACGGGGGCAGGTTCCAGTCGTCTATCTCAGTTACTGCTGAGGGTGTCGTCAAGTCGCCATCTGCGAGCGGTGAGTCGGTGGTCAAGTGGTAACGCCCGGTTCGGACGAACCCCGCAATTACTTCCCCAGCTTGAAGGACATATTCGGCTTCGTTCCGCGTCGCACTGGCTAGCTTGAGAAGCTTGTCGATCGCATCCTCCACATTCGAGCGCAAGAAAATCACTTGTGTCAGGAATTTCTGCACGCGATTGCGAACATACACGAACAGTGTCAGAAATAGACACAGGCCCACGAACAGGAGGCCTGCCTCAAACGGCTGGCTCAGCGATGGACGGGAGTTTGCGTATCCCACGATTCGAATTGACATGAGCACAGCGCCGGCTGCGAGCGTGGCGTTCACTACGAATCGGAGGAAGGCATCCAACAAGAGGAATCGGTAGTTCTGTAGAAGCACGAAGAGCGCGAGCGGTATTCCTGCATGATGCAGCGCGATTTCTTTGGACCACGCTTGGTGCACCTGTCCAGAACTGAAGTGCGCGAACGAAATGGCGAAGAGGAACAGCACCATCGCTCCGGCTAGACGGGACGTGGCCGCGCCGTTTTTGTTTCGGATCTCCAGGAACACCGAGATCGCCGTTAGGACCGCAAATCCCACCGTCACCACGAGGAGCGCCGCAAAGTGGAGGCGGGAGGATCGTGTGACCAAGTCGCCTACATGCAGCACGGCGGCAGCGAAGCTGAGCACATACCCGCTGAACCACAAGGGCCGGTGATGCGACCCGAGCGAGATGTGCAGGAGCACCGCCGGTAGAAGACTTAATATTGAGAAGCTCGCCGCGACGNNGGCCCGCCTTGAGGCCCCACCCCCAGCGCTACCAGCGATCCGATATTCCACAAAAAAGCTAACGCGGCCGCCAGAGCGGGAAGCTTGGTTCGCTCTTCCCGGTCACGACGCCAATCCGCGAGGAAGAAAGACAGCAGCATCCCGAACAGGACGACGCCCGCGCAATGTCCAATGGTATTCACCAGGACCGGTTCGTGAATACTCAGCCAATCGGGCATTCTGGATTAAAGATAACGGATTTTGGGAAGCCTCGCCTTGTGGGGGCGGCGAGTGGGTGCGGGTGCCGGTGGCAAGCCTGGCCGGTCGCAAGCGCGTTTGTAGGGAGTAATCCACCGGCGTCAACCGAAGGCCGAAGGCCAATCGGCGAGTTGGGCTCCGCTCGTTTGTTCACCGCCGTAGTCTCAAAAGTGAGCGTTCCGTTGGAATCCGTCTTCTGGTATAGGCTGATTTGAGAGAGTTTTCTTAAAGCGCCATTTATCAAGCCCGGCGCCGTTAGCGCCTTGCAGTCTCAAAGCTCCTCTTCATAGCGAACCCATATCATCATCCGTTTCCACCACTGTAGTTTTGGCCGCAGTTCGGGCGGAACGGCATCATCGGAAAGTGGCTCTACTTCCTTGACTGCGTCTTCGGCTTCGGTAACTATTTGAACTCCGATCGGAGGGAGGCTAATGCCCACCTGTTGCCGCAAACTGTCCCAATTCGGTTCAAGTTTCATGTTTATGAGAGTCTGCGAGTATCGCCTGGAAAAGTGACGAGACATCCAGTCCCGAATCGCGGCAAGCTCGCTGATATTTTCCGGCAACACGGCTTCAGGAATTGCCGGGCCTACCGATTTCAGGAGGTCAGAGGCGAACGAGCTTAGCAGGTCATTGTCAAATTTAACGGGGTGAAGTTGGTCTTTGATGAGCGTGGAAAGGACATTGGTTACGGCCCGTCGACACTCCGAATAAACCTTCTGGGCGTCTGTCTCCGAAACCGTTGATGGCCTCTCTTGCGATTCGGTTTGTGGCTGACTTCGGCCCGAAGAAGCACTCGCGTCGTAGCCGCTCTGATTGAGGCGCCCAGTCTCGGTTTTCAGGTCTTCGTCCAGAAGCTCCGAAAGATGTTGTGCGGCGGTATTCTCCCATCCCTCCTCGCGAGCGCGCGGAAGCTGCGCTAGCTCTACCGCAACCCTAGTCCGCTCCTCCAGCGAAGCAACCTGGAGGCGGTAGCAAATCCAAGCCGCCCGCTGGTTCATAATCCTCAGATCGCGCGACGCGTTCTCGGTCGCCTGCGCCGAGTGCCTTAGGGTATTCCAACGAAGAAGAAGTTGCCGGTGGAGAGAATCCACCGACTCGGACGTCAGGAATGTAAAAGAAGCCATTGTGGTCAACACCGCCAGCGCACTCTTATAAGCCTTCAGACCGCTTAACGCGCGTTGAACCAGGCGGTGGCGTGGTTGCAAAGCGGAAATCGCGGCGAATGAAATTAGTACAGGTATCAGAACGACCACACTCGGTTTGGGCAACATCGAGAGCGGCCGGACCACGGACTCCCAAAGCCAGAGGGCGTCGGAATCGAACCCTGACCAGACAACGGCATTGTTCTGGGTGGCAAGAACGTACGCGAATCCTACAGCGAGGAGCAAAGCAGTTTCGCGCTTGGAGCGCAGAATAGCGGCGCCCAATCTTCGCACGAGGACAGAACGAGGGTTGAGTATCTGAGTTACTTTGCCTTGCATGGCGGTTAGCGCGAGGTACAGCGCACAAGCCGCCAGAAAAAGCGCGGGAACCAAAGCGTTCACTGCTGTCCGGTTACGG
>PKZC01000268.1:3209-29363 GCA_003132905.1 Bryobacterales bacterium | reverse complement strand
ATGGGATGCGGTTGAGGCGCCAACCGGTGTCGGCGATTTCGTGAACCAGTTGAGTTTCTGTGGGTGTGCCGGGCCGGTACTCATCGAGAAATTGCTGGATGTGGCGCTGGTAGGTGTCGGGGTCCTCTGTGGGCAGGACGGCGGTGCGGGCGGTAAGGCCATGGCTGACGGCGTTGAGCGAGGAACGCTGCTTGCCCGATTCGGTGCGCGGGCCGGTGGAGTGCGTGGAGTTGGCGCGGTTGATGGCGGCGCGTCGGGCTTCTGAATAGGTCGCGCAAAACGGAGTGCGGCGCGGGCAAATTCCTGGCTCATTTGGCGGTGCGCGCCGCACCCTTTGCGCTTCTCTGTCAGTCGCGCAAAACGGAGTGCGGCGCGGGCAAATTCCTGGCTCATTTGGCGGTGCGCGCCGCACCCTTTGCGCTTTAGAAGAAGTCGCTTCCAACGAAGGCGCGGGTGAGTCCATTTTTTCTGCATCGAGCTGGGGGCACGCGCCTCTGCGGGCTAGCCAGCGTTGGACGGGATCTGTTGTTGGTGTTGCTGGAGCTTGGACTGCGGTTGCCATTTGTCGACCTCGGTCACCGGGATAACACGGGCGAGGATGGCGCTGACTGTCTGGCGGACGTTGTTTGCTGAAGAAGAAATAGAAAGAACGGGACGGAGTTTGTGATTGGATTGGCGGGAACGGCGCCGACATCCTAGATACGTGTGGAGCTTGGGGGCTTGGAGAGAAATTTTGCGGCGGCAGGTATTTCCTTGAGCGCTGAGAGTGAGGTCAAGCTGACCGTGTGCGCCGGTGTGCCCTGGAGATGGAACGTATTGGGCCTTGTTGAGATTACGATCAGCGGCGAGGTCGCAATGACCGCATGGGCAAGGGCGGGCCTGTTTCGGGGGATGGACGTAAGGAAGCAGAAGTCAGTGACGCCGACTTTACGTCCATCTGGATTAATTCCGCACGATCCGGATAGTGGGCGGCGCACGGGGAGGACGCAGTCCGCCCAACCGGCGAAGACAGTGTCGTAACCAGTTCATCGGGACGAAGATTACGGAGCGAGAATATAAAAGGGGCAGGCGATCCTGTGAGAAGGGTTATCGACGCAAGGCAGGTAACGAGAGTCAGCAGATGTATCTATTGCGGGGCAACCGAAGGCGAGCTCTCGGAGGAACACATAACTCCCTACGGATTAAGCGGCTTGCTGGTGCTCCTCGAGGCAAGCTGCGAACGGTGCGCAAAGATAACATCCGCACTAGAGGCGAAGGTACTCAAGGGGATGTTCGCCGCGCGCGCCGCACTCCGTACGAGGACCCGACGCCCCAAAGAGAGAGCGAAGCCACACCCGATGCTCATCGAGAGACAGGGGCAAATTGAGCGCGTAGATGCTGTTTGGCAGGATCACTGGAAGGTAATTAGGTTGCCCATTTTTCCGCTTCCTGCCTCTATCGACGGGCGTACGTATGCGAGCGGAGTCGAGTGCACGTCAATGGATGTCTTCGAGCTTGGCGAGAGAGGGGAGGAGATCGCGAGGAGGCATCACGCGGATAGGGTGCTTCCACCCAAGTACTCAGCCGAGGACTTTGCACGGTTCATCGCAAAGATGGCCTACGGGTACGCCGTGGAGAGGTATGGCCTCAAGGCATTTGAGCGCGTTTACGTGTTGGCGGCGATGCTCGGCGAGTCGGATGATATAGGACGATGGGTTGGATGCCCCGATCGGCGCGAATTTCCAGTCAGGCAGTGCAGTGTCTCGGTCGGCTTCAAAATAATCCCGCACGATGACCTTGTAGTGAGAATTAAAATGTTTCCTCAGTTCGATGGGGCAGAGTACGTGGTCCTGGTTGGCAAGGTGAAAGAGATTTACCGAAACTACTTCCATGCTCGCGGCGAGCAGGGCTAAAGGTGGACGACAGCTATCGGAAGTTGGCCGTTAGGCGTCAATTTACCGTAAACGACCGTTGCTCGTTTGTGGCCTGCGAATCTCTGTCTCCGACCCCAATCAGCGAAAGCCGACTACACGTCAAAGGGGATAAGACTTCCGGTTGGCTGCTGCTCGGGCAATAATCGTTACAGGGACCGGACGCCACGCATGATGCCGGTCGATGAAGCCACTTGATCCCGAATCAAGCCTCAAGTCCGGTTGGACCGCGCTTTCACGCCTACGTGAGATACTCCGAGCTTTATTCGAAGGCGAGTCCTGAGGAGCTATGGAGCGCCCTGCAGTCCGCCCCTATCCTCGACGCCGTTCAGGCTCTAGCTTGGATCAACAATAAGCTCTCGGCTGACCGAAGCGCACAAGCCCACAGTCAACTGGCACGTCAATTTCTTGCGCCCGACATTGCAGGACGTCTCGCGTCTGTCGCGCCCGCTCCTCCGGCCGACCCTGTGGTGTTTCACCGGTTGGGCAACCTTCTGCTCATCCGAAATCTCCTGCTTTATGGCACGAACTGTGATCCCAAGAGCGATGTTCCACCGCCGGAATTGGGGAGACTGGCGTTGCTGCAGAACGACTTCGTACCATCCGCGCCGGAAGCCCTAGGGCTCGGGACACTCGAACTAATCCGCGCCTCGATAGCCACTTGGGATATCTATAACCCAATTGAAACACCCTCCTTCGGCCGGGTCTATGAAATCCTCACCGATCTCCTTTCCGGAGGTGATCTCGAGATCATACGTCTGCGGGATCGCATTGGGTTCACTAATCTGAAGATCGACGGCTTTGCCTTGCTTGAGTGGGTCGCCATCGTGTTCGGCCTGTTTGCGGTTGGATTGAAGCAGGCTAACAACCAGCGCGCGGCTGCTTTCGACCCACAAGAGGTATTCAATCAGTTTCCGAGTGCGCAGGGTCTTCTGTCAGGGTTTCTGAACAGGAGGGCGCTAACGATCGCCGAACTGGCAACCAAACTTCGCCGCAGCCAGCCGAACACCCGCGAGCAGTTTTTGAAGGACCTGTGTGATCCGGACACGATCGCTAGATGCCTGGCGATCCTGCGTCAACAGCCGTTTCTGCGCATTGATGATCGCGTTGTCATCCTGGATCTGCAGTTCCTGGCGGACTTGTTGACAACCGGCATCTATTGGCTGATCTTCGACAGCATCGATAAGCAGCGCCGCGATACTTTCCGTGAAATGTGGGGGCGCGCTTTTGAGCTTTATGTCACGCGCGAGTTTCGCATGTTCTATCCGCTCTCGTCGCAACTACTCTCGATCGATATCGCCCATCACGATGGCCAGGTTGATGCGATTCTCGACATGGGACCTTCCGTCTTCGTTTTTGAGATCAAATCGTCGCTCCTGACGGATGCCGCCAAACGAGGCGGCGACGCCGGAACACTTGCGAAGGATATCGAACGCAAGTTCATCGAGAACGAGCGCGGTAAGCCTAAGGCCGTGTTACAGCTCACTCGCGCTGCTAAGGCAGTCCTTGCAGGAGAGATTCCCACGGCCATGCGGCCAAAGCGCGTTTATTCTATCCTAATTACCGATGAGCCTGCGACAGAATGTCCAGGATTCAACGCCTATCTGAACGAGCGGTTTCAGCAAGAAGTTGGGGGCGCGCCCGAAATCCGCCCACTCTGTGTCCTGTCGATCGACGAATGTGAACAGCTCCTTCCCTATGCTGCAAGCAATACGATCTCCTGGGAGAACTTATGCGAGGCACGCACACGGCGACCTTTCATCTCCGTGGGGCAGACCATATACGACATCCGCCAAGAGCGCGGCATCGCTCCTCAACGTAACGAGTTGCTGAAGACGAAATTCGAAAAGATGCGCGACGCCATTCAGCTGGTCTTCGGGGCAACGAGCGATCATGGAAACGTGGATCTCATTTAGAACGATATCCCGCCACGATGAAAGCGGCTGGCCATGCCGCTTGGCGATCCAGCCGCATCGGGAAACTCTCCCAGTTGGACGTATCACGGCCTATGCTCTCCCGTGGAACGACCGATTCTCAATCCGCGCGATGCCGACGATACGCTCATGTTGATTGTTTCCGGGAGGCTGGATACGGCTCGATCCTCCGAACGGCAGCGCTTCGGTAGCTCATCATCGGCGGCGGGAATCCAAGAGATCGTATGAATAGTCCTGTGCCATCTCTTCCTCTCGGATAGTTGCCCAGGCGGCAACTGCCACCTCGGCTTTGACTATTTCTTCGTAGGCCTGAGTTCGGGACCAAACCCGCGCGTTGTCGTTGTCCGCGTCGTACCGCGCCTGCTGAAGACTGACGAAGTTCTCAGCAACCACTTTCAGCTTAGCCAAGACCGCAAGTTTGGCAGGGTCGGCAGGCAGTTGTTTGGAGGCCACGCTGGAAGAGCACGTCTTCATCGGCTTGTGATCGAAGATCCTGGCAAACCGCGTCTGGTGCCGATCATGCTTCCAGTTGCGGGCGGCTTCGGAGGTCAGCAAATGGAAGAGGGCGTAGTATGCCGCTGAGACTGCACGCCGCAGATCTACTTGCTTGGGGTCGTTGGGCACATTCAGATCGACGAGAAAGTTGGCGTGGTCGATCAGGTCGTCCGAATGAGCCATCGATTCTAGCCGAAAACCTCTTCTCGCAATCTCGCCTGCTCCGATTGGCTGCGAAAACTGAAGTAGGGGATGAGACCCCACTGACCAAGGGGATTGACCCGCTGGTCAACCAGATCGATGATCTGCCTTGTGGCGTCCTGAAGATTCCGTCGTTTGGCTGCTTCGTCAGAGAGGGTAACCCAGAAAAAGATCGCAGGATCTCCACTCCAGTCCTCGCCAATTGTGTACCGCCAGTTAACGATGGCACTTGGGATCGCAGGTCTCAGGGCGTTGAGGATCTTGTGGAGTTCCGTCGGCTGGGCGATGCCTCTTGGCAAATACATAACGTGCTTCTAGTTCCCAGGATACCGCGTTGGCCGACATGCTTCCGGTCGACTCGGCGGTCGGAGCGCATGAGAGGCTGTTGGCCAAGAGTCCGGTCAACTTGACGTGTAACGGCCGACGACGATCTTTGCCAAACGGGTCGATAGATTATGTTTCGATCCGGACAGGGCGTCGAGAGGAGTCTCGACGCGGCAAACACGCGTGTTCGCGCCACAGTGTTCGTGAGTCTTACAGACGGATTACGGGATGAACAGCCAAAGAAAAAGCTAAACGGCTCAAATTCCCGACTGGCCGGGTCGCGATATACTGAATCGGCTGGTACATGGCTCGCGAGTTACGGCGAGCAGGTCGCCGGCAAAGAATTGGAGATCACAGAATGAAAAGAACACTACTCATCGCTTTCGGTATTTTGGCGGTTGCGGGCGGCACGTTCGCCCAGGCACCATCCGACCCTATTCAAAAACCCCTGATGGCCGCCCCGGCGCGGATGAAAAAAGAAGACGTCACCGTTATCAAGTGGAAGCCCGACTTCACTTACGACACTCTACAGAAGGGCTCCAGCGGCATGGTCTGTTATGACCTGTCAGGCTGGCCCGGACACCCGGCGTTCATGCTGGAATGCACCAGCACGGCCAACCTGGATCGCGTGACTCAGAACTTAAAGGCCGAAGCCAAGGGCGACAAGAAAGCTTCTGAGGCCGCGTTAATGGCCGAAGAGAAAGACGGAACCCGCGTAAAGCCTGAGTTCGGTTCGGTATGGATCCACTTGATGGGCCCCGATGCCGAGCATGCTCGTCCCCACACCACCGTCGCCGTTCCGGGCGCGACCGCGCAGTCGCTGGGATTGCCCGACAAGCCGACCACGACCGGCGTGTGGATCATGAATGCCGGCACTTCGACCGCTCACTTGATGACTCCCGGTAGCTAAATCCGCACGGCGGTTCCGCTATGAAACCTCTGCTCTACAGTCTGCTTGCAATGGCTACGCTGGTCGCGGCGCCAAGCAAGCAGACGTTTTCAGGCGTTGTTACGGACAGCATGTGCGCGAACGGCGATCATTCGCAAATGCGCATGGGTCCCAATGACGCCGAGTGCACCAAAGCCTGTGTCGATGTGCACGGCGCTTCCTACGTTCTATATGACGGCAAGGAAAGTTACACGCTAAGCGACCAAAAGACGCCGGAGAAGTTTGCCGGAAAAAAGGTGATAGTGACGGGTTCTCTGAACGCCAAGACAAAGACGATCCAGGTGGATTCGATCACTGCGGCTAAATAAGTAGTCCCGCTAAGGTTTTCTCGCTAGGCTCGGCCTATCTTTTGGTCAATTCCTGTCGCCGATGAAACGACGGTGGGATTGGAAACGTCGCAATGACAGCGCCTGTTTGGCGCCGTAACGGTAAGGCCTACCCGCGTCATCTTCATTGTCTTAGCGAGGAATTAATGCGCTCGAAGTCCCTTCATTCCACGAAGTTCCTTCTTTTGTGGACCGTCCTGTGTGCGATGAGCGCTCTCGCTCAAAACACGGCGGCTTCCAGGCCGCGCATCACGCAACCCGTTGATAATCGGCAGCGCACGGTGTTAGACGGGAATCTGCATCCCAGGGCCTTGGCCGCTGCTTTGGCTGGCAATGACCAGGGGCGAGTTACGCCGTCGCTGGCGCTTCCGTATATCACAATGATACTGACGCCCTCAGCGAGCCAGCAGGCGGATCTCGAAAAACTGCTGGCGGAACAGCAGGACCCTAATTCCCCCAATTATCACCATTGGCTCACGCCGGAAGAATATGGGCAGCGCTTCGGCGTGAACGACGCGGATCTGAGCCAGATTACCCAATGGCTTCAGCAGCAGGGGTTGCAAGTGGTATCGGTTGCACGGGGGCGCAACTGGATCGCAGCTAGTGGAACGGCGGCACAAGCGGAAGTAGCCTTTCAGACCGAAATTCATAGCTACCTGGCCGGCGGCGAGACGCACTTTGCGAATGCATCGGCGCCTTCGGTACCCGCAGCCTTCGCATCGGTGGTCAAAAGCATCCGTGGGTTGAATGATTTCCGGATGAAGCCCCACCTGCATCGTCATTCCGCGCAACCCCAATACACCTCGGGCCAAGGAGCGAACGATGTCGCCCCGGACGATTTCGCCACCATTTACGACGTTGCGCCGTTATACGCGGCGGGCATCACGGGAACCGGGCAAAAGATGGCCGTTGCTGGACAGATCGAGGTTAATCTGAGCGACATCGAGCAGTTCCGAAGCCAATTTGGCCTGCCGGCTAACGATCCTCAAACGGTGCTGGTGCCAGGGTCGAGGAATCCAGGGAACGATGCGACGTCAGGCGATCTGGCCGAGTCCGATCTGGATCTGGAATGGGCTGGCGCCGTGGCGCGCGATGCGACTGTTGTTTTTGTATATTCGAGCGACGTAATGACTTCGGTCCAGTATGCCATTGACCAGAAACTCGCGCCCGTGCTGAGCGTGAGCTATGGCTCCTGCGAACCGGAGACGCCCGCATCGGAGTACAACGCCTTCGTGCAATGGGCGCAGCAGGCCAATGCGCAGGGAATGACCTGGATGGCAGCATCGGGCGACGATGGCGGGGCGGATTGTAATGATTCGCAAAATCCAGGGCTCGCGGTCGACCTGCCGGGTAGCGTGCCGGGCGTGACCAGCGTGGGAGGCACGGAATTTGTCGAGGGAGCGGGCAAATATTGGAATCTTTCAAACAACGCGAGCGGCGCTTCGGCGCTTTCTTACATTCCAGAGACCACATGGAACGATAGCGCTGAAGACGGGTCGCCATCGGCCAGCGGCGGTGGCGCCAGCATTCTGTTTCCGAAACCGGCCTGGCAGACCGGCCCGGGTGTTCCAGCCGACAACGCGCGCCATGTACCGGACGTGGCGCTGAACGCTTCGGACAATCATGACCCTTATGTGGTTTACACCAGCGGCAGCCTTCAGCTCTATGGCGGCACTTCGGTGCCTACACCTTCCTTTGGAGGCTTAATCGTGCTTCTGAATCAACAGCTCGCCAGCGGAGGCGTGGGTAACGTCAATCCGAAGCTGTATTCACTGGCGCAATCGGGCTCAGGCATCTTTCACGACATCACTACAGGGAACAACATCGTCACGATATCTTGTCCGCGTAGAGATCCCAACTGCACTGCCAATCCAGTGGGATACTACGCAGGCCCTGGTTATGATCAGGCCACCGGCTTAGGATCCGTGGACGCTTACAAACTAGTGATGGGCTGGAACGGGGGCAGCACTGCGCCCGCCACCCCGCATACACAAGTCACTCTCCTGAGTAATCTAAGTACAGTAACGGCGAACGACATCGTGTATTTGACTGCTACGGTCACGTCCACTGATGGGACCACGCCGTCGGGCTCGATCACATTTTCGATTGCGGGCACTTCGCTCGGATCGGCCCCGCTGGCAGGATCAGGCGGCGCGGCGACAGCGACATTAGTCGCTAAAGGCCTGCAATTGCCCGTCGGGAGTGGAACCATCACAGCGATCTACAACAGCGCGAGCAGCGCGTCGGTGACGGTCAGCGTTACGGCAACTGGATCCGGATCGAATGCCGCCCCCGCCATAACGAGCGTTGCTAACGGGGCGAGCTTTAGGACCAGCTTCGCACCCGGATCTATACTCAGCGTGTTCGGATCTCAACTATCGCCGGTTACGCAAAGCGCGTCCAGCGTACCGCTGCCTATTTCTACTTCGGGCGTCGCAGTGTTGGTAAACGGAATCGCGGCGCCGCTCTATTACGTCTCTCCCACGCAATTGAACGTGCAAATCCCTTATGAAACCACGTCCGGCACTTCGGCAACGCTTAGCATCAACAACAACGGGAACGTGACCACCCAATCCTTTCCCGTGGCGTCGGTTGCACCCGGAATTTTCACCACGTCGACAGGGGCTTTGGTGCCTACTGCTACCGCAGCAATCGGACAAGAGGTGGCTTTCTATATCACCGGCACAGGCGTCGTTTCCCCCGCGATAGCGGACGGAGCTGCGCCATCCAGCTCCACGCCGCTATCAGAGCTTCCAAAGCCGTATGAGCCCACGAGGGTGACCATCGGCGGGGTACAGGCGGTGATCGATTTCATCGGAATTCCCGAAGGGCTGGTGGGCGTCACTCAGATCAATGTGCAAGTTCCGAGCGGACTCCCGGCGGGGAGCCAGCCAGTAGTGGTGACGGTGGGTGGAGTGGCCAGCGCGCCCGCCACCATCACCATTACGAATTGAGCGCCGTGCGTAGTTGAGTGCAGTACTTATCGCTTCCCTGCTACGTGGCCGCGCCCATCGCGCATTTCGTTTCCTTTGAAGTGCGCTACCTTATCCAGGCGATTCGACGGCTCAGCCTTGTCGCCGGCATGCGGCATTGGCCCCTTATAGCCGTGGTCTGGATGAAAGCGGTTGTTAACGTGGCCACGAAATTCGGCCGCGCCATGAAACCACGGACCAACGCCAATGAAGACGCCTCCACTGTACCATTCCGGTCCATAGTAGCCGTAGGGTGCGCAAGCATAGGGCGGGACGTCATAGTAGCCATACGGGCAGACCGGAGCCACTCCAACGTCGACACTGACCTGGGCGGCCACTTTGGGAGCTGTTGTCAGGCAGAACAAGCCAGCCACAGCGGCAAATGCTAGAAACTTAAATCGGTTCATAAAGTTGTCCTCAATATTAGATCCAGCTGGAGACCCCGAGTTTCACTTTGCGGGCGTGAAAATATGGCCGTCTCGAAAGAGGACGTAACCGTTTCGCGTTTTCAGGCTAAGCTCGTCCCCCTCCACGCGGATGCCGCTCACTACGAACTCAAGGGGATATTGGTGGATTTCATGGGTCATCCGGTTCCATCGAACCAATCCACCCGGCGACGTGGATACGTCTTCGCCAAATCTATCCAGCGCTAACCAGACTGCGTCGGGTTGCACTTCGATAGCGCTGATCTCATAGCGAGCCACTAAGCGCGGAGTGAAAAGCGTATAGCTACGCGTTGCGGTGTCGAAGTATCCAAATGCACCGACGCCTCTCGATCCCTCGCCATCGTAGTAGCTGTTACCGAACCATATCTTATCCGTCTTCGATATTCGGCCGTCTTCAATCTGATATGGTCCGATGGCTTCCTGGCGATCGTAATGATCCGCAGTAGCCGAAAATGGATTGATCCGCAGATCTTCGGGCCGAAGCCGGGCGTAATCCTGGGCGGTGCTTTGGGGCAGCGGATAGAATTTCGTTCGATTGGCCGTTAGTGTTTCAATAACGCCGTGCGAGCGCATTCCGAAATCGTCCTTGCTTTGTTCCAGACGAAAACGGTTGCCGGGTCCGAAAGCCACGATTGCAAGCGCTACGAACCAAAGAATCGCCGGCATGCTACTATTCTCGCCGCAGTGCCAGCACCGGATCGATCCGCGCGGCCACAAGCGCGGGCAGCCAGGTGGCGAGCAATGCCGCCGCACCCAGCGTGGCGGCCACGGTGCAAAAGGTGATTGGATCCTGCGCACCGATGCCGAATAACAGGCCCGAGATGAGCCTCGATACCGCCAATCCCGCCGCGATGCCAAACAGGATTCCAGCGAGAGCGAGCCGGAGGCCCTGTCCCACAACCAGCCGGACCACATGGCTGGGGCGCGCGCCAAGTGCCATCCGGATTCCGATTTCATTGGCTCGCTGGGACACCATGTAGGCCATCACGCCGTAAACTCCCAGGGCCGCGAGTCCTAATCCGAGCAGGCCGAAAACACCGAATAACGCAGCGCCCGCCCGAGGCGCCCAGAGTCCTCGTGAAATCATTTCTGGCATCGTGAGCGCGCCGACCAGCGCGAGATTTGGATCCAGCTTCTGCACTTTCGCCATAACCGCCTTCATGCGCACGGCCGGGTCTGCCGCCGTCCGCGATACGAACGTGATTGTCGATTGATAGCTTTGGTCGAGCGGCAGGTAAGCGATGGGCAACGGCGGCGATCCCGACCCGATGGAGGCAACATCGCCCACCACGCCCACCACCTCGCGATAAGCGCTCTCGGTGCCGTTGCGGAACCTGCGGCCGATCGCGTTCTGTCCGGGCCAGAACAAGCGGGCCATCGATTCGCTTACCACCGCTACGCTCCGGGTTCCGTCGCGATCCAAGGAATTGAATGTTCGTCCTCGATGCAGCGGAATGCGCACTGTATCGAAGTATCCGGGAGAAATCGGGTTGTAACCCACCAGGATTCCGCCCGCCTTCGATGGATCATCCTGCCCTTCCGGAAACGTGGTGCCAAGGAAACCTTGAAAGATCGGCGATGACGATGCGACGGCCGCGGCGGCGATGCCCGGCGTGCCCTGTGCCTCTTCCACGACGCGTCGCAAGAACTCTTTGCCGCGCTCCTGGGTATAGTGCCGCGAAGCGAGATCGAACCGGAACACAAAAAGATTCTTGGCCTCGAAGCCAGGTTCAACCCTTTCGGCCTGACGCATGCTGCGGATAAATAAGCCCGCGCCCATCAGGGCCAGCATGGCCAAGGCGATTTCAGAAACCACCAGCAGCCCGCGCAACCGATAGCCTCCCCAACTCTCAGTGCCGCCGCGCCCGCCGGATTTGAGAATCGAGTTCAGGTCGGGAGCGGACGCCTGAATGGCCGGAACCAGTCCGAACAACACTCCCGTGAGCAGAGCCGCGGCAGCGGTGAAAATGAAAACCCGCACGTCCATGCGCAACGAAATCGAATCTACCTGCATGCCGACCGGGCGGAAGGACCAGAGCAATCGCGATCCCAGCCAGCCCACCAGCAATCCTCCCGCCCCGCCGGCCACGGCTAAGACCAGGCTTTCGGTAACAAGCTGCCGGATCAATCTCGCACGGCCGGCGCCCAGGGCGCTGCGAATGCCGATTTCACGCGCGCGTTTGGCCGATCGCGCCAGCAACAGATTCGCAACGTTCACGCACGCGATGAGCAGAACAAGGCCCACCATCACCGAAAGCGCAAGCGTTACGCGAACGGCTTGATCTCGAATGCCGCCCAGTGCGGCCGCCGAAAGTGGCAAAACGTCAAATGTCCGGCCGAGATTGTCTTTTGGATATTCACGTTCCAGCCTTGAGGCGATGGTTTGAAGATTCGCGAGCGCCTGGCGCTCACTGATTCCCGGTTTCAGTCGTCCAAAGATTTCCATCACGCGAAATCGCCGGTTTTGAAAGAGCCCCTCGGATAACCCATTCAGCGTTTGCGCGTGCATGCTGATTGGAATCCAAAGCACATCTGGATTCCGTACCGAGAGCGTGCCTTTAAAACCGATGGGTGCGACGCCGACTATCGTATAAGCGCTGGAATTCAGTTCCGCGGTCTGATTGATGATTTTGGGGTCGCCGCCGAATTGATTTTGCCAAAGGCTGTAGCTCAAAATTGCAACCGGCGTGGGCGTTCGATCTTCTTCCGGCAAGAATGCGCGCCCGAGGAACGGTTTCACGCCGAGCACATCAAAATAATTGGCAGTGACCAGCAGTGCGTTCTCGGGCTTCGGTTCGCCGCGCCCGGTAAGGGAAACGCTCCCAAAAGTGTACGCCGAGATCCCGCTGAAGGCCTCGTTCTGATCGCGAACATCCATGAAATTCAGCCACGAGCTTCCGGTGCGTCCCAGATTGTTAGTGGTCTTCGTCAGATGATCGACGGTGTAAACTTCAACGATCCGCGAAGCCTGCTGAACTGGCAGCGGATTCAGAAACACGGCGTCTGTGAGCGTGAAGATCGCAGTGTTCGCGCCGATGCCGAGCGCCAGCGAAAGTACCGCGGCCGCAACGAATCCTGGACTGGCCATTAAGGTGCGAAAAGCGAATTTCACATCTTGCGCCAGGATCTGCATAATCACAGTATCTAAATTTCGGAGCTGTTCAGGCGACCGGCGCCACCAGCGACAATCGCGACCACGGCCGGTGCACGCGCACTCGCGCGCCATCTAATCCCGCGCGTATCGCCAGCGTCCGCAATTCGTCCTGCTTTAATGCCGCCGCCACGGAAATCTGACCGTCGCTAATCGTAATGTCGTGCCAGCCAAATAGCCAGCGCGTGTTGGGAAGGAAGTAGTAGGCGAGCGGTCCGCGATCCAGATCGATGGCGAGCACAGCGCGGCGCGCCAGGCCGCGGAAGCTGCGGAACAGCTCCACAACTTGATCGTTCGTGAAGTGATGCAGGAATAGCGAGCTGAATACGAAATCGAAGCTGGACGCGCGAAAGGGCAGACGGAACGCATCTGCCACCACTTTCGGATCGGCCGCCTGCGCCAGATGATCGCCTTTGTAATCGAGCGATGTGACTTGAGCGAGCGGATACCGGCGTCGGATCGCGGCCCCCATATCGCCCGAAGCTGCGCCGATATCGAGCACCGAAAAACGGTCACCCGGCTTCGCAACGCTCTGGAACAGTTTTCCAAGCACGTAATAACCGCCCAGATAGCGATTGATCCGCGCCAGGTCGCGCAGGCTGGCGCGCGCCACGTCGGGAGGAGCGTGATCCAGCATCTCGGGAACGATGAAACGTTGGTTGAGTAGACTGGCTGCCGCAGGCACCCTCTCATGATAAGATGCGGCAGTCAGTGGATGGATATAGTCACCGGTAATCTAGGCTGGATCGAAGCGATTTGCGGTCCGATGTTTTCAGGCAAGAGCGAGGAGCTGATGCGGCGGCTTCATCGTTCCATCATCGCCCGGAAACGCGTACAGGTCTTTAAACCGCTGATCGACGATCGTTATTCCAGCGACGAAATTGTTTCGCATAACGATCGGCGGATGAAGTCGCAGGCCGTTCAAAGCGCCGCCGACATCCTGACACATCTGGATTCGCGCACGGAAGTGGTGGGGATCGATGAAGCGAACTTCTTCGGTCCAGGCTTGGTGGATGTGGCGACGCAACTGGCCGACAGCGGGAAGCAGGTCTTCGTCGCAGGCCTCGACACCGATTATATGGGCCGCCCGTTTTCGCCCATGCCCGAACTCCTCTGTCTGGCCGAATCCATCACCAAGACGCTCGCGATTTGTATGCGCTGCGGCAATCCCGCCAAACATACCCAGCGATTGGTGGAATCGAACGACCTGATCGTGGTGGGCGCCAGTGGAATGTACGAGGCGCGCTGCCGCCGATGCTTTGAGCCCGGGATGCCGAAACAGGCGTTCCTGGAATTCGCGGTGCCGCGATCGAAGCCGAAGGAGAGCTGAAACCGGCGGGTTGGGCCATCCATCCAAAAGGTCATATAACTGGTAACCTACGGAGCAGAGGTCACATGTCCATTTTCCCCAATCCCAGCCCGGGTTCAGGTTCTGAGCCGCCGTACTCGCCTCCCCCGGCGCCACCGTCAGCACCTCCTTCAGTTCCACCCCCAGGTGCGCCCGCCTATTACGCACCTCCGCCGCCGTATTATCCGCCGCCCCCGCCAGTCCCCGCTAGTGGAGGCGTGGGATGGAAACTGGGCGTCCTGTTCGGCGTCGTCGTCGCGCTGATTGCCGCTAACGTGTACCTGTACATGCAGTTGGACAAAGTGAAGAAGGACCTTTCGGCGGCCAATGACACGGCGCAATCCCGCTTGGATAAGCTCGAAGAGGCTACGTCCGTAAGTACGCGGAGCAACCGGCGAACCGTGGAGGAGCTTCGCGAACAGCTAGAGCGCGCGCGTCGTCAAGCGAACCTGGCTGCCGGCCAAGCCAAGGACGAAGCGCTCAAGAAGGTGGATGAGACGCGCGCCGCTTTGGAGGCCGCGCAGGCGCAAGCCAAGCAGGAGTTGTCTTCCGATATTTCAAAAGTGAAGGAATCGGCGGATTCGCAGTTTTCACAAGTGGGCACCGAAGTGACCGCCGTGAAGGGCGACGTAGCCTCGACGAAATCGGAATTGGAAAAAACCGTCGCCGATCTGAAGCGCGCCACGGGTGAGATTGACGGCCATAGCGTGCTGATCGCGACAAACCAGAAGGAACTCTCGGCTCTGCAGGCGTTGGGGGAACGGAACTACGTGCAATTCACCATTACCAAGTCGAAAACGCCACAAAAGGTGGGCGACGTGATGGTGCTTTTGAAACGTACCGACCCCAAGAAGTACCGTTACACCATCGAGTTGACGGCTGACGACAAGACCACAGAGAAGAAAGATCGGGGTATCAACGAACCTCTTCAATTCATGACGTCAAAGGCCAAGCAGCCATATGAGCTGGTGGTCAACGACGTGAAGAAAGACGCTATCGTCGGTTATTTGTCGATTCCAAAAGTGCTGAACACCCGGAACTAGCCGGTGCGCACGTAAGCCAGCGCGACAACTTTGCCAAGAGCCGGCGAATAAGCCGCAGATGTAATCTCGACTGCGATTCCGTTTAGATCGAGTTTCGCACCCGGAGCGGGCGGATCTGTGGTTTCCAGCGTCACCGGTTTGAGGACGCGATGGATCTGGCCGCGTGACCGCACTCGCTCCACGATTTCCTGCCCCAAATAACAGCCCTTGCTGAAATGCAGCGCGTGCGGCTGGTTGGCTTCCTGAGCGAGAAAACGTTCGCTGATGTCTTGGCTAAAGCGCGGCTTGCCATGTTCCAGGCGGACTACGCGGGCGGCTTCGGCGTCGGCAGGTTCGGCCCCCGCGGCTTCCAGGCGCGCGATCAGGGCGGCCTTTTCTGCGACAGGGGTGAAGATAAAAAATCCAGCGCTGCCCGTCGAGTTCAGGCGCGCGACAAGCATGTCTCCCCAATCCACGCTGGAATAATCAGCATCAGGGACCGGCGCGCCTGCGCGCTGCATCACTTGGGCCGCTTCTGGACCTTCCACCGCGATGGTCGCGAGTGCGTCCGTGGCATCTTCGAGCGTGACGTCGTCGGCGATGATGAAACGATCCAGGTGCTGATAGAGCGGCTCGCGCGTCTCCGGTTCGACATCCAGCAAGAAGTAATCCGGGCGGCACAGGACGTTCGCGTCGGCAATCACACGGCCCTTGTCATTCAGGAAAAAAGCGTAACAGCCAGTGCCGGGCGTCAGTTGCTGGATGTGATTGGTGGTCATCGAGTGCAGCAGGCGCGCGCGATCTTCGCCCATGAGTTTGATTTTCCCGCGCGCCGGCAGGTCGATCCACGCGGCGCGATCACGCAGTGCTTCGTAGCCGGTCATCGTTTTCGTAGCAGTCATCGGAGTGAGAGATACCTTAGGTAATTCGAGATCGCAATGACGATCAGACCGGAAATCACAATTCCCAGAGCGGTTCGATTGCGTTTTGCGAGATTCGAGGGACGCAGCGAGTAAAGCACCGCCGCGGCGAAAATGTGGAGTACGAGCAGCAGCTTGATTCCGAGCCATAGCCGGTACGTGGGTGGGCAGCTGGCCTTCGTCGCGTAGTTATAAATTCCCGAACCCAGCGTCGTAATCAGGACCGTGAACAATAGCGGACGGAAGCCGGCGGCGATAAGGTTTCCCAATCTATAGCCTTCCGTTGGAGGAACCGACGCCAGTGCTGGAGCCAAAACGAAGCGCGCGTAGAGGAACCCGCCAATCAGCGTGACAACGGAGGCGATGTGGATCCACCGCATACACACTCCGAGCACCGCGCGTACAGCTGGGTCCATAATTCGAGTATACGATCATGATTCATGAAATTTTGCCGGTCGGCCCTTTGCAGTGCAATTGTTCGGTCTTTGGAGACGAGACTAGCGGCGAAGCAATTGTAATCGACCCAGGCGATGAGATCGAGCGCATCACAGCGGTTTTAGAAAAGCATCATCTGCGTGTGAAGGCGATTATCGTCACGCACGCGCACATCGATCACATCGGAGGCGCGCAGAAGTTGAAGGCGCTCACCGGCGCTCCGGTTTACATGAACACGAGCGATCAGGAACTCTACGATCATATTGATGATCAGGCGCAATGGCTGGGGGTGGCGACGCCGGCGAAGACTGGGATCGATGTAAACGCGCGCGAAGGGGAAAGCGTGAAGCTGGGCTCGGCCGACTTTCAAGTGCTTGAGACCCCCGGGCACACGCAAGGCAGCATCAGCGTGTGGATTCCAGCCGAGGACAAGCTGGTGGCCGGCGATACTCTGTTTCTGGACAGCATCGGGCGCACCGATTTGCCCGGCGGAAATTCACGCCAGATTCTACGCTCGATTCACGATAAGCTGCTGCCTCTGGACGATGCGGTTGTAGTGATTCCGGGGCACGGGCAGAGCACGACCATCGGCCGCGAGCGCCGACGGAACCCGTTTTTGCAGGGGATGTAATCGAGATGAAGCAAAGCGACACAAAACGACAGCGTCTTCTGAAGTTCTTTGAGCTCAGGGGTCCGATTTGGAAGGACGAAGATCATCCGGAGTTAAAGGACGGAGCTGCGGCCTGGGTTCGTAAAATACGCGCTGAAAGCGAAGCTCGGTTCCAGGCGATTCAGAAGCGTCGCGATTCGCGATGACTCGCCGATTGGAATGGTTGAGTTCTTGTCATATGGCGGGTCGGGCCCGTGGACAAGCATCATTGGGGAAAGGCCTTCGGCGGACTGAGACTGCGTCGGTCCGGTTGGGAAGGCGTTCGCGTTCACCGAGCATTTTCTGGTGCGAGAATATATTGCAGAAGTGCAGGCGGCAGGCGGTACGTTCGGCGGTCCATTCGATTTAATGTTCAATTCTCCGCTCTTACGGAATGTTCCCTGGGCTGCCCGGGTGTTCATCCTCGCCGCCGCAGACATTCGAATCGGCACGTACTTTCCACAGAACATTCCGTGATCAGTTGACGTCGAGGGGGCCAAAGTGGATTCTGAATTCAGGGAGCTTAACACACGAGAAAGGGAGCTGTTGCGAAAGCTCATCAACGCAGCTATTCACGGGCGTGATGAGTTGCGGACGCAGGTGAACTACATCAAGGCAAAACAAATAGAAGACGACGGGACACTGCGGCTTGAATGTTTCGGAGGGACTGGGGCGACGGGCAAGTATGCACCAGTGGCCGAAGGAGTCTGCAAAGACGCCGACGGTGCCGATATTGCTGTGATCTTACATCTCGGAAAGGGTGGATTCATGTCAATGCTTGAAATCATCAGGTACGACGGATCGCCTATCATCAATCCGCCCTCCGCTGAGCATCTTACGGCTTTTCTTCCCTGAAAGCCCGGGACAGAAACCAACGGATCTCCCATTGAGCCGCACTACGAACGTCCGAGAACTGGAGGAAAGCAAGAAGCAGCCCGCCCTTCAGCGCTCGGCTCCGGCATCGAGTTCGATTACGGTGAACTTCCTCTCGCCCGGAGTGTATCCCTACGAAGTGGATTACGCCAAGGGCGGCGACAAGAATCTTACATTGACCATGCTGGCGGGCGGCGCGCCGATTCCGCCGTCTGTGCTGCTGACGTTGAGTCCAAGCCAAGGCACGCCGCTCCAGGAGAAGCAGATTGAGGAATTGAATGTATCGGCGCTGGCTACCGATGGCGTCGCGGTTGGAAATCTACCTGTGGCTGTGACCGTTACGGGCGTCAACCAGCAAACCCGTTCTCTCGTTACCGATGGCACGGGCAATGTGCAGTTCGCGTATGCGGGCGATCCGTTTAATGAGTGGGCCAAGAAAGGCCCCCTGCCTAAGCCGGAATACCGACGTTATACTTGAATTGACTCATGGCATCCGAACCAGCCACCAGCCACCAGCCACCGGCCCCTCAGTCACCAGCTAAAGACGAAAAACCCGGCTACCAACCCACCACCGGACGCAAGCTTTTCATGCTCGGGCTATGCATCGCCGGATTGATTTTTGTCTGGACCTATTATTACTTCGCCACCCGATCGCACTAACTGCGCTAGGTTTTCGGCGCGGATTTCCGCTTCAGCTCTCCCATAACATCGGCCACCAACTCCTTGGCGTCGGTCAGGCACTTGGAAATCATCTGTATGTCCATGGCGGGCTTGCCGGGCTGCCGGGCGCTCTGGCAATAGACGCCGTGTTGTCCCACCAGGACCAGCGCGTCGGTGAGCAAATCCAGCGTGACAGACAGCCGTCCACGCTCGGGCCCCATCATAAACTGTTGCTGTTCCAGGTCTTCGCGGCGCTCGTCGTAAACAGACATGTTGTTTCTATTGTAGTGGCGGCATGGCTAAAGTCCTGGACCGTTGCGACCGATAGTACTCGCTAGGAAGGTACTACATGTTCGCAATCCGCCAGGTTCTGATCTCCACCCTAGTCTTCGCAGTCGTGCCACCGGCTGTGATCCGCGCCGCTTCCGAGACGGTTCAATACGTCGGCGGAACGGTGAAATCGATTCCCGTGAATTCCACTGGCATATTCGATTTTGAGGATGCCAAGGAGTTTCACTTCACCTATAAAGGGTCGGTGTACAAGTTGCCCTACGATCAGATCACCGGCACCAACATAGAGAAAGCCGACGTGCGGCGCGTGATGCATGTGTTCCCCGCTATGTCGCCCATCGCCAGCCATCGGAAACAAACTCTGGTTATCAACTATACCGATGCCGCCGGCGTCACCGGAACGCTGAACTTCGAACTGGCCGCTTACCGGGCCATGGACGCGCAGGAAACCCTGGCCGCGAAGAGGTCGCCGATCTCACCCGCCACCTCAGCCGCTGCATCCGCCTCGAAGTCGAATACCTGGTGGGGCGATGACGTTTGGAAAACCAAGCGAAATCAAGGCACATGGGATGCGCAAGCTGCGCTGGCTGTTCAAGGCGCTCAGGCTGAAGCCGCGAAGAAGGAAGCGCAGAACTCCGCCTCCACCCAACCTGGTCAACTTGCACCCGGCGGAACGAAGTAAGAGCAATTCTTGAGCGCATGGCACGGGCAACTAACCGTGCCACGCCTTTTTCAAGTAGTAACTGAACTGACATTTAGCTAACTCCCGTTTTGGCGGTACGGATGCTAGTCTGATATTGCGTAGCCGGAGGCTAGCATGTCGACTGCAACCATTATGAGTCGGGCGCTCCAGGAACAGCTGGATTCCGCCCGCCTACTAACCGACTCCATCTTCAAGCTTCTTAAGCCCGAAGCACTCTACTCGCGCCCTATTCCGGAGCGGCATCGTCTGGTCTTCTACCTCGGCCACCTGGAAGCGTTCGACTGGAATCTCATCGCCCGCAAGACGATGGGTGTCGTCTCGCTGAGTCCACAGTTCGACACTCTGTTTGAATTCGGTATCGACCCTCCGGTGGGCCAGGCAGCTACGGACGAACCGGCGGATTGGCCGAGCATCGAAGAAATTCAAAGCTACAACAAACGTGTTCGCGCACGCATCGACGATCTGCGCGATCAAACTCCAGAACAGATTCTACATGTCGCGCTGGAACACCGGCTCATGCATGCCGAAACGCTGGCCTACCTTTTGCACAACCTGCCTTATGACCAAAAGACATCTCCAGTTGCGCCATTGATCCATTCCACAATGCGCATTGCGAATCCGATGATCGGAATCGCACCCGGCTTGGCGACGTTGGGACAGAAGCGCGGCGAATTCGGTTGGGATAACGAGTTTGCCGAGCACCAGGTAAATGTTCCCGGCTTCAAAGTGAGTAAGTTCAAAATTACGAACGGCCAGTATCTCGATTTCGTACGCGACGGCGCTTCCGTACCCCACTTTTGGAAACAGCAAGCTGGCCAGTGGTTTTATCGCGGGATGTTTTCCGAAGTGCCGTTACCGCTGAACGCTCCGGTGTACGTAACTTATAACGAAGCCTCCGCTTATGCCGCATGGTCCGGCAAGGGATTACTCACCGAAGAACAGTTTCATCGCGCGGCCTACGAAACAAGAACTGGCGAAACAAGACCCGGCGAAGAGCGTCCCTACCCGTGGGGAAACGCCGAGCCGGATAAGGCCCGAGGCAATTTCGATTTTCACCATTGGGATCCCGTGGAGGTTGACGCGAATCCGGCGGGAGACAGCGCCTCGGGTGTCTCGCAGCTGGTCGGGAACGGCTGGGAGTGGACCGCGACTAAGTTCGGCCCTTTTCCCGGATTTCAGCCCATGCCATTTTATCCAGGATATTCGCAGAATTTCTTCGACGAAGAGCATTATGTTATGAAAGGCGGCTCGCCAGTGACGGCCGCTTGCATGCTGCGCCGCTCTTTCCGCAACTGGTTTCGCCCTAATTACCCCTATGTCTACGCAAGTTTTCGGCTGGTCGAAGATTAAGGGCGAGGAGAACGCCGCTGTTCGCGAATTCGCGTCGGACGTGCGCACTGGCCTTGCCAAACCTCAGAAGGAGCTTCACTCGAAGTATCTTTACGACGAGTTGGGAAGTTCGCTGTTTGAAGCCATCACACATCTTCCCGAATATGGTCTCACGCGCGCCGATGAGGGTTTATTGCGGCGGCATGCGGGCGATATCGCCGGCTTACTACCGTCCAACGTAGCCGTGATCGAACTCGGCAGCGGCGTAGGTCAAAAGACGCGTCATCTGCTGGAGGCGATTCCAGGCGGCCTGCCGCGCTATTATCCGATCGACGTATCCGCCGATGCGCTGGCACGCTGTGAGCGGGATTTGTCCGACATTGCCGAGGTGCATCCGCTGGTGCAGTCCTATCTGGATGGAATGGCGCGCGCCACGGCCGAGCGTCAACCCGGCGAATCTTTTCTGGTGATGTTTCTCGGCAGCACCATTGGCAACTTCGAACGCAAGTGCGCTCTGGAATTCCTGCGCGACCTGCGCCGCGCTCTGCTTCCCGGAGACCTGCTGCTCATGGGGACGGATCTAGTGAAGGATCGCGACCGCATGCTGGTAGCCTATGACGACCCCACCGGCGTCACGGGCGCATTCAATCTCAACCTATTGGGACGTATCAATCGCGAGCTGGGAGGCGATTTTCAACTGCGCGACTTCGAGCACCAGGCCCGTTGGAACGAAGATCAGCGGCGTATCGAAATGCACTTACGCTCGCGCCTGAATCAGACCGTGTTTATTCCTGAGGCGGATCTCACAGTCACCTTCCGAGCTGGCGAGACTATCTGGACCGAATCCTCTCACAAGTTCCATTTGCCCGAGCTGGAGGAAATGGCGGAGCACGCTGGGTTCGACATCGAAGCTCAGTGGGTGGACCGGGATTGGCCGTTCGCGGAAAATCTCTGGGCCGTTCATTGAGCCCGGACGCCGCGGCGCTTGAATTTCGCGATGTTTCTTATCGCATCGGCGGCAACCTCATTCTCGATCACCTGAGTTTCCGCATCGAACCGGGCCGCACGCTCATTTTGCTCGGCCGCAGCGGCTCTGGAAAAACCACCGCGCTCAAAATGCTCAACGGCCTTTTGTTCCCCACCTCGGGTGAAGTACTCGTCGAAGACCGCGCCACTACCAATTGGGATCTCATCGAACTCCGGCGTAGCATCGGTTACGTGATCCAGGAAGTGGGATTGTTTCCGCATTTCACCATCGGCGAAAATGTAGGGCTGGTTCCGCGATTAAAGGGTTGGCAACCCGAACGCGTGCGGGCGCGAGTAGACGAGCTCTTGGATCAAGTGGGCTTGGAACCTGGGCAATTTCGCGATCGCTATCCCCGCCAGCTTTCGGGCGGTCAACGCCAGCGAGTGGGCGTTGCACGGGCGCTCGCGGCGGAGCCAAAGCTGCTGCTGTTCGATGAACCCTTCGGCGCGCTCGACCCCGTTACTCGCGTTGAATTGCAGGATCAATTCCTGGAACTGCGCGAGCGCGTCCGGAAAACATCCATCTTCGTCACGCACGACGTGCGGGAAGCCCTGCGCCTGGGCACTGAAATCGCCCTGCTGCATCGTGGCAAACTGGAAGTACTCACAACACCGAGCAAGTTTCAGAATTCGAACGGGCCGGAAGCGCGAGCCTTTTTGTCGACGTTATGATCCCTCCTTATTTGCTGCAGGAGATGGCGCATTTGACCGCCGAACATTTCGTGCTGGTGCTTAGTGCCATGGCGATTGCCGTCGGCGTAGGACTGCCGCTGGGCATACTGCTCACCCGGCGGGCATCGCTGCGCACGCCGCTGCTCGGCTTTGCCAATGTGATGCAGACCATCCCGAGTCTGGCGCTATTCGGATTCCTGATCCCCATTCCTTTTATCGGCGGCATCGGCAAACGGACCGCAATTGTCGCGCTGGTACTGTATGCCCTGCTTCCCATTCTTCGCAACACGCTGGCTGGAATTCTGGGCGTGGACGCCGCCGTACGCGAATCTGCCATCGCCATGGGCATGACCGGCCGTCAACTGCTGTGGGAAGTGGAACTGCCGCTCGCCGCACCCACCATCATTGCCGGTGTTCGCATCGCCACCGTCACCACCATCGGCACGGCCACCATCGCGGCTGCCATCGGTGGCGGCGGACTGGGCGTCTTCATCTTCCGCGGCATTGCATCCGTCGATACCACCCAGATCCTGGCTGGCGCGATTCCCGCAGCGTTGCTCGCGCTTCTCTCGGACGGAGGATTCAGTTGGATCGAACGACGATTCTCTCTTTCCTAGCAGCCACCTTGCTCACCGGCTGCGGCGCTCGCAACCACATCGTCGTCGGCTCGAAGAACTTCACCGAGCAACTGATACTGGGCGAGATCTTCGCGCAGCACATCGAGGCGCGCACGCATCAGCCGGTGGAGCGCAAGCTCGATCTGGGGGGAACGCTGTTAGCGCATCAGGCGCTGCTAGCCAAAGACATCGACATGTATCCGGAGTATACCGGGACCGCATTTACGAACGTTCTGAAGCGCAGCGGCGTCACCGATCCAGCCGCCGTTCTGGAACAGGTGCGCGCTGAGTATTCGAGTGGTTTCCACCTGGACTGGCTGGATCCGCTAGGCTTCGAAAATTCGTTTGCAATGACCGTCCGGGGTGACGACGCACGTGGTCGTCATCTACAAACATTGAGCGATGCGGCGGCCGATCCCACGGGTTTTACCCTGGGCGCAGGCTACGAGTTCCTCACCCGCCCCGATGCTTATGGCGCATTGAATCGAGCTTATTCCATCAAATGGACCGGCCCTCCCAAGAGCATGGACCTCGGGCTTCTCTATCAGGCTCTCAAACAGAAACAAGTCAGCATGGCAGCCGCCAACACTACCGATGGACTTCTGAACAAGCTGGATGTAACCGTACTGAAAGATGACAAGCATGTGTTCCCGCCTTATCAGGCTTGCATCGTGGTGCGCCAGGAAGCGCTGGCGGCGTATCCAAATCTGCGTGCCATTCTCTCGGAACTGTCGGGCAAGATTTCCGACACCCAGATGCGCAGCATGAATTATGCCGTCGACGCACAGCACCGTCCGGCCCGCGATGTTGCCAAGGAATTTCTAGACCGTGCGGGATTGTTCTGAATCGAGCTGCGCTGACGCCGCCTTCTGGCTCACGCGAGAAATGGCCCGCACCAGTTTCCGGTAGGGCGCTTGATCGGGCGCCGGGAAACCGATCCATTCGCCGTCGCTCCAGGTCGAATAATGCCAGCGAGCCAGCAATGCCAGATGCTCCTGCTTCTCCGCCAGCGGCGGCGTAATGGGATGTATCGACGCTACCAGTTCCCGCAGCCGCTGATCCAGCGAAACGAACGACGTCAAGGGAAACTCCACTGGCGCTTGCCATGCACCCTGGCAGACGAACCACAACTGTATACGGTCGGCCGATAGACTGGGCGCAACAGCCACTCCGTACAGCCGGTCGATATCGCACACCAGATCGCCGCGTAGCGAAAGCACAGATTGGATGCGCTCCAAACGCTTGTGCTGCCGCGCGGCCTCTTCGAAGTTCATCTCCACGCTCAGACGATCGCGCGCGGCCGACGCCACGCTGATCAGCGCAGCCCCGTTGCCGGTGAGGAACTCTTCGACACGCGCCGTTTCGCTCAAATATTCTTCGCGGCTCACCACCTGCTGGCAGGGGCGCAGGCACCGATTCATCTCACCGTAGATACAGCCCGGATGCTGCGGGCTGGGCTCCAGATTCTCCTGGCAGCGCCGCATCTGGAACAAATCCAGAAACTGATCTTCGAACAACTCGGCCGCGGCTCGCGATTGGAACGGCCCGTAATGGATGGCCCGGCTGGCGCTCAAGCGCGTGCTCACCTGCGTGCGCGGAAACTCGTTCGCCAGAATCAGCCTGACGTAAGCCGGCATCCGCAGCTTCACCATGCGCAAGTAATCGTCCGGAAAATGGCGGCGTGCCAACGCATAGTGCAGCAGCATGGATTCAAACCGCGAGGCCGTCGGCCAATATTCCACGCGCGTGGCAACCTCGCGCAGATTCAAAGACCGGCGCGTTCCTGCATCCGGCTTAAATATCCGCATCAATCTGCGCTTCAGCATGCTGGTCTTGGCCAGATACGAAGACCGATCGCCGGCCCATACAATGAACACCGCGTCCGCATTGGGGACCTCGCCGACGCTCGCGTCCAAGTCTTGCCGCTCGATGATCGTTGGCTCGCCAACCTGCATCCGTAACCAGTGTAGAGTGCTGGAACCGTGCTGGTGCTGATCAGTGTGCTGGTGATCACCACCACGCGCCGTGTGCCCGCGGTTACTGGTGGACGGACGTAAAAAGCGTCTGTGTACCTACTACGCCGCCCAAATTAAACGTGATTGGCACAACGTCGCTATCCGGCACTGTTGGAACCACCACGTTGAACTGATAGAGGCCTACCAAAGTGGGCGCCAGTCCGGCGTACGACAATTGTGCCGGCGTCTGTCCGAACGAGAGAGCGAGCGGAAGCTCCAGCTGATTCTGCTGGGTGACAATCTGGCCTGCGGCAAAGTTCGGCGTCACAGGGCCGAAACCAATGCCGTACATGGTAATCGTCTCGCCCGGATGGGCCGGCCGCGAAGTGACCCCCGCGATCGATCCGGCCGGAAGAACATAAGTTCCGTCCGGCAGCAGAGCGACAACGTACTGACTCGCTCCCACTTTGAATGAGGCGGGCGCGAGCAGCCCCGGTTGAGTGCCGCTCACGACGATACTAAACGGCGCGCTGCTGGAACCGCCGTTGGTGACAGTAATCTGCATGGCTCCGGTAGCAATGTTGGACGGCAGCTGCGCATTGACCTGGCCCGGACTTGCGGAGATGTAAGAGACGAACGCCTTTTGATTGCCGATGGTCACCGTAACGCCATCCAGCATAGTCGGCGCGTTGTTGCCTTGAAAATCGCCACCCGCCCAGCCGCGCGTGTCGGGCGCCAGGTTCGATCCGTAGATTTCCACCCAGGAACCAGGCGCGACATCGGAGAATCCCCCAAAGGCCGAGGCGCTCACGACGTTGGCGATGGAGGGCCCGCCGGAGCCCGACTGTACCGTACCCGTTCCGCTCAGTTGCGCCAGGAGTGGAACACCGGGCGCGTTCGCGACAAACATCAGCGCGGCGTTGCGAGCACCCGCCGCCGTAGCCGC
>PKZC01000268.1:0-3157 GCA_003132905.1 Bryobacterales bacterium | reverse complement strand
TGTGATAAAAACCTCCCGCTATCGCCACCACACCCGTTAAGCCTTTCACCTGCACCGGCGCGTTACTGTTCGTATTACTCCCATTGCCGAGTTCACCGTCGGTGTTGTAGCCCCAGGACCAAACCGTCCCGTCATTCTTCAGCGCCAGGCTAGTATCTCCGCCACTGGCAATCGCAGCGACTCCTGACAGGCCGCTCACCGGTACCGGAACGCTACTGTTCGCATTGCTTCCGCTGCCCAGCTCACCATCCACGTTGTAGCCCCAGGACGAAACCGTTCCGTCCGCTTTGAGCGCCAGGCTGTGATAAAGGCCGCCCGCTATCGCCACCACGCCGGCTAATCCGCTCACCTGCACTGGCACGTTGCTGTTCGAAGTGCTGCTGTTGCCGAGTTCACCGTATTGGTTGTTCCCCCAGGCCCACACCGTCCCGTCGCTTTTCAAAGCCAGGCTGTGATAAAAACCTCCCGCTATGGCCATTACTCCCGTAAGGCCGGTCACCTGCACGGGAACATTACTGTTCGTATTGCTTCCGTTGCCGAGTTCTCCGTATTGGTTGTCGCCCCAGGCCCACACCGTCCCATCGCTCTTCAAAGCCAGGCTGGTCCCGAAGCCATAGGGATATCCGCCAGCGGCGATCGCCACCACTCCAGTGAGACCGCTCACCTGTATGGGCACATTGCTGTTCGTGTTGTTCCCGGCGCCAAGCTCTCCGGATTGGTTGGACCCCCAAGCCCAAACCGTTCCACTGCTTCTTAAAGCCATGCTGTGACTTCCGCCGGCCGCAATCGCCACAATGTCCCTCAATCCGCCAACCTGTGCCGGGACGCTACTGTTCGTGTTGTTGCCGTTGCCCAGTTCGCCGGATTGATTGTCGCCCCAGGCCCAAACCGTCCCCGAACTCTTTAAAGCCAGGCTGTGATAAAAGCCGCCAGCAATGGACACCACGCCGGTAAGCCCGCCAACCTGCTCCGGCAAATTGCTATTCACACTGGTCTGGCTACTGAGCTCGCCATATTGGTTGTCGCCCCACGCGCGAAGATTTGCGGTGGGAGCGAGCGCGTTGGTATCGGTGACAACCACATCATCCAAATAGTAAAATGCACGCAGGCTGTTGCCGCCGAATTGCAAATCTGTGCTGCTGGAAGTGGCTTGGGCCGTAAATGAATATAGTTGGTAACCCGAGCCAACGGAACCTGAAACCGTCAAGAGATTGGTGCCGTTCCAATTCGCGACAAATGCACCGCCAATGTTCTCCCGGCTCGCATCCAGGTAGAACGTGATGGTGTAGGAATGTCCCGGAGTGGTGGCCAAGGATTGATCGATGTAATCGTTGGTGCCGTTCAGAGCGCCAAACCGCGCTGCATAAGTGCCGGAATAGGTGTAATATTCAATCACGTCGAAATCGCTGCCGGATGCAGCGAGCGTAGTTAACCACTCCGTAAAATCCCCAGTCTCGAACCCGCAATTCAGCACTAAATTGCCCGCCACGGTATCGCACACGCTCGCGCTGGGGCTTGCGCCAACACTGGGCAGGGCGCAAAACACGCCCAGAAAAGCACATAAAAAGAGACTGCGGAATTCTTTCATGCCGTCTCCCAGTCTACCGTAGGCTAACCTGGAACGATCAATGCTGGCAATAACTTCGAGGCACCCGTCCGGGCTCTTCCGAGGCGCGAACCGAAGGAGAACCGGCCAGAATCGCGAATGACGGCCAAACCCCTGGTACCTCGCCCTGATTGCGCTGGCTGTCTCATTCGAGTCATAATGCGCGTGAGTGCACAGTCGCGCTCGCTCGCACCATGGTCGGCAAAAAGATTCTTCACTACCAACTGATCGACAAGATTGGCGCCGGCGGAATGGGCGAGATTTACAAGGCGCAAGACAGCCGGCTGAACCGTCTGGTAGCGGTGAAAATCTTGTCCCCCGGGCTGTCTACCGATCCGGAGCGTAAGCGCCGTTTCTTCCAGGAGGCGCAAGCGGCATCGGCCCTCAATCATCCCAACATCATCACGTTGTACGACATTGTCTCGGAAGGAGACATGCAATGTATCGTGATGGAATACATCGCCGGCAAAACTCTGCGCGACCTCACGCCTGCCGGTGGATTGCCCCCGCCACAAGCCCTGCAATATGCCGCTCAGATCGCCAGTGCCCTCATTGCAGCACACGCCGCGCACATCATTCATCGGGATCTTAAGCCCTCCAACATCATGGTGACTACCTCAGGACTGATCAAGGTCTTGGATTTTGGGCTGGCCAAGTGGGTGGATTCGGGCATGTCCGGCCAAACCGGCGATCAGAGCACCATGGAAACCGCGCTTACCCGCGAGGGCTCCATCATCGGCACCGTCAGTTATATGTCACCCGAGCAGGCCGAAGGCAAACGCGTGGATGCCCGCTCCGACATTTTCTCGTTCNNTCTATGAAATGCTGACGGGCAAGCGCGCATTCGAAGGGCGCTCCGGCATCTCTACGCTCTCTGCCATCCTGCGCGACGATGTCAAACCAATCTACGAAGCGGCGCCCGCTGTCCCGCCGATGCTGGAGCAGATTGTGCTGCGCTGCCTTCTCAAGGAACCCGCGGCGCGCTGGCAGTCGATGAAAGAGATTGAAGGCGCGCTTATCGTTTTACAGCGGCAATTGGACCCCGAGGGCCACTTCGCTTCACCGATTCCCAGCGGACAGATGCCCATCCCATCCACTCCTTCGCCGCTCTCGGTTCCCAGCGCCGCCCCGCTTGCTCCGGCCGCGGCGGCATCCGTTTCCCTAGATTCGGATCCTTCCATCGAAGCACCACCCCCGATGGGCGCGCCGCCGCCGATGGGTGCCCCGCCGCGCAATGGACCTCCCCAGGCCGATGCATTCCCGAAGCCTGATCCAACAAAGTCCGAGCCATTAAAAACCGCTCGAGTGAAAGGCGGCCCATCGAAACCGCCGCCCGCCTCCNNGTCGCAACCGCAACGCCGCCACCTGCCGTGGTAGCACCCGCAGCGCCCGCGCCAGAACCTGTTCAGGCGACACCGCCGCCAGTCGAAACTCCACCGACGACGCCTCCCGCTGCCGACACCACTCCCGATGCTTCCAAAGCGGCCAAATCGAAGCGAGTCCCGAAGCCCCAATCAGATAAGACTGCAAAGGTCATCATTCCTCCAGCGC
>PKZC01000121.1 GCA_003132905.1 Bryobacterales bacterium | reverse complement strand
TAGCTTGTATAGCTTGTATAGCCTGTATAGCTCAGTTGGGAGAGGGATATGCAAATTCACCATCTCGAGTTCGACAATCTCAATGGTGTTCAGCGTGGTCAGAACATTGTCAACTACCCGATAGTTCATGCCAAACTTGGGGCACTCAATATTAAGTCCGGAATCACGCGGATACCGGTCGGTGCCGTCGTCTCGCGCCACTATCATGATTCAGAAGAGCAGGTGACGGTGCTCGAAGGGCGACTTCGGCTCACCTTGGGTGAGAAGGTCGTCGAATGCGGTCCCTACGACTCGACCTTCATTACGGCCGGAGTGCCACACGAATTCACGGCCATTGGAGATAAACCGGCCGTCTGCATGGTGATCTACGGAGGGTCCAATACTAAACGCACCTTTACCAGCACGGGCGAAACCGTCGAGATTGGTTCGGAGAGGGATAAGTTTCCGCCGCCCCCGCCAAAGGGATGATCGTGCATAACCTAGAAAGTCATTGAATATAGGCAACGCATCCATGAAGGAGTTTGCGGTCCCGAAAATTTCAGAATTCGACGACAAGGATTGTAGCGGGGGTCTTTATTGTTATCTCGCAACTCCGTTTGACCGCTCCGGCAACGTCGATCTAGGGCAGCTCGGCGAATATGTCTCGGAGATGTTGACCTTCGAGATCGTAGGGCTGACGTGCCTGGCCAGCACGTGCGAGGGTCCGTACCTCACCGAAGAAGAATGTCGCACAGTACTGAATATGGTGGGAAAAACCGTGAGCCGTCGGTGCCACCTGAACGTCGGTGTCGGCGCCTATTCCACTAGACAGACGATCGAGAATGCAAGGAGGGCACAGGACGCAGGGGCAACCAGCCTAATGATTGAGATGCCGCAGTATTTCCCTGTGCGGTTCGAGGATGTCTATCGGCATTATGCGATGGTCGCGGAAAAAATTGCGGTCCCAATAAGGCTTTATAATCTGACGTTGCCCACGAGGTTTGATTTCACCCCCGATCGGATTCGCAAAATGTCGGAGATCGCCCAAATAACCTCCGTGAAGGAGGCGTCCGGGGAAGTGTCCCGGCTAAGGGAGATAAGGACGGAGTGTGCCGACAGGTTCGCGTTGTTTTGCGGGTTTCATTATCAGGCACTCGAAGGTATGAGGCTAGGAGCGGATGGCTGGGAAGTCATGATGCACCCACTCATCGCAGGTCATCTCACGAAGCTCTATGCTGACCTCCGAGAAGATCCTTGGTCCACGAAAGCTGAAGAGAGATTCAACGAGCTGAAACCGTTGTTCACCTTCTTTAGGCAACACGGTGTGCCACAATCGATCAAGGCGCTATCCGAATGGACGTCGATGCATTTCGGAGACCCAAGAGGGCCCCAACGGTCTCTTGACGCCACAGAGCGCGCGGCACTCCGCGATATTCTTTTGGACTTGGGTTTTTTGCGATGATAGCACCCAAGCCAAATTGGTTTTTGAGCGAAAGAACCGCGATTCAGATCACGGTTATCATAATAGTTGCCGCCGCTTGGTATTTTGCAACAACCGTCACAAACCTTGTCGGGCCGGGACGTTTTCCTTCTCCCGCGGATGTGCGGGACGCATGGGACCAAGCTATCTCTGTAAATGGTTACGGCGGGGCGGGGCTGCTGGAGCATGTCGTTCGGAGTTGCAAGATCATAGTTGGTGGCTTTTTAGCGGCGGTCATTACGGGGGTGCCGCTCGGTCTGCTGATGGGGGCAAACAAAGATGCTGACGCGCTCTTTGGTCCCGTGTTCTCTATGCTTCGGCCGATACCTCCGCTCGCCTGGATTCCACTAAGCATTCTATGGTTCGGTATTGGCGATGAAGCGAAGATCTTTATCATCTGGCTCTCGGCATTCGTTCCCTCTGTTATCAACAGCGATGCGGGGATCAGGAACGTCGACCGCACACTCATGGAAGCCGCCAAGGTTCACGGAGCCTCGAGTTGGATTCTGCTCAAGGCGGTCATGATTCCGGCNNGAGGCTTTCGCTCCAGGTCTGCTGGAGCGCATTGGTTGCTGCCGAACTCGTCGGCTCCGTCGGTGGTCTAGGCCATCTTCTGAACATCGCGTCACTCGATCTGTATCCGGGGATGATCCTTCTCGCGATGGCAATCGTCGCGGTCCTCGGGTGGTTGATGACGATGATGCTGGCGTGGACAGAAAAATATCTATTCCACTGGTCGCAGATGCCGAGCTGACATGAGCGCGAATCCAGGAAGGGGCGGTTTACGGCGGAATGCGCTCTCCGTGGGTGGGGTGTGCCTCTTCTTCTTGCTGTGGGAAATCTCCTCGCAATTCGTCCGTGGGCTGTTTCTTCCCGGACCGGTCGAAGTCGCTCGCACCTTTGCCTCTTTGCTGGTCGAGCCGTTTGCTGGAGCTACTCTCGTTGGGCATCTAGTATCTAGCCTCATGCGGTTTGCCGGCGGATTCTCGATTGCCGTCCTGGTAGGTGTGCCTCTGGGTCTGTGCGCCGGCTTGTCGAGGAAGTTTGATGCCGCGATAACGCCGCTATTCGAGTCCGTGCGGTTCGTTTCGCCGATCGCGTGGGTTGCATTCGCGGCCCTATGGTTTGGCACTGGCATCGGTGGCCCCTTGCTCATCATCTTCGCAGGCGCATTTCCACCTTGCATGGTCAATGCGTACAGGGGCGCACGCTTCGCCGATGAGACGCTAGTCGAGGCCGCGAAAACGCTGGGCGCAAGCCGTCCTCGCATCATTTTCTATGTTCTTCTCCCGGCCTCGTTTCCTTCAATAATCGCCGGCTTACGCGTTGCCGCGGGAATGGGTTGGCTATCACTTGTCGGCGCCGAATTGATCGTCGTTTCGAGTGGTATCGGATACATGATGGTGCAGGCACAAAGTGGCGCCCGAACCGCAGTCGTGATGGCCGGCATGGCTGCGATCGGCTTCATCGGTTTTGTCCTGGACTTTCTTCTGCGGCGTGCGGAATTGTTGTTCTTTAAAAGCGACAGGTGGGACCCTTGAGCGGAATTTCATTCAAGGGTGTCACGCGCTGGTTCGGATCCGGCCCCCAACAACTTCTCGCATTGGACAATGTGTCCCTGGAGGTGGGTGACGAGGAATTCGTCGCAATCGTTGGTCCGTCGGGATGCGGCAAAACGACTCTTCTGAGGATGGTTGCTGGTCTCGATTCCCCGAGCAGTGGCGAGGTAAGCGTTGGGGGTAAAAAAGTCGCCGGCCCAGGTCCTGACCGTGCGGTCGTTTTTCAGCAGTTCGCCTTGTTTCCCTGGAGAACAGTCAAGCAAAACATCGCGTTTGGATTAGAATGCAGAGGGGCCGCCCGCGCTGATATTGATGCGTCCGTCGCTCGCTATATCAATGTTATGAATCTTCAGGGACACGAATCCGCCTATCCGCGTGAACTTTCGGGCGGAATGCAGCAGCGTGTCGCGATTGCGCGAAGCTACGCGCTCGACCCTGCGGTTCTTCTTATGGACGAGCCATTTGGCGCGCTCGACGCGCAGACCCGCGTCGTCATGCAAGAAGAGCTCGTCCGCATCCGCAGGAACAACAAGCATACGGTTCTATTTATCACGCATAGCGTGGAGGAAGCCGTATATCTGGCCGATCGTGTCGTTGTATTGACACGGCGTCCGGGTCAGGTGAAGACAATCATCGATGTAGCATCGGTACGTGATCGAGAGGGATGGAAAGACTGCGAGTACATCGAACAGATCATGGACCTTTCGTCTTTCGAGCATCTGCGAACGACCATATGGGGAATTCTACGTGAGCAATTGTAAATTTCCGAACAGCATAAGGGAGATGAAGATGCGCAAAGTCGCCGCTGCGATTCTCGGATCCATGTTTTTGCTCGTCGGTGGGGTCGGCGTTAAGGCCGAGAACGCTCCGATTGTCATTAGCTACCAACCGGGTCTCTTCTGGTCACTGCCCTTCTTCATCGCTACGGAGAAAAATTGGTGGAAGGAAGTTGATCTGGAACCTTCTTTCGTGACTTTCCCGGCGGGCGCGCCACAGATCGCTGCCGCGGCGTCGAAATCCTGGGATGTTGGTGGTACGGGCGCAATTCCGGCGGTGTTGGGAGCAGCAAACTACGCCATCGATACCATCGCAATTGGTGCCGACGAGTCACTGGTGGATCAGCTCATGGTGAGGGCGAGCAAGCTTGAGCAATATAAGGCGAAACCCGAACTACTCCGGGGCCAGCAGATCTTGCTCACCAGTAACTCTACGGGGGACTATGTCGTTACCAGCTGTCTTGCGAAGTATGGCCTGGCAAAGAAGGACGTTCAGATTGTCAATATGGGCCAGGCGCAGATCGTCTCTGCAATGGGAAGCAACAATGCGGATCTGGCAGGCGTATGGGAGCCGAACAACTATCTTCTGGAGGAAAACGCCGGGGCCACAAAACTGTGCAGCGGAAAGGAGAGCGGAGCGGTTGTGCTCGCCGTTCTCGTCGTTAGACACGAATATGGTGTCGATCATCCTGATCGGGTCGCCCGCTTCCTCGCCGTTTATCTACGCGCGATAAAGTGGATGAGGGAGAACCGCTTAGAGACTGAGGCATTGTTGAGACAATTCCTCGCGAAGGGCGGGCTGACGCTGGCAGATTCTTCCATCAAGGGCCTCGTGGACGGGAATCTTACTTTCGATTTGAACCAGCNNGCGTTCAGCGGGACTGAGCAGCAGAAATCCCCGATCATCGCTTGGATGACCGATATGACCGCTTTCATGAAGAACGCAGGCTCTCTAAGGGTCATTCCTGTGGCAACCGACTACATCACCGACAGGTACCTCAAGTTGGTAGACCAGAATGACTCGTTGCGATCGTTCGTAGGAGGAAAAGCGCAATAAGCCGGATCGGCTCACGATGTTTGATAAACGCTAGCGCAACTCCGCTGAGCTCTCTAGCAGAGCTTCCTGTAAATCGCGCCAAGATCGCGCGCGGCCTGCTTGAGTTCAGAGAGATGTCTGAACGCTTCATCTAGAGGCAGGTCGGACCGACTAGCGTGGACGGCAACGCTGCCGATCACCTTGCGTTTTCTGCCGTACACCGGAACGGCAACTGAGATCATCCCGCTGAAATAGCCGCCGTCGTCGGTAGCAACCGCGGTCTTACGAATCTGTTTCAGTTCCATTTCCAATTTAACTGGATCGGTCACCGTCATCTTAGTGAACTTTCCTAGAGCCGATTGGAACAAAAGACGGCGGCGTTGGCGCGCCGGGAGGAAACTCAGCAGTAACTTGCCGCTGGACGTGCAGTGGACCGGTACGTGCGAGCCTGGGAACAAGCTTATCGGTCGTGGCCATTCCGCCTCGACGCGGTCGACGTAGACGACGTCTTTCGCCGCCAACGTGGTGAAATTACATGTGTGGCCCAAGCGTTTGACCAACTTGCCGATAATTTCACGTCGTCGATGGTGCAATAAGGAATTTGAAGTGACATTGGACAGCAGCGAATAGAGACGATCACCTACGGCGAAGCTTCTTCCAGTTGCTTCCATCATCAGAATCCGTGACGTTACAAGACGCTTCAACAATCTGTGCACGGTCGATTTTGGTTCGCCCGTCGCGCCGGCTATCGCCTCAAGTGTCATCGGTGTCGCAGATGCGGCAACCGTCTCGACGATCTTGAAACTGCGTAGAAAGGATGAGTCGGATGTGCGTTCTCTCTCTTCATCCCTGCTAGCGCCTGCAGCAATTAGAATGTCAGCTGCGCGATTAGTCGACCTGTTGGTCATCACGTTGGCCTCCTTCCATCTATCCCTCCCGCTTCTAGCCAAACGGAAACTCTGGCCTACGAGCTAGTTACAGCCTCGGGCTTGCACAGGGCATGGCGCTGAGCCGTACGAGCAGAACGTACAACAGCCCCTTGGCTCCTGTTTAAGTCTTTGGCCACAACCTTAGCAATCATAGAAAAACTGACAAGCGTCCCTAGGCATACGTTCTCTCGCTTGATGCCAGCATTTCGGACAAGTGATTGTACAGGTTTCGATCAACGGTGCGCTCCGCAATCGTCATGGCCGGGAGAGAGTAGAACGCAAAATGAATTTCCCTCAGTGTCCGCTTCTCTAATCGGCCGTTTGAGGTCAAGCACTTTCAGACTA
>PKZC01000070.1 GCA_003132905.1 Bryobacterales bacterium | reverse complement strand
GGAAACGCCACGTAAAGTAATTTGTGCGTGCAAATTTGCCCGGCTTAATCAGAGGATCCAGAAAACTCGCTTCGGCCAGCTTCTGAATGAGATATTGAGTCGAAGGTCGGATTCTCTGTGCGCAAGATCAAAGAGAATTGTGTGAACCTGACTGCCCGCCTTCCCAAACGGCATTCATTCACGTCTGCCCTGCTTCGAGTCCGGTGGCTTCTGTTTGGGCGCGGCGGCCCGATATTTGGCTGGCAAGGCTAATCCGCTTAGGATTGGGAGATGGAAACCGCCCTACTGAGAAGCTGCCCAGCTAAAAACTCTTCTCACACAACCGTGTACTTATCCGAACAACATCGGTCACGCTGATTTTCCCCGGTGCTTCCGCTGACACGGCGGCAATCACAGGAGTGCCCCGGACAACGACCAGCACATGCTCGACTACTGTAAATCTATAGCGAAGCGCGCCAAACTCGACCCGACAAAGTTTGATCTGAAGACATTTCGTTCGACCTATGCCACGGGAATGCTGCGCAGGACGTTGCAACCTGCCAATCGGACGTATTAGCGACGGCGAAAGCGAAAAAGTGGCCCTGCGAAAAAGGTTCCCAGCGAATCTGGCACCCGGCCTGATGGCATCCAAGACGGTTCAAAGATGGGCTGGCGGATCTATACTAACCGTAGAAGCCGGACCCAAGATAGAAGTTCCGGCCAAACCAGATAGGGACGGTGCGCGGTTCTGACCGGCTTTCGCGGGAAGGAGTGTCGGATGGCACGAAAAGTCGCGGACGTGATGTGGGAGTTGCTGGCGAAGGCCGGGGTCAAACGCTGCTACGGCATCGTCGGGGACGCGTTGAACCCGGTAATCGACGCGCTCCGGCGCAACGGGAAGATCGAGTTCATCCACGTTCGCCATGAAGAGTACGGCGTTTTCGCCGCGGTCGCCGAAGCGTACCTGACCGGCAATCCCGTCGCGGTATGCGGTACCGCAGGTCCCGGCGTGACGCATCTTTTCAACGGACTGATGGACGCGCGCAAGGAGGGGGCCGCGATCATTGCCATCGCCGGCGATGTCGAGACGAAGCTCATGGACACCGCTGCCCTCGAAGAATTGAACCCGTACAAGTTTTTCGATACTGCGTGCCTCTATGTCGGGCGCGTGGTCAACCCTGAACAGTCACGGGCTGTATTCACGACCGCGATCCTGACGGCCGTCGTAGACAAGGGGCCGACAGTGATCTCGATGCCCGGTGACATCGCATCGGCGAGCGCGCCGGATGATTTCGCTCACGAGGTCACAATTCCCGCGGTGCCCGTGTTTCGCCCGGCGGGCGCGGATATCAACAAACTGGCCGGAATGATCGAGGCCGCCAAGAAGAGAGTGGGATTTACCTGGCTTCGCCGATGTTCCCGCTCAATGGTGTACGCAGGAACGTACCTAGGCAATCTGGGATTCCTGGTCGCTCACTTGGTCCTCATCCTCGTTTGGAGCCTTGCAAATCTCCATGTGGTCCCTGGACTCAAAGCATTTGATCCATTTCCTTTCGGCGTCCTGGCCCTGGTCGTCTCCTCGGAAAGCGTGTTCTTGACCATCTTCGTGCTGATCAGTCAAAATCGCATGGCCCGTCAATCCGAACGGCGATCGCATCTGGATCTCCAAGTCGGAATGCTTTCCGAACAGGAACTCACAACCATCCTGAAGATGTTGCAGAAACTCTGCCTACATATGGGGGTCAACGTTGACTCCTCCAGGAAAGAGGTCCAATCGTTCAGTAAAACCACGGACGTACACAAGCTGGCCAGCGAACTCGAAGATAAACTCCCTGGAGAGTGACGAATTCTACTGATGCGCTTTAAGCATCCGCACTCACCGCGCGGTTTGGCGACAAACCGTCAAAGTGGATTCATAAGCGCCGCAGCGTTATCGGAGAGCTATCCGTGCTGTTCTGCCTGGCGTGTCCAAACCGGGGAAAGGACCTGAGATCCACAGTGCGATACTGAAAACCGGAGAGCCCGGACTTACCGCGCCAGCTACTTTGTGTAGGAAGACGTCGACCGTCGGTGGGTCTAACAGTGATGAAGCTGTGGCTGTTGCGGTAGGGACGATCATTACTGATCGCCCCCCGCACAGATCCGTACAA
Source organism: Bryobacterales bacterium (assembly GCA_003132905.1). The sequence continues at coordinate 2,551 of PKZC01000070.1, read as the reverse complement.
GCGAAGTGCTTCGAGTTCGGCGCGCGTGAATTGTTCGGTTGGCTTCCGTTTCAGTTCTGACGGCTTTCTGTAGTGTTCCACGCCGCGAGCACTCTTGGGCGTCACCTGCTCTCAACGACCCGGCTAACCCGCACCCTTGGACACCCATCACTTCTGAGATTTACTTCAATCTGTCCGAAACTTTAGCCAGCGCTGCATTCGCGCAGGCCGCGTCCTTGTCTCCGCCTGGAGCACCGCTGACAGCAACAGCGCCGATTGTAGCGTCACCGACCTTGATTGGCACGCCACCCTGGGCGTTGATAGTGCCCGTAATCGTCGCTGGCGGAGCTGCGGTACCGGGCGGAAGAGGCTGGGCCGGACCCGAGGGCCGGTTGTAGAGCATGGTAGCGGTGGCCTTCATTTTGGCCACTTCTGTTGTCGACGCGGTCGCACCATCGTCCCGTAGCAGCGCCTTCGGCGCGTTAAGGCCATCGACCACCAACACTGTTACCTCGTAGCCATCGGCGCGGCATTTGGCCATGGCTTCCTGCGCGATGGACTGGGCCACGTCAACGGTGAGTACCCTCGATGCAGGAAGCTGCGCGAAGGCACTCCCTGAAACAGCCGCCATCGCAGAAGTGAGAACTACCAACTTGGTGAAGTTCATGTCTTGAGATCCTCGAAACCTATTCTAGTCCACGGCCTCGAAGCAGACAGCCTCGATCAGAAGTATCCACTCCCGCGAAAGATTTGACGGCTGAATCGTGGAGCGCATACGTCGGGCGGCAAAGTTTCGCGGTACGCAGGGGCGGGGCGCGCCTCAAACGACGGAGGAACCGGCGATCAGCCAGGTGCGCCATAAATATCCAGGTTGAGCCCAACCGAAGACCGAACACACGTCCTTTGGGAAGCTGGCGATCTCCGGTACCGATTCGGAAGGCCTAGAGCACGCGGCCGAGGTGTTCGCGGCGTCTGTCTACGAAGCGGCCGTCTTCGCGCTCGCCGAGTTCCGCCGTTCGGATTTGCGGATGCGGCCTCTGGCTAGGCTAGCGCATCGTTACTTGGCAGCGACACTGGTAACCTCTATGGAGTCGCCCGTGAGCTTCCCAGTAAGCGTGACGCTCTGGCCGGCATATTTTTGAAGATCGTCAAGGTTTTGGTTATCAATCTGGAAGACCTTGCCCTTACTTATCAGAACGTATTTGCTGCCACTTTTGATGCACGCCAGCGTGCAGTCTTTGTCTGAGGTCAGGTCAGCATGGGCCGCCCGCATCTTTGCGTGGCTTACGCCGCACGCACTGTCCGAGATCTTCCCGGTCCACGTCGCCCCGAAGCAGGACGTTGCCAGCAAAGCCGTTGCGAAAGTAATTTTGGAAATCATTTGGAACACTCCCGGACAGTTAGACCGGCGCAAGGGGAAAGTGTGTCCGCCAAATGGTGTGAAGGCTTAGGGCTATGTGGACCCTCGACCATCCGCGTCAAGCAACCCGAGACCGAGCACACTGTGAGCTTTGGCAAGCTCCAAAGCTGGCTCGATGGCGGCGGAAAGAGCCTGAGGGAAGAAAGCTGTCTTGCATGGCGGCGAGCCTTACGGCTTCGCCGCTTCCTTCGGTCCTCCGCTGGTCGGCTCGTGCGTGGCCAATGCAATAAGAGCTCGTGCAGCAGCCGCGACGGACCCATACGAGGATGGCAGGATCTTGCCTGAGTGCTCGATCCTCCAAGATTTGTCCCGCCGCTGGCTGACATAGCCCAGCACTCGAAACGCCTGGCCGTCTCGGGTCACAGCAAAGCGATGATGGCCGCTTTCCCACAAGCGGTAATCAGCATCCTCCACCGCCGAACTTTATCATGAATTCCGACTCAAAAGATCCGATCCGTTGCAACAAGCCGGTTTTCTTCAAACAGCCTTCACTCAGGTTGAGGGAGAGCTGCGTTCAAAAACGCTTTTCCGGCGCGAACGTGTCACCGCAGCCTCCGCCGAATCTGAACTATCGATCGCCGGTGCAGGTAACGGGCGGCTGATGCGGTATCGAATACCGCATGCCTACCCCACAATCCAAAGGTCGAAAACGATTCAATCCCCATAGAGCACTGTCCGGCTCAGTTCAACGCATTCTATCCGCAATGCTCCGGCAGGGGTCTCGCGCATTCCTTGAGGATTTATCGCCGGAGCATTGCGGATAGAATCCTAAGACGTTCACATCAACAACCCTAGCTACCTTTTTGCCGGGGGATGGAATTCGGAGCCCAACACCGCTGATTGGTGCTGAGCATCCGCGAGGGCGAAACTCCGGAGACGGCTGAAAGTAGCCGTTTCCTATGTCCCCCAAAAGGCAGCCCAAGTCCACAACTCCCCGCGCGACAGTCACCATTCCCGAACTGGAACAATCCAAGACGGCGGTGCTCAATACGCTCGCTTCTGAACACTCACGGCGCAGCTATGAATACGCCATCGACAGGTTTATCGCCTGGTACTGCAGCGAGCCTAGATTAACGAGATCGACACACCCACCGCGCAAGGCTCGTATCAGGTGTATGCACAAGGGCTGAGCGAAGTGGTCACCGACAAGGG
>PKZC01000334.1 GCA_003132905.1 Bryobacterales bacterium | reverse complement strand
CCCCAAGTCACATTGGTCCCCCAAGTCACATTGGTCCCCCAAGTAACATTGCTCCCCCAAGTCACATTCGTTGCGGTCGGGCTCATAGTTACAGTGCCGGTGCCGGCATTGAATTGAGCGGTCGGCGAAAGAGCGGAACTTGTAAGCAGATCGGAGTTTGCGAGCGCGGCGGGGATGTTCAGATAACCCGCGCCTACCGTAAAGATGTCGAATTCATCCGTGTAAGTGACCCCGGAGACCGGATCGGTGGCCGTACTGAAGCCCGCAGCGAATTTCGTGGCGGTCTTCATCAACCGCGCCTTTATCTCGTCTGGCGTGAGGTTCGGATTCTGCTGTACCATCAACGCCGCCGCTCCACTTACCATGGGCGTCGCCATGCTGGTGCCGCTCAGCAAAAAGTAGTCGCCACTTGATTTGCCGCTGGTGGCGGTGTAGGTGCTTTTGGCTACTTCGTTTGCTGGGTATGTATTGTCAAACCACGAGCCGCCCTGATTGATCGAGACGATTCGATTGCCGGGGGCCATCAGATCCGGCTTAACGATGTGGTCGACCGCGGTGGGCCCCTTGGACGAGTAACTGGCGATCTTATCGTCGGCGGCGGTAAGCGTGCCCTCCGTGTTCATCGCTCCTACGGTGATGACATACGGGCTGTTGCCGGGGGAAGTAATGGTACCGTAGCCGTTGCTGCCCTGGGAGTTGTCCCGACCATCGTTTCCAGCCGCAACCACCACCACGATTCCAGCCTGCCAAGCTTGTTGCACCGCCATGCACAGCGGGTCCATCAGATAAGAACTGTACACCGGCCGGCCGGCCGACAGGTTCATTACTCGAATGTTGTATTGATTCTTGAGGTGAATGGCCAACTCAATGCCGGCGATGACACTGGAGTCCGTTCCTACGCCGCTGTCGTTCAACACCTTGATGCTGATCAGATTGGCGTTGGGCGCGATGCCCCGGACTAAGTAAGTGGAGTTGGGGACATTCGAGTTATTCCCATTCCCTGCCAGAATACCCGAAACATGCGTTCCATGGCCGAAGTGATCGTTCGCATCGGAGTTAGAAACCAGGCTGGTCTGATACACGATCCGGCTCTGATTTTGAGCATTTTTCAAATCGTTACTACTGTTGGCGCCGCTGTCGATCAGCGCGATCCCAATGCCGCTCCCATCCAGGCCGAATACGCTGGTGGCGAGATCTGCTCCGGCGGTTTTCCAACCGTAGTCGGGACTGCCGGTGTAGACCGCATTCGCGGTGGCTTTCACTGCACGGTCGGGCGCGATAAATGTCACGTCCGGATCTTCAGAGAGTGACTGAAGTTGGTTGGCCGGGACTGAATAATGAGCAGCCCGGATAATGTCGAGACTATGCTTTAACTTACCCCCGTGAGCGAGTACGCGCTGGTGTTGTCCTTCACTCGGAACGTTCTTGAATTGGACGATTACGTCAACGTCTTGGTTGGACGTGAGGCCCTGCAGCGCGGAATCGAGCTTCGGCTCGGCACTGTAAGCCGCGCTGAAGCTCGAAACAAGCAGCAGAGCAATTGTTGAATAACGCATGCCTTCCCATGGGCACGTGCAGCGCCATCGAGTTAGGGCTTTAAACCCTGTATTTACAGTCAGTTTCCTATCAAGTGTCACGTGCGTTCTGACGCCTCTGGACCGGATGGCCCAGTTCTTTGACAACATGTCGCAGTACTTAATGCCCTCTCGGTCCTCGTACTGATAGCTCATATCACCATTCAATTGTGAAGAAATATGCCCCGCGGACCGATGGAGTACTAAGCGTATATGTAGGGGCTAATGTCGAATTCGAAGAGTGCACAAAAAAGCCGGCGCTCTGAGAAACTGTGGCTGCCTAGCCTGCTGCTTCTCCTGGGTCAGTTTTTGACTATCACCCCGGCGCTTCTCATCGTTCTTGCCGACGAACAGCAAAGAAAAGCCTCCGACGGTTATGTCGCCTTGCTGGACAAGCTCGATTCCATTTCTTCCGCGCTTGCAGAACTAGAGACCGTTCCGCCGCAGGGAGCATCACCAGCCGCCGGCTCCGCCTGGCAGCAACGCTATGCCGATTATCGGGACGCAGTCAACCGGACGCTTGCGAGTGCCGCGGTTACGCCCGAAATTCGCGAAACTTTGGCCCAGGTGGACGCCAATGTCGAGCGAATGGCAAAAACTACGTCCGACCCCGCGGGTTTCAAGACGGCAAGCTTCCGCGAGGATGGCCAGGCCACGCGATCTGAGTTGTCGAACGCGGAACGCTCCGTTCGCCTGCAGCTATCCACAACCGGCCACAGCCTCACCCAACTGAACACCTATTTGAAGGCCTTGGTGGGCGGAGCCTGCCTGCTGGCGTTCGGAGTGGTTTTTCTGGTCCGCAAATTTCGCATCGATGCCGCGTTGCAGAGAGAGTTACAAGAGGAGCTGCGAACCATCAACGAAGAGGTGGTTACGGCGCTCGCGGCGGCCCGCTCGGAGTCTGAGTCCAAGAACAAATTCCTGGCGCACGTCGGAAATTTAATGCGGACGCCTTTGGATGCGCTGGCTGGCCGCACCAAGCAACTTCTCGGAACAGAACTAACCGCCGATCAGCGCGACTCCATCCAAGCCACGCGAGAGGTGGCGGAATCGCTTACCCGCATTGCCGGCCAAGTGGCCGACTACTCGAATATGCAGTCGGGCAGCCTGAATCTGCAATCCATCGAATTCCAGCCGGGCGAAATAGTCGCGGATGTCTTTCAACTCTTTAGTCTGGCCGCGGAGCGCAAAGGGCTGAAGCTCAAGAGCGCCGTTTCCAAAGACTTGCCGGGCACGCTGAAAGGCGACCCGGAACGGCTGCGCCAAATCTTAGCAAACTTGCTGAGCAACGCGGTTCGCTTTACCCAGCACGGCGAGATCCTGCTGCGCGCCGAGGAAGTAGCGGGCACCGAAGGAAGAACCAGCCTGCGATTCGACGTGAAGGATACGGGTATAGGCGTCAGCGCCGAGCTTCGCGACCAGATATTTCAGCCGTTCCGTCAGATCAATGGCTCAGCCTCCGGCAAAGATCAGGGGACCGGCCTGGGCCTGGCGATTGCAAAGAAGCTGGTGGAATTAATGGGCGGCAAGATCGATGTTACGGGCCAGCCCGGACACGGCAGCACATTCTCCTTCACGGCTGTATTTGAGAGCGTTCGTACTAGTGGGGACCGTAGGTCTGAATCGGCCGAGCCGGCACCCGCCCCGACGCCCGCCAACGCGCCTGTTAACACCACCTCAAAGAACGGAAAAAAGGGGCACGAAAGAAGGACAGAGCCTCGCCATGGGATTAATTACCCAACGCTGCTGCGATCCGAGCAGGCGGGCATCGCCATCATCCGGGTACTGGATGTTTCAACATCGGGCTTGCGGGTTTCGGTTCCGTTTCGGCTGACGGTTCTGAGCGAAGTGGAGATTCGCATCGAGGGCGCGTCAGTTGTAGGCACGGTTCGGAACTGCACTTGCATAGCGGCCAACGAGTTTCATGTTGGCATCGAACTTCATCCCGCCAGTTCAAACGACGAACACTTCTTGAATCATCTGCGACTGTTACGCTCGGAGCGGTCCACGTAACCTTTGATCGGCGCTGCCGGGCGCTGCGGGAGAGATAAGCTCGGCAATGCACTTCAGAACCGTTTCGGACGTAAAGGGTTTGGTGAGCGCGGCGTTGGCACCTAAGAGCTTGGCGTCCATCAGCGCCTCGGCGTAGGAGCCGGACATAGCGATTATCTTGAGGCCGGGGTGGGTCTTCCGCAAGGCCCGAATGACGCCCAGGCCCTCTTCATCCGGCATCGAGATATCGGTGATCATTACGTCGAGGGCTTCCCGCGCGGCCAGTCGCTTGGCCTGCAACCCGTCTTTGGCCGTGAATACCTGGTAGCCACATCCGGTGAGGAGTTCATCCAGCCACTCGCGTATGGCGGGTTCATCGTCTACCACGAGAATCCGTTTCCGCGGTGCTTGCGTTGCCAGCACACTGCAGATCTTTTCGCACAACCCCTGAGGGCTCCAAGGTTTTTGGATGAAGTTCGCATCGGCGGCGAATGGGCCGTTCCCGTGGACGGCGTCTTTGGCATGGCCCGACATGAAAAGCACCTTCATTTCGGGCCGCAGAGCGTGCAGAAGAGCAGCGATCTGTTGGCCGTCAATGTCGGGGAGCGTGATATCGGTGAGGAGCAGTTGAATCTGTCCGAAATATTTTTCAGCGACGCGAAGCGCACAGGCCCCGTTTTGGGCCGCCAGGACACTATATCCGGCAGAGCTGAGGACTTCTTCGGCCAGAGCGCACAGTCCTGAATTGTCCTCCACCAACAAAATCGTCCCAGTGGATTCCATCACGGATCCTCCTCCCACGCCGGCTCGTCAAGTTCAGTCCCGCAGCAGCGAACCACTTCCTCAACCCATAAAGACTCATCGTTCGGCGCCTGCAAAACTTGAGTTTAAATACTCGCGGGGGTCGACTCTGGCCGCTGCTTCTGGTCCAATACCGCGCGTACCTTGTCGGCCAACGAATTGGGCGTGAATGGCTTTTGCAGAAAGTTTGCGTTGGCCTGAAGGACGCCGTGCCGCACCACCGCATCGTCGGTATAGCCGCTCATAAATAGCACTCTGAGTTCGGGATGCTCAGCCAGCAGCGTCTCGGCCAGTTTGCGGCCGCCCATCTCGGGCATCACGACATCGGTCACCAACAAGTCGACCTGTTCCCGGCAGGTCGCCATCAACTGCAGCGCAGCCAAGCCTTCGGGAGCGGTCATCACCGTATAGCCGCATTCCCGCAACACCAAGGTGGCCAGGTCGCGAACGCTCTCTTCGTCTTCCACTAATAGGATGGTTTCAGAGCCGTGCGAGGGAGCTTCGCGCGCGATGTCCGACAAGGCCGCCGCCTGTTGCTGGACCGCCGGCAGATAGATGCGGAACGTGGTTCCCACTCCTACCTCGCTGTAGACGTCGATGTTCCCGCCGCTTTGCTTAATGATTCCGTGCACCACCGCCAAGCCTAAGCCAGTTCCCTGACCTACGCTTTTCGTCGTAAAGAAGGGCTCAAAGATACGTGCTTTCACTTCAGGCGTTATCCCGCAGCCCGTGTCGCTGATGGCCAACAGGGCGAACCGGCCCGCGCGGGCGTCGGGGTGGGTTTTGGTGTAAGATTCATCGAGTTCGATATTGCTGGTTTCGATGGTGAGATTCCCGCCCTGGGGCATCGCGTCTCTGGCGTTCACGGCGAGATTCATGATCACCTGCTCGATCTGGCCCGCGTCCACTTTCACCCAACTGGTGCCCTCACCCAGAACGGTGGCAAATTGCACATCCTCGCCGATCAGGCGGCGCAACATCTTCTCGAGATCGGTAAGGATGACATTGACGTCCAGGACTTTCGGTTCCAGAACCTGCTGGCGGCTGAAGGCCAGAAGCTGGCGGGTTAAAGAGGCGGCCCGCTCTCCCGCGCGATGGATCTGATCCACCATTTTGGTCTTAGGATCGTCGGGCGGCAACTTGCTCCGCAACACGTCGCTGTAGCCCGAAATCACTGTCAGCAAGTTGTTAAAATCATGCGCCACGCCGCCCGCCAGTTGACCAAACGCCTCCATCTTCTGAGACTGATGAAGTTGCGCTTCCAGTTTCTTTTTTTCCGAGATGTCGCGTACAATGCCCACGAAATAGCGCTGGTCGTCGAGCTGGAATTCCGTCACCGCCAAGTCTAGCGGAAAGGTGGAACCGTCCTTTCGCAAGCCCTCAACCTCGCGCCCGCTGCCGATGATTTTGGGATGCCTGGTTTGCTTGTAGTTGGAAAGATAACCGTCGTGCTCGGAGTGGTAGGGCTCGGGCATTAATATTTTGACGTTCTGTCCCACCACTTCCGCGGCGGTACGGCCAAAAGTTCTCTCTCCGGCCCGGTTCATCATCGAGATGGTCCCCCGCTCGTCGATGCCGATGATGCCATCCAGAGTATGGTTCAGCACCGATTGCAGCAATTCATCGTTGCGCCGTTTGGCAGTGAAATCCCGAGTGATCTTGGCAAACCCTCGTACCTTGCCGTCCTCGCCGTACAAAGCCGCCAGCGTACCGTTCACCCAGAACCGCGAGCCGCTCTTGCGGATGCGCCAGCCTTCGACATCCACCTTGCCTTCAGCCGCCGCTTGCTTCAACTCCTGCTGGGGCTTGCCTTCGGCAATCAATTCGGGGGTGAAGAGGCGGGAATAGTGCTGGCCGACAATTTCTTCTGCGGTATATCCGTCGATGCGCTCCGCGCCGCGGTTCCAGGTCAGAATGATGCCCTCCGGGTCGAGCATGAGAATGGCATAATCGCTCACCCCATCCACCAGCAAATGGAACCGGTCTTCGGAGACCCGCAGCGCCTCCTGCATTTTTTTGCGGTCAGTGATGTCGCGAGTGACTTTTACAAACCCGATGGGCTCGGGCGTCGCGCCATAGAGAGGGGTGATGGTCAAGTTGGCCCAAAACAGCGTGCCATCCTTGCGGACGCGCAAACCTTCGTCCTCGAAGTAACCCTCGGTGGCTGCGATGCGCAACTCACGCTGCGGTTTGCCGCTATCGATGTCGGAAGCGGTATAGAATTTCGAGAAATGCTGTCCGATAATCTCGTCGGCTGTATATCCTTTGATGCGCTCGGCGCCGGGGTTCCAACTGGCCACGTTGCCAGACGGATCGAGCATGAAAATGGCGTGCGTCCGCAAGCCTTCCAGGATCAAACGGCTGCGTTCCTCGGAGGCGTGCAGCTTGGCGTTGGTCTGGAACAGCTGCACCGCGCGTTCCAGGACCAGCTCTTCCAGCCGGCTGTTCATATCGCGCAGCTTCATTTCGGCCAATTTACGCCGGGTGATATCGCGATTCGCCTCGCTGACATAAGCGCCCGCTGCCTCATGCACCAGCACCATCCGGGAGTCCACGATGATCGTCTGGCCATCCCGGCCGATATGATGCAATTCACCTTCCCAGAAGCCCTCGCGCTCCATGATTTCAATGAAGGTCCCCACGCCTCCCGGCGTGGTCGTCTGCAGCAGGTCGTGGCTAACCCGACCCACGGCTTCCTGGCGAGAGAATCCATAGAGGCGCTCTGCCCCGCTGTTCCAGAAAGAGATGGGGCCGTTCCAGTCCCACACCAATACCGGGTCCCAGGTTTGATCGATCAGCTTGGCGTGATGCCGAACCGACTCGGCGGTCGACTCCGCACGCCGGCGAGCGGCGTGCATGGCCCCGGCAATCAGTGAGATTCCGAGACCCGTGAAGAGGAAAAGACCCATGCCCACTTGCTCTTCCAGGCCAATCAGTGCAAACTGCCCGCGCGGTGCGAACAAAAAGAAGTCTAAGGCAAGAGCACCCAAGATAACCGCTGCCAGGGCCGGCCGAAAACCGCCGTACCAAGCGGTTATAAGCACGGCAAAGAACACGATGGAGAACGGAAACTTTTCGCCCAGCACCGGATCGAGCAGCCGCCTGGCTCCGATGGCTAGAGCGACGCTGAGAACCGCACAACCATACTGAGCAATTTCTGATCTAAGGCTTTTCGACATGTTCCGGCACCACACTGGAACTCTTCGGTCAGACCGGCTAAGTCTTGATCGCGAAGGCTGATGCATGGTCCAGGCAGGCGCGCAATCGGAGCCCGGTGTATAGTGAAATGGCTTCCGAGAAAACCCCTATGCCCGACCTTACTCTCGTAATTCCCGTTCTGATCGTGGTCATCTATTTGCTCTCGTCCATCAAGATTCTGGCGGAGTATGAAAGGGGCGTGATCTTTCGGCTGGGCCGCGTCCTGGCGCAACCCAAGGGCCCCGGCGTCATATTGGTCTTCGCCCCCATCGATCGCATCGTGCGCATCTCGCTGCGAATTGAAGCCATGGAAGTGCCCCCGCAGGACGTGATCACGCGCGACAACGTGACGGTGAAGGTGAACGCCGTGGTCTATTTCCGCGTGGTGGATCCCACCAAGGCGGTTCTCGAGGTGTCCAACTTTCTGTACGCGACCTCGCAAGTCTCGCAAACCACGCTGCGCAGCGCTCTGGGTGAGGTGGAGCTCGACGAGTTGCTGAGCCAGCGCGAGAAACTAAACATACGCCTGCAATCGGTGCTGGATGCGCACACCGGCCCCTGGGGCGTGAAGGTTACGGTGGTGGAGGTCAAACAGGTGGATCTCCCGGAGCAAATGATTCGCGCCATCGGACGCCAGGCCGAAGCCGAACGCGACCGCCGCGCCAAGATCATCCATGCCGAGGGCGAGTACATGGCGGCCGAGAAACTGGCCATGGCGGCCGAGTTGATCCAGCGCCAGCCCGCCGCTCTTACGCTCCGCTACCTGCAGACGCTGGTCGAGATCGGCGCGGAAAAGAACACGACCGTGGTGTTCCCGCTGCCCATCGACATGATGTCGAGTCTGACGCGCGTGCTCGAAAACCTGGCGATTGCGCCTAAATCGTCTTAAACTGTATACACAACGACTTTAAGGAGAAAACAGATGACAATTCAACCGCTCTATGACCGGATCGTGGTCAAGAGAACCGAAGAGAAACAACAGATGCAGGGGGGCCTGCATATCCCGGACTCGGCGCAAGAGAAGCCCCAGGAAGCCGTGGTGACGGCCGTCGGAAAAGGCAAACGCCTGGACGACGGGAAGATCGTACCACTGGATGTCAAAGTGGGAGATCGGGTGTTGATCGGCAAATACTCGGGCAACGAGATCAAGGTGGACAATCAGGACCTTCTGATCATTCGCGAAGACGAAGTGCTCGGCGTAATCGAAGGCGGAACAAAGCTGGCGAAGGCGTCCTAAGGGACGCCATAGAAAGATCAGGAAACTACTATGGCAAAACAGATCGTATACAGCGAGAATTCGCGCCAGGCAATCTTGCGCGGCGTCAATCAATTGGCGGACACGGTGAAGATCACCTTGGGCCCCAAGGGGCGTAACGTCGTCCTGGAAAAGAAATTCGGCGGTCCGACCATCACGAAAGACGGCGTGACGGTAGCCAAAGAGATCGAGCTACAGGATCCGCTCGAGAATATGGGCGCGCAGAT
>PKZC01000324.1 GCA_003132905.1 Bryobacterales bacterium | reverse complement strand
CCAAACGGCACACCCCAAGCAGCCGAGGCAAAGAAAGGTCCCGGCCATTACTATAAAGGACTAACTGTACGATGTACTAGTACTGATGAAACCGGCACTACGACTAGTACTTTTTTCGTTGATTACAACCCGAACAGGCGATCGTCACTTTGCAGCGACTCGTGGGGGGCATAAGCTAGCTGAGAGGACGCACTCGTGACACTTTCCGCTTTTCTTTTCCCCATACTCTACGGCGCCGTCTGGATTTTCACGGTCTGGGTTCTCTGGACAATTGCTCAAGCGCTGAAAGGCATGAATGAGAGCTTCAAGGAGATTGCGGGCACTTTCCGGGATTGGACGGCTACCAAATAAGCAGGTTCTGCGGGTTCACCATGTGTTTCATAAGGGCGCTTGGCGGGAACTGCGAAGTTCGGTTCTTCACGCCGACTAGAGCCCACGCTTCCCTAGGATCGCTCGCGTGCGATCTTCCGGTGCGACTGCTGCCTGCCGGTTTCTTGGAACTTCCGGCGCAATGCGCAGAGCGTCAGAATCGTGACGCACAAGAAGGTTCCTGAACCTGGCTCAGGGACCGCTGAGTTTGGGACCGCCATGCCCGAGATACTGAAGGCGCCCGGATCACTGTCATTGGAAGTGGAGTCAACGCTCCACGATCCATTACCGTCATTGATTGCTATTTCTGAGGGATTCGGCGCTAGAGTCGCCGTTAGCCAAACTACTCCGTTTCCAGGAGCTGAAGGCGTCACAATTAACCAGTATTGCGCTCCGGCAAGGAGCAACGGATCAAGCAAGGAATCTACGACGATGGGAGGATTGTTCGTTCCGAACTGCCCGAGGACGCCTGCAAGATCAAAAGTCTCTAACACGGTGCCGGGCTGGTTAGATGAATCCGTGGCCAAGCTAATATCGACCCCATTCACGTCGCCGATTCCCTCTGCCAACGCCAACGTCGCACTCTCAAATGTAAAGTTAGAGCCTGTAGGAATTAGAAAGGGATAAGCTATTTGGTAGGGAGCGACAACTCCCTCGCCGCAACAGTCAAGGAATCCGTCTGGTGGGATATTTGCGTCTGACGCAAAGGTTGAAACAATTGTTTCACTAATACCGGGGCCGCACGCGAGAAGCAACAATACAAATAGCTGTAATTTGGTCATGGGAGTGAAATTGCGTAAGCTCATCGTCCTTCCATTGCGGGCTAAAAAATAGTATATAACAGAACGCACTATTGTTAACTCGTTCTTGGCCACGTTTTCGCCTGCTTTTGTACTGATAGTACCGGAGAATTCTTTTCACAGGGAGACACATGCGAGCGGACCATGGGTGCAAGCGCACTACCTCCCGCAAACCATCTCCCTCTCGCTTGCGTCTCCATACCACATCCCTCATTACGATCTCGCGTCAGAAGTTCCTTTCCTCCATCAAACAAGTCAGTTAGAAATGGTCCGTAGCACTTACCGTGGAAGTCGTAATACGAGCTATTTACAAGTTTCGGCACCTGCGGCCCTTGTTTTAAATAGTTGCAGGGCTACACGCTTGATAACACAGCGCTTGCAGTCGGCTGCCGCAGTCGCGTTCATGGATACTCATGGATGGCAATCCGTCTGCGCGACGTCCCCACTGGATTAGTTATGGCGCTTAGGTAGTCCGTGGTGGCGAGAGCACACAGCTATCGGCCGGCCGTCGCGAAGGCGGCAGTCCGTCCTTGCTCTGCTCGATCACGGCGGCGACGTGTCGAGCGGTAACTTCCAGCGCGGAATTGAGCGGGAAGATGCGCCAACCGGCAATGGTGCTAGGTACGACCGCGGCGTCGAGTGGAGTGGTGGTGCCATCTGCATCACCGGTGCCGCAACCGCCACCCCTCGATCGCGGTCTGCCGGTCTGGCTTGGCGCCGGCGAAGTGATGCAGCAGGTTGAGTGGCCGGCACCCAGCAGTGGAGTTCGCCTCGGCCGCTAGGGTGCAGATCATTATCAAGTGACCGTCCCTAGTGGCGCATGTTGTAGGTTCGATTCCTACCGCGCTCACCACCCGAAAAGTTCGGCCACCAAAGTCCGTCTAACCAGGTTGTGTAACCGAAACGCGCCCGCGGAGTCCAGATCGCTGTGAGCCTCTGGAATCGCTTTGCAGCTGGCGCGTTGCTGTTATCGCCGGTCTTATTCGCTCAAGTCCAGCAGCCGGGACGACTGCCGCCCGATCCTGGTAATTCCGCGCAGGATCCCCAGGCGACGTCCGAGCCGTTGACTCTGGGCGAAAAGTACCATCTGGCCATCGACCGCTCCATCGATCCGATGGAATTCGTCCGTATCGCTTTCGGTGCGGCGCTCGACCAAGAGCGTAATTATCCCGACGAATGGGGGCAGGGTTGGGATGCGTTCGGCGTTCGTATGGCTTCGGGTTTCGGGCAGCATTTGATCAAAGAGCAGATCGAGTTTGGGGTCTGGGCGATTGATCACGAAGACCCACGGCATCGTCGCAGCGAACTTCACGGCGTTTGGCCGCGGACACGCTACGCGGTCGTACACAGTTTCATTACACGGCGCGATACCGGCGGCCAGATGTTTGCCTATAGCCGGCTGATCGGAGACTATGGCGCGGGCTTCATCTCGCGCGAGTGGTACCCGACCGGTTCCACAACGTGCAGCAAGGAATCGACGCTGGCAGCGTGTCGCTCGGCATTGATGTGGGAATGAATGTCCTGCGGGAATTCATGCCACATTGGTTGATTCACTGACGAAGCTGCACTGCTACAGTGTGGCCATGTCCGCTGTAGACGTCCGTTATCCCGTCGGCCCGTTTCAATTCGGTCTTCCCGTATCCGGGCAGGAGCGCGCGCTGTATCTTTCGCAGGTAGCGGAAGCTCCGGCGCTTTTGCGCTCCGCAGTCGCAAATCTTTCAGACGCCCAACTGGACACTCCGTATCGAACTGGCGGTTGGACGGTCCGTCAAGTGATCCATCACCTGCCGGATTCCCATTTGAATTGGTACATCCGCGCCAAGCTGGCATTGACCGAGGAAGGGCCAACCATTCAGGCGTTCAATGAAAATCTATGGGCCGAACTGCAAGATGGCCGCGCGGACGATATTGAACCGTCGCTCCGGATTTTGGAAGGCATCCACGCCCGCACCGTGCTGTTCTTTAAATCCCTTGCGCCCGCGGATTGGGACAGAAAGTTCTTCCATCCGGAACGCGGCGCTCTGACTATTCAGGATATTCTTCCAGCGCTCGCGTGGCATTCGCGGCATCACACCGCGCACATTACTGAGTTACGCAAGCGTGTGGGCTGGGCGTGAGTTGATTTTTGTCGAGGACCGCTGTCAGCTTTCCCGCTAGAAGTTTCACATTCATGCCCGTGGTAATTGTCCCGTGATCGCCGGTGACTTCTTCGATCCGCAGATCGGATAGAATCTCTCCCCATCCCAAGGCCGGATCGGTGGCGAAAAATTCCGGCCGTGATTCCGCTTTGAAAAGATGCACCCGGCCTGGGTATGGCTTAGCGCGATAGTTCTCGGCGGCTAAAAGCTGGCGTCCTCTGATATCGGTTGCGATCTGGGGTACTTCAACGCCTGCGGCTGTCGAGAACTTGTGTATCTTCCGAAATGAATAGGAACGTAGCCGGTCCACCAGATGAGCCAAACCGCCTGGCTCATGGAGGATCTTGTGTACGTGAAAGCGGTAGCGGCGGAGACGATCGTTCCAGGGTTCGAGTGCTTTACAGCCTGCCAAGTAATCGGAATCGATCAGCACCACAATCGGCGGCTCCGCGCCACTTTCACGCAACTGCCGAGCCATTTCCACGGCCACTAAGCCCCCGAATGAATAACCCAAGAGACATTGCGGCCGATTCTCGCCCCACGCTTTCAGCTGTTCGATATAGCTGGCCGCTAATGTCTGCACGGTTGCCAGGCGGTCGGCCAAACTGAACGGCTGCAGTCCGTACAAAGGCTGATCCGGTCCAAGTTCCAACGCCAGGCGACGGAACAGGATCACCTCGCCGTTCACCGGACCAATGCAAAAGATCGCCGGTTTAGTGCCGCCGGGTTGAATAGGAACGATGGGCGAGGCGGCTTGAACGCCGGAATCGCGGACGACCTGGGCCATAGTTCTTACGGTTGGGGCATGGAACAGGGTGGCTAGCGGCAATTCGAGCTGGAAACAAAACTTGATGTCGGCGAAAAGCCGGACTGCCAGTAAAGAATCGCCGCCCAGGTCGAAATAGTTATCGGTGACGCCGATGGATTCCCTGGACAGCAGCTCTTGCCACAGGTTCACCAGGCGCTCTTCGATTTCATCCTGCGGTGGAACGAACTGACGTTGCTCGGCTCGCACGAAAGTCGGGGCGGCTTCGAGAGCAGCGTCCGACGAAACGGATTGTTGAGGATTCGCAAGCAAGTCTTGCAGGAGCACTTGGAACTTCTGCTGCAATTGTTGGATCGTGGTGCGGTCGAACAGATCGGTGCTGTATACGAAGCGCGCAGCCAATCCCTGCGAAAGCTCCGCAAATTCCACGAAAAGGTCAAACCCGGAAGCGCCGCTGTGTACTTCGAAATCGGTAAGATCCCAGCCATCGGGAAAATCGGCGAAGGGCGCCCGGATGGAGAACAGAACCTGAAACAACGGGTGACGCAGGCTTGTGCGCTGAGGCGCAAGTTCACGGACCACATCGTCGAACGAAATCTCGCTATGCGCCAGCGCTCCAAGCACGGTGCTCTTGACGCATCCCAGAAACTCCCGGTACGAAACCTCGGCTTCGATTGCAGTTCGCAGGACAATCGTGTTCACGAAAGACCCGATCAATGGCTCAAATTCAGACCTGGCGCGCGAATTGGTTTTGCCGCCGATGATGAGGTCAGTCTGGCCCGAATGCCGATGCAGCAAAACCTGGAACGCAGCCAAAAGGATCATGTAAGGCGTGACGCCTTCGGCTTGGCCGAATTCCTTGAGCTTCTCTACCACCTGTGCCGGAAGCATGCATGTTTCCATTCCACTCTGCCAGGTCGGCTCCGCAGGTCGTGGTCGGTCCGCCGGCAGTTCCACCGGCGTCAGATCGCCCGAGAGATTCTTTCGCCAGTATTCCAGCTGCGCCGCTTGATTGGCACCGGCTGCTTGGCGCTGCTTCCAGGCGCCGTAGTCGCTATATTGGAACGCGAGTTCAGGAAGTGGAGATGGCTGGCCAACTGAAAAAGCCTTGTACAGCGCGGCCAGCTCCGTAATAAGAACGCGCTCGATGGAGACGCAATCGAAGACCAGCCGATGCACTGTGAGATAGATCCGATGGTAATGCTCAGACCATCGAACCAGGCTCACGCGGAATAGCGGCGCTTCATTCAAATCAAAGGGACGTTGGGCAGCTTCGGTCGCGATTCGAACAGAATGTTCTTCGCGCTCTTCCATCGGAAGATGGCTCAGGTCGTCAAACGCCAATGGCACGTGAACATGCGAATCGATGCGCTGAACGGCCTTCCCATCGACCATTGGAAACGCGGATCGCCAAATCTCATGACGACAGACAATCTCGTTAAAGCAGCGTTCGAGGATCGCGGGGGCTAGCGAACCCCGTTTGTGAATGATAAACGATTCGTTATTGATGGCAGCGCCGGCGGCAAGCCGATCGTGAATCCACAGTTGCTCCAGGTCGGGTGCAATGGGAGCGTCCCCGCTGGCTGGCCGCGCAACCAGAGGTGTTGCCAGCGCCCCGTTGGACGCACGCAATTCACCTCGGCGGAATCTTTCGAGCAGTTGCCGGCGGGCTTCCGAAATGGTGTCGGGCGTGGTCATCGGTTATTCGTTGCTTGCCTCTATTTCGTTGCGAGCCTCTATTCGTTGCGAGCCTCGAAGCGAACCGGCAGGCTACTGAGACCTCGCAAGCCGAAATTTTCACGCCAACCGAAATCCTCCGATGCCAACTCTAAGTTCTTCAAACGCCGCAAAAGTGTACTGAAGGCAATTTGCCCTTCGATGCGTGCCAGCGGAGCGCCGAAACAAAAGTGCGCCGCCCAACCGAACGCCAGATGCCCCTTATCGCCGCGCTTTACATCCAGCAAATCCGGATTGGGAAAGCGTTCGGGGTCGCGATTGCCAGCCGCCAGAACGGCCACCACGGACTGGCCGCGCCGGATCAGTTTCCCGCCCAGCATGAAATCTTCGTGGGCCACCCGCGCCGTGTGCTGGATGGGGCTCTCATATCGCAGCAATTCTTCAACCGCCAAGGTGATGAGGGACGGATCGTCCAAAAGCATGCGCATCTGCTCGGGATGTCGCAGCAGAGTCAGCAAGCCGCTGCTGATCAGATTCGTGGATGTCTCTTGTCCGCCAATCATCGTGAGAATTGAATTGGCGATGATTTCTTCTTCCGTAAGACGGTTTCCGTCCACTTGCGCCTGCACCAGCGAGTTCACCAATCCCTCGTGGGGATCGGTCTCCTGCTGGCGAATGACGGCGCGAAAATAATCGGTCATATCGCGGACGCTGGCGGCCACGCGCGCTACGCGATCGGGCTGATGTTGAAAATTACCCAGGATTTCCGCGAAGTCGATAGACCATTGCTTTAGCTTTTCGTGATCGTTCACGGGAACGCCCAGCATTTCGGCTGTAACAATGGCTGGCATCGGCGCGGCCAAATCGGCTACGATGTCAGCCGTTCCCCGGCCAATGAATTTGTCAATCAGGCTATCGGCGATGTCTTGAATATGCGCGCGCAGAACCGCAACTCGAGCCGGAGTAAATGCCGCGGCGCACAGGTTTCTCAGGCGGGTGTGAGCAGGCGGATCGCGGAACAACATCTGTCGCGCCATCACCTCAATAATCGGCTTCATGCCGCCGAGTCCCATGCCGTCTAACTGCTCGGCTGTGAGAGTGCGGTCGGCCGAGAAACGAGTGAGCACAGTTACAATGTCGACATATCGGGTAACTGCCCAGGCGTGAAGGAACGGATCCCAATGCACCGGGTCGGCTTCGCGCAGCTCTCGATAGAACCGGTACGGAGACGCCATGACGTCCGGTTCGGTGAGCTGACACAAGCTGATATCAGCGCTCATTGAATTTCTCCCGAATTAGTCTGCCAAGCGGCGCGCGATTTCTTCGTCACTCATCGAGTTTAGCTTTTCAATCAGCTGGCGATCCACCTCAGCGGCCAACCGCGTTACCGTTTTGGCTTCGAATAGATGCCGCAGGCCGAGTTGAATGTCGAACCGCTCGTGGACGCGGATCGCAACCTGAGTTGCCAGCAACGAGTGGAATCCCAGGAGGAAAAAATTGTCATCGGCTCCCACGCGATCCACTTCCAGGAGAATGGCCAGGATTTCGACCAGGATTTGTTCGGTCGGCGTACTAGGCGCCCGATAACCGGTATCTTCAATGCGATTGCCGGGGGCCGGTTCGGGGAGCGCTTCGCGATTAAGTTTGCCGTTCGAGTTGAAGGGCAGTTCCGCGATCTTCACGAACGTCGACGGGACCATGTAATGAGGTAAGGTCGCCGAAAGGAATTCGCGTAAACCGGAAGCCGAAAGCACCGTACTTGCTTGCGGCACCACGTAAGCCACCAGAGATTTGGGAGCAGAGGGTTTGCTGCTGTTGTGGCTCCGTGCGATTACCGCGCTCGCAGCAACGCCCGGGTGACGGTTCAGGGCGCATACGATTTCGTCCGGCTCAACGCGGTGACCGTGAATCTGTTCCTGGCTGTCCAGGCGCCCGCGAAACGCGATTTGTCCGTCGGGAAGCAAACAGCCCAGGTCGCCGGTACGATACATCCGCGCGCCGGCGCGAGGACTCATCGAATCCACCAAGAAGCGTTCCTGGGTGGACGCGGAATTGTTGCGGTACCCGCGGGAGACGCTGGTTCCAGCGATAAAGATCTCGCCGGTTTGGCCAGGCGCAACGGCATGGCCCTGATTGTCGAGAATACGGATTTGCATGTGCGCGATGGGCTTGCCGATGGATGGCGGCAAATCTGAAGGCCGGTCGACTGGAATCAGCCCCGAGGTCGCTACCACGGTGCACTCGGTAGGGCCATAGTTGTTTACTACGGCGAAAGGCAGTCCCGCCGACGGATATCGATGCAATGCCTCGCCGCCCGTAAGCAAATACCGGAGAGCCGTTTCGGGCGGCCACGAATTGGCAAGCATGGATTCGGCGAAGATAGTCGGAACGAATGCTACTGTAATGCGCTCTTTGACCAGCCAATCGCGCAGAAGATCGGCCGATGTGCGAGTTTGATCCTCTACCAGCACCACGGTCGCGCGGGCAGTTAAATGCGGCCAGATCTCCCAGGCAGCGGCGTCAAATCCGAGTCCGGCAAGATGGCTGGCGCGATCGGCAGCAGTGACGCCGAAAGTGCTCCGATGCCAGAAGATGAGATTCAAAAGATTGCCATGCGTCACCTCGACGCCCTTTGGCTGTCCGGTGGATCCGGACGTGTAAATGATATAAGCCAAGTGATCGCGCGTTATGGCAACGGGTTCAGTTAAAGGATCGCAGAGCTGAAGTGTATCGGCGGCTGTATCCAGATCGATGGTGTGGGTTGCATTCCCGGAAACACGTTTGGCTAGCGAACCGCGCGAGATGACCAGAGGCGCCTGAGCGTCGTCCAGAATAGTACGTAAACGCGCGGCCGGCCAAGCGGGGTCCAGAGGAAGATACGCTGCGCCCGATACCAACACAGCCAGCGCCGACACTATGAAATCGAAGGAACGTTCCAGGCACACCCCTACTGCCACGTCAGGACCTGCGCCGAGGGCAATCAGGTAGCTAGCCAGGCGGGTGGATTGAGCCACCAGTTCGCCGTACGTCAGGGTATCGCGGCCTTGCGAGAGAGCCACTGCTTCTGGAAAAGATTTGGCAGCTTCCATCACAAGATCTGCCACACAAACGCGACGCCGTTCGTTTCCCACCCGGTTGGGCTGCGGAAAGCCTCCAAGGGAAGCGATGTAATCACTCCCGCTCGGTATCGGTTGAGGTGAAGAAGACATAATTGATTGACCCTAGTATGCTCCGGCGTCAACTCAAGATGAATAAACCATCAGTACTCGCAGAGGGTCCTAAGGTGCCACGCTGTTAGTACTGGAAGATTTCCCCCGCATTTTGGAGTAGCATTGTTGGACATCGGAGGAAAACATGGCCGATACGGCGAGCGAGCTGGGACGACGTTGGTTTGAAGAAGTCTGGAATCGCGGGCGGCGGGAAGCAATTGGGGAAATGATCGCCCCCACCTGCCACATTCATGACGGGGCCATTGATTCCACTGGTCCGGACGGTTTTTATCCGTTCTTCGATCGCATGACCACAACGTTTTCCGAGATGCATGTCACCGTGGAAGATACGATCACGGAGGGTAATAGCGCCTGTATTCGTTGGTCGTGCACCGGGAAGCACACCGGCGCGGCGTTGGGTATTCCTGCCAGCGGAAAGACAATTCACATCACCGGCATAACAATCTTACGCGCGAGTGAAGGCAAGGTTGTCGAAGCTTGGCAGAACTGGGACATGCTGGGGATGATGGAACAGATACAAAGTCGCGACAAGAGTTCGGCCACCTACATCGGCGCCTCCTGATCCCCAAATTAGAAGGGTGTCGTGATCTTAAGCTCGATGTTGGAGACTTGGCCGGCCTTTACTTCCACGGTTGTGGCCTTGTTTATCAAACCCGGCAGGCTCGACAAGAAGTTGGATGTATTTGTCTCCAGTTGATCGAAAGCAAACGCATAGTAATTTGCTGGGCGCAGGTTCGGTATTTCGAAATGACCGCCCTCAGTGCAATGCGCAAATCGCACCGAAGGCACGTTACGTTGCGCAATGACGATGGTGGCGTTTCCGCAATTTTCCACGGTGCCGCGCAGTGTGCCGCCGTCGGATCGATAGACTACTTTTAAGAGAGCCGAATCGGGGCTAAATTCCACAATCTTCCCCAGGGCGTCCTGGTCGCCCAAAGTGATGGAAGCAAGATAATATCCAGACTGGGCGCGAGGGAGAGCGCTGACCCAATAGCGGCCGGGATACAATCCGTCGATCTTATAAGTTCCGTTTTTGTTCCGATTACTGGCGGGAGATGGGCCGCCCCATTCGGGAGCGAGCATCGCGTTGCCAGGAATCTTCGCGACAGCGTCCGATGTCTCGAGCAAAAATTCAACTGGCACGCTGAACGGCGCGTTGTGCCTAAGATCCACGTCCTCCGCATCGCGGCCGGTAACCGTGACGGACGCGAAGGCCCGCCAAACAAAATCTTTGCCGCTTAGATTCGATGACAAACGCCAGTCGCCATCGTATATATCGGCAAACTCAAAGCTGCCATCTTTTCCCGAGAGGGTGGTACGTTCGGCGTGATGGTAGTCCTCGGCGCGAGAGAGCTGTATCGAAACTTTGGACGCCGGATCGCCGTTGCTGTCGCGTATCCGTCCGCGAATACTGTATGCGTTCACGGCGCGAAATTTAATGTCCTGGCCCATGAGCTCGACGCCGGGACGAATCAGGATTTTCTGCGCGGCGCTCGTCTCCGTTACGCCCGGAAACCAGGTCTTGGTCCAGGCGTAATGTTGATCGCCCACCGGCGGGGGAGGCGCAAGTTTGACAGGCGGGCGCGCGCTCAGAAGATAGCTGCCAGGTGCGACGTCGAACGAGAAGCTGCCGCTCACATCGGTTTGGCCACTCTGGCCGGTGTCCGTTCCTTGCACCAACGCCACGTCGGCTCCAGCGAGGGGGCGGTTCTCGCCGTCCAGTACCCGCCCTGAGATGCGTCCCAGAGGAATTAAGAAAACTCTCAATTCGACCGGATCGAGACCGGCAACCACGTGAAAAGGTCGACGGGCCGCGTCATCTTGTATCGTTAGGAAGCCGCTTTTGAACGCGATCGCGGTATAGGTTCCGTCCGCCACTCCTTCGATGCGGAAGGCGCCTTGGGCGTCCGAGGTCGTCTGGTATGGGGACTTACCGGCGTTTTCGATCTGTACGGAAGCGCCGCCTATGGCCTCTCCGGTGACGGAGTTCACCACCGTGCCCTCGATCGCCTGGCCGAATAGCGTGGGAGCGAGAAGTAAGAAGGCTCCCAAATGCTTCATTCTAAAATTCCAGCGCGCTTTTCCGGCGGAGTCAAGCAATAAACGAAAGTACCAATTTTTCAGGTACACCCGATCCATAGACGCCAAACTGCTTTGGGATTTTAATTAGTCATGGCCCGATGCAATGAATGCAACAGCGTCGTTACGATGAACGATGCGGAATGCTATATCTGCGGACTGCCCGTCCCAGGCGCTAAGAAGGGTCTCTTGCGGCGCAAGCGGGCGCCGAAGCCCAAGCCGCCGGTGACAGCTGTGAGCAATTTGCTCTTCATGGCCTCGCTGGCATTGACGGTGGTTTCGTTCCTTTGCGGTCAGAAAATGTCGCTGTCGTTCAGCGCGACGCTTTCCGGATTGCTGTTCGCGGCCAGAATTATTTCGGATCGCTGGGCCTCGAAGGAGCAGCTAGCGCTGCGCCCAGTAACGGTCCCGCGCCTCGACCACTAGGTCTTTGCGCTTCGTCGTCAGTTGCAGACTCCGGAATTCCGAGATCCGCACCGGCTGATCGGAAACGAACCCTAGGTTGTATTGGCTGCGCAGTTCCTGCTCGATAATCCCGTAAATCTGGTTGATGTTCAGCTTTTTGGATACCTCAAAAAAGCTGCCACCCGTTTCCTTCGCCAACCGCATCATCGCGTTCTTACCGCCGCCGTCTCCATAGCCTCCGTAGTAGGTGGCATCGGAAAACAGAATCGAGTAAATAATTGTATCGGCGCGCTGTGCGGCTTCGATGGCCGAGGCCAGCGTTTCATCGCTGCCGTTGTCGCCGCCGTCCGACAGGATAATCATCGCCTTGCGATTCTGCTGGCCGCTCATGATCTCGCGCGACGCCTTCGCCACGGCATCGAAAAGCAGCGTCCCGCCACCGCGTTGGGCTTCGAGTTCGTTCTTGCTCGGCGTGTCGACAAAGGGAAGCGATGCTTCCAGATCGCGGCGCGATGAGGTGAGCTTCTGGCGAGTCATCACCGCCATGTCAAATTGTGTGACGAACACCTTGTCTTTCCCCTCGCGCAAAACCTGATCCACAAACTGAAAGCTGGCGGCGCGCTCGCTCTCCAGCACCCGCGTCTGGCTCATGCTGGTGTCCACCATCAGGCCGATGGTGAGCGGCAAATCCGATTCGCGCGAGAAATACCGAATGTCCTGGGAGCGCTTGTTCTCGGTGACGGCGAAATCATCTTTGCTTAGATCATTGACGATTGCGCCCGCCTTCGTGCGTACGGTGGCCAGGACGTTGACCACTTTGACGTCGGTGGAAAACGTCGGCTCGTCCCTGTTAGGCGCTTGATCGGAGCTGGGCGTCTGACCCGAGAGCGGCAGCAAAAAGGCGAAAAGAATAGCGGACCAGCGGACGTGCAGGTACATCTTTACTTGAATTGTCTCAGGTTTGGATCGCTGGTAGTGGGCGGTTAGCGGGCTGAGGTGGCAGGCACCGGGATCGCTGGAGTTTATGGAGTCAAAGCCCAAAACACGTGCCCGCGTAGGCACTTGTGTTGGTAGAGTATCTTCGCGGTTGCTTGATCTATCACCGTCTTCCCGGTCCAGATAGCGGAGCTGCCATCAATAGGGCAGTCCACGTTGAATGCGAACAGAGCACCGGCCAGAGCTAGCAGCAATACAATCCGGCGGACAGTGTTTTTTGTCATCTTTCCCTTTTCACGCCAGCGCGGGGCACCGTAGAGCGATGGATAGATAGATCCTAGCCGTGCTCATGTCTCTCTTCAATTGGGCGAAAACCTTAAGTTGGCGCGATGAACGCGCTTAACGAACGCCCCGCACACATTTAGCGGCTACCTGGAGTGGCAGCGGGGATAGCCGATCACATGTGGAGCGTTCGGAAATTGCTTAGAGGCATAAGCAGCGATTCCCGTAACCTAGAGGGGAGGGAGGGTCACCACAAAATAGTCTGCAATTCATTGACAGCGCTTTGAAAGTAGTGTCGAGACCCGCGCGCAAACGTGTCCAAATCATGCACGCGTCACCAGCATCTCTCTTTTCGCATATTGAATGGCAGCCGAGTTCGGTGTAGCCTTGCTGCATGACGAAGCTTATACTCTCTTGCGAGAACGGAAGCCGCCCGATTGTCGAATGCAAACCAGGCTCAAATCCAGAGGACTTGGCGCAACAGTACGGAGCGAAGATTTACGAGCGTTGCGATTCTCTGGAAGACGCACAGCGCCGCCTTAGCAAAGATCCGAATGGCAAGGTGTTTTGCTACTGAGGCCCCGCTCCTATGAACGACCGAATCCCGATCAGCACTGGGTTCCACATCCGGTTTTCAAAGGATGGCCGTGCCCTCAGTGCTGGAAGGGAAGAAACGCAGGTCTTGCCTGAAGTGCGATTCTGGCTCTATGCGCATCAGGGGCACGAGAACTATGGGCGCGTACAACAATGGTGCACTCAGAAAGAGAATCAAATCAAAGAGGACATGCAGGATCAGCAAGTCGTGGTTAGGCGCAAACAGCTTAACGAGGCTGTCGATAGAGCCGCTCGTGAGAGCGGGCTGCGTGACAAGAGACTTATAGAACTGGTCCGCGCCGAAACCTTCAAGGCCCACGGAATCCCTCAGCACGGAGAGTGATTGCGCTAGGGACACAGATTTAGCGCACTACCCGCTACCGCAAGTCTCGGTCATTGGGCCGAAACTGAAGGAGCGTCACGACCAGGAGCAGGCCAAGAATCACAAAATGGGCGCGGTTCTCAGCAATGCCTTCATCGCCGCGCGTCACCAGCTCACGATACTCATGGTCGAAGTGATTCTACGCGAACAGATCCGGTTGAAACGGGATAGAGCTGGACGGGCCGATAGTGGGCTACTTTTCAACGTCCTTCGTTGAACGCCATAATCTGTCCGTGCGCATGACGAATCGGCGCTACACACGTTTGACAAATGCCTTCAGGAAGAAGATTGAGAATCATTCCGCCGCTGTCTCGCTCGGCTACTTCGCACACAATGTCATAAAGATCCATGGCACGCTGCGTTGCACGCCTGCTATGGCGGCTTGCGTAGCAGATCGGCTGTGGGAAGTATCCGCCCTCGTGGCCCTACTCGAAGCTGAAGAAGGGGGATTAGGTAGAGCGGCGTAAGTAAGGCGGTATGATGGTCCCGTGAGTGCGATCCTCGGGCTAGCGATTATTCTTGCCTATCCAGCCTTGGCCGACGACGCGAACGAACGTGCGGCAATCGTGGGGATCATTGCATCCCTGAATAGTCAGGCCGATTCACTCTCAGATCTTCTCGCTCCCGACAATGTGGATATCGATCCAGTATTCGGGACTGAAGAACAGTGGTCTGAGGTCACGCACTCTCAATTGGCAGTGCGCTCTACCCGTATCGTCTCACCAAACATTGCAATAGTTGAGGCCGACAACATTCAGTACGGGTCCCTCATTTTGAGGCGGAGTCAGCCAACACTGCTGCTTTTCAGAAAGTATGGAAGGCAATGGCGAATTGCCTGCATACTCGTAGAAAAGTCAAAGTAGCCCACTACCGGATCTCGGGTTGTCACTTCCCGGTTGCGTCGGGGACACAATGTTGAGGAAACGGCCGCCCGGTTATCTGAACTGAGCAGCAAGGCCAGGGAGAACGGCGACAGCTATGCGCTTCGGACAGCGCAGAATGCAGATGCGGTGGTCGAACGCGAGCGCCGCAGCAGAGCTTAACGCCTCCCCATGATCAGATAGACGATAAGGACGACCAGCAGCACGCCGCCAATGCCGCTTCCCATCATCGGGCCGCCGTAATAATATCCACCACCGCCTCCGAAGAGGAGCAGCAGAATCAGAATNNCATAGACTGTCCTATCTCCCCTTCAGTTCCTTCTCGACATGGCTGCAATGCTATCACAGCCCCTAGCCGTGCTTCGCTTATGCAGGGAGTTAACAGAGGTTAAGAAAATGCGCTTGACGGTTGTATCGCCGCGCCTATACTCCACCAGCTATCAACCAACAATGGAGAAAAGTTATGCCACCGGAGAATACAGCACGCGCGGCCGACGACGAATCGCAATCGGGAAACCGTCCCGTAGCAAAATTCAAGCATGGCGGCATTGAAGTGACCGTCTGGCCCAATCAGGGCGAGAACGGTACGATCTACAACAGCACCATCAGCAACAGCTATAAGGACGACAAGAGCGGCGAATGGAAGACTACCACCAGCTTCAGCCCGACAGACCTGCTTGTAGTCGGCGAGCTATCGCGTCAGGCTTTTGCCAAAATCACCGAGCTTAAAGGCCCAATATATTCGGGCGACCGCCATGCACGTCGACCAGTCCAGCGCGTTCCAGTTGCCGCTATCCGTCTTCTCGAATACTTTCCACTGATGCAACCCACAGAGACTGCCGCACCACGAGGAAATAGCGGTCAACGCCAAGGTCCGGCGTTGGTTGAGGTAAACATCGGAAAGGCTATATAGATCGGTTACGCCACGGAACTGTCCATCGCGAGTTTTAGGTCGATTGGTTGCGCTGACGCTGCTGGCCGGGGTTATCGCAGGATTGATCTGGCTGTTGGTTCGGCCCAATCCGGCGCGGTGTGTCCATGCCGGTGGCGCCTGCTGCTCAGCCCAGCCGCATGAGATCGAGGAGAAAGCCCCGGCAGCTACCATCCTTTGTGACGTTACGTCATTGCGTATTCGGGTTGGAGGGNNAGCAAATGAAAACACCGCTGAATGCCAGAACGGCAGGCACCAGTCCCAAGAGACTCCAAAGCGCCTCCGTAAACCATCCGAACCTGCCAAAATGCAACTCGGAGAGAAAAAAGAGCCCTCGGTCTGTAATGTGGTCGGCGGGATCCAAAAAGTACAGGGCGTCAAACAGGTGTGGGAAAGAAAAGTACATTCCAGAGATTCCCCACAGGAGAATGAAGGGAAAACACCAAAATCCGAGCGCGCTATGCAGATCCCAGTTGATTCGCGCAAATTGAGATCCCCAGCTCACGGTCAGACTGCGACGCCAATTCTTCACTCCCGGCCACCATATAACAGCTCCCGTTATACAAAGCAGCGTCAGACAGGTCGCGCCGATACCGTTCACCAGACGACCGGTCGAGCCGGCTAGTAGATTCGAGTGAAGCTTCACGAGCCACTCCATCCGGAATCTCTTCGAGAGTTCGTTGCGATAAACAATCACACTGCCGGAAACGCTCATGAAGAGAATATATGCACTGGCTACTGCCCCCACACACAGGTGAATCTGAAACAAGGCTTTGCGCACGCTCGACCTCTCGGGGTGTTGCAGCCATTGTTGCCATGCGGTCATCTTCGATGCCTTTCCACCAGCCACCAGCCACCAGCCACCAGCATAACCGTCCCGGCAGTACTTTTACCCGCTCAGTACCTCAGTAGTACTAACTCCCTGAAGTACAGGTGTTCTATCGACGGCCACTAGGGTCATCGCCTTAAATGAGGACATGGGCAGATGCATATATTGTCATAGCGTGATGACCAGGGAAGAAGAACAGTGCTACATCTGCGGCGACAGCGTGCCGCAGCGCCTGCAGGTGGCCGTCAAGCGCCAGGCAGTATCGCCAATGACCAATGTGGTATTCCTGGCCTCGCTCGCGTTTACCGCCTACTGCTTTTTCGGGGAACACAAGCTTTCCTTGCCGGTGACTTTGGCGATTTCCTCAACTTTATTGCTGGTCAGAATCATCGCCGAACGGATCGCGAAGAAAAACGCGAATTGACGAAGCCGTCCGCGCGGGGCGACAATGCGTGGAGCCCCAATGAATACCCGTTTCCGTGCCGAACACGTTGGCAGCCTGCTGCGACCACCTGAATTGCTGGCAGCCCGATCCGCGCATGCCGCCGGACAAATACCTTTGGAAGAGCTGCGCCGGCAAGAGGATCAAGCTATCCTGGCGGCGCTGGAAAAGCAACGAGCCATAGGGTTGGATGTACTTTCCGACGGTGAAATGCGCCGGGGTTCCTGGCTCACCGATATGGCGGACGCCGTCGAGGGATTCGTCCCCGCGAAGGTGACGCTGGAGTGGAAGGGGCCGGGCGGAGGCGCCGAGGGCAGCACCGCGCAAGCGGCCGGCGCGAAGCTGCGGAAAGTCCGCAAGCTTACCGGGCACGAACTGCCGTTGTTAAAGCAAGCGGCGCTGGGTGCGTTCAAGATCACTCTTCCCGCGCCCTCCAATTTTGTCCTGGCCAGCTACAAGCCGGGCGTGACGGATGCGTTTTATCCAACGCACGCCGACCTGCTGCGCGACCTGGTCGGTATCGTGCGCGATGAAGTGCGCTGGCTGGTGTCGGAAGGCGCGCGCTACATTCAGTTCGACGCGCCCTATTATTCGCATTATCTGGATCCTCACCAGCGCGAGCGATTGAAGGCGGCTGGCTTCGACCCCGATCAGGAACTGGAGCGCGCCATTGCTGGCGACAAGGCCGCGCTGCACGAAGTCCCACGAGGCAAGGTTACGGTGGCGCTGCACATTTGCCGGGGGAATAGCCGCAGCCGTTGGTACACCGAGGGCGGCTACGACGCAATTGCCGAGAAGGTATTCGGCTTGCTGGATGTCGACACGTTCCTGCTCGAGTACGATTCGGAGCGCGCAGGGGGATTCGAGCCGCTGCGCCTGGTTCCGCGCAACAAGACGGTGGTGCTGGGCTTGATCACCACGAAGGAAGCCAAGCTCGAATCGCAGGACGAATTGCGGCGGCGCATCGACGAAGCGGCTCGCTATATTCCGCTCGATAATCTGGCGCTCAGCCCGCAGTGCGGCTTCGCGTCGGTGGCGGCTGGCAATCTGTTATCGATCGACGATCAGTGGCGGAAGCTGGAGCTGGTTGTCGAAACGGCGCGCAAGGTGTGGGGGAAACCGTAGCGGGCAGTAGCGGCTGGCTACAGGGCTATGCGCCCGCGGTCTTCAGACATTCCGCGATTTGTTTTTCGGAAATCGCGCCTTCCCGGATCACTTTCCAGTAAGGCTCGGTAATGTCTACCGTAGTAGCGCCCAGACCCGCCAGTGGACCCGCGTCCAACACCAGATCCACGCTGCCATCCATGACGCCGAACACGTCGATGCCGCTGCGGCAAGTGGGCTGACCCGAGATATTGGCGCTGGTGGCAACCAGTGGCTGATCCAGCCAATCGAGCAGCGCCTGCGCCACGCGCGACCGCGATTGCCGGATAGCCAGGCGACCAGTGTTGCCCGTCACCTTCAGCGGCACCCTGGCCGACGACGGAACGATCATGGTGAGCGGCCCAGGCCAGAAATGTCGCGCCAAAACGTAGAAGCGGGTGGAGAGGTCTTTGGCTAACTCCTCAGCCATAAAAGTGCTGTTCACCAGCATGGGCAAGGATCGATGAATCTCGCGCCCCTTGGCGGAGAAGACGCGGCCTACCGCATGAAGGTTGAGTGGATCGGCCACCAATACGTACAGCGCTTCGGTGGGAATCGCAACGATGTCACCGCGCCGTAAGTGCGCCGCAGCGCGTTCAATCGCTTCCGGCAGCGGGTGGTCTTGATCGATCTGTATTAGGTCTGTCGCCAATGCTTATTCTCGTGAACCTACTGGGCTGAGGAACTCCCTCGACTTGGATTGGCTGCGGAGAGCGGCGTCGCGATTAAGAACAAACGTTACAGGGTTAGTGTACCGCATTGGGTTCGGCGGGTTCAAAAATGTTTACCTGTGCTTTGTGCCGCTATAATCGAAAGGTGATCCGTCCCACCCTCATCGCGG
Organism: Bryobacterales bacterium; assembly: GCA_003132905.1. The sequence goes on along the minus strand of PKZC01000324.1, from coordinate 8,741 downwards.
CCGCCGCCGTGAGCCTCGTTTTGCTTGCGGCTTGCAAGAAAGACCTCCAGAACCAAGACGCCGTTCGCCAGGGGGTCATGAGCTATCTGTCGAAGCGCTCGGACTTGCTCGCCATGGACGTGAGCGTCAGCTCAGTCGCTTTTCAAAAGGATGAAGCCACCGCGCAAGTACACTTTCAGGCTAAGGGAAATAGCTCGCCGGCCGCCGGCATGACAATGCAGTATGTGCTGGAACGCAAGGACGGGGCGTGGGTGGTGAAGGGCCGTACGGGAGCGAGCGCGGCGCATGGAGCGGGCGCAACAGGCGTGAACATGCCGCCGCCGGGCCAGGGAACGTCGTCCGGTTCGCTGGACGGAATGCCGCGCATTGCGACACCCCGCGGGGCGGAATCCAACGGCTTGCCGCCTGGACATCCGGCAGTTCCCGATTCAACCAGTCAGCAAAAGTGAGACTACCCAAATGAAACGAGTTGCCGTCCTCGGTGGCGGTCCGGCTGGAGCTTTCGCGGCGGAGCGTTTGGCGCGCGCCGGTCTTGAGACCGTCGTCATAGACGAGAAGCTCGCGTGGGAAAAACCGTGCGGCGGCGGGCTGACCTACAAAGCCTACACCCGCTATCCGTTCCTGCTCGAAAATAACGTACCGAAGAAGATCATCCACGAAACGTGTCTGGCAGCAGATCCGGCGGGGGCTGTTCACATGGATTTGAGCAGTCCGCTGTTGATCTATTCGCGGATCGATCTGAATCGGATGCTGCTGGAGCGTGCCGAACAAGCTGGCGCCCAACTGGAGAAGACCCGCGTGCTGGGCCTGGAGCGTGGTGGCCGCGGCTGGCGTCTGAAGACACGGCAAGGGACGCTCGAGGCGGATTTCTGCATCGTCGCCACTGGCGCGCGCAATTCGCTGCGCAACGTGGGAACCGAATGGAGGGCTGCGGACACCATGTGCGCGCTAGGCTACTATGTGCCGTCCGCGCAGGATCACATCGATATTCAGTTCCTGCCGAATCTGGAAGGCTACATCTGGGTATTCCCGCGCTGCGGGCATCTTTCGGTCGGAATCTGCGGCAAGGGCGAGCCCGCGCAGGCGTTGCGCGCGCGCCTGGAGCAATACATGACTCAGAAGGGCATCTCCTATAAGGGCGCTTCGTTCTACGGTCATATGCTCCCGTCGCTCGAACACTCCGGTTGGAAAAACAATCGCCTGTCGGGCGAAGGTTGGCTAGCGGTGGGCGATGCGGGCGGACTGGTGGATCCGATCACGGGCGAAGGTCTGTATTACGCCATGCGGTCGGGCGATCTGGCCAGCGAAGTGGTGTTGAACGAATCGCAGTCGTTGGCCGAGCGCGCGCAGGCTTATCGCAACTTGCTGCGCCGCGACTTTACGGCCGACCTCGAATTCGGCGCCATGCTCGCCAAGCGCGTTTTCCTGGGACGCTTCCTGTTCAGCGCCGTGCCTTCGCGCATGGTGGATTTCATTCGCCGCAGTCCGCGATTCCGCCTGCTGATCCAGGATCTTTTCGATGGGACGCAGCCCTATCTTGGCTTGAAGAGCCGTTTGTTCCGGAACCTGAACGGAACGCTGCAAGAAGTGCTGATGAACATCTTCCTGCAAAGAGTGATCCCCGAAGAAACTTAGGCGCGGTAGTCCATGAACCACCGTAAATCCGACGAACTATTTGCCTGCGCTCAGAAGCTGATTCCGGGCGGCGTGAATTCCCCGGTACGGGCCTTTCGCGGCGTTGGCGGGACGCCTCCGTTTATCGCTCGCGGCCAGGGTTCGCACATCTTTGATGTCGATGGCAATGAATACATCGATTACGTGTTGTCTTGGGGACCGCTGATCCTGGGCCACTGTTTTCCGCCCGTAATGGATGCCTTGCGCGAAGTACTGTCGATTGGAACCAGCTTCGGTGCGCCCACGGAACGTGAAGTGGAACTGGCCGAGCTGATCCGCGAATGCGTGCCTTCCATCGAAATGGTGCGTCTGGTAAATTCCGGCACCGAAGCAACCATGAGCGCGCTACGCGTGGCGCGAGGATTCACGGGGCGCGACCTTACTATTAAATTTGAAGGCTGCTATCACGGCCACGTGGATTCGTTGCTCGTCAAAGCTGGATCGGGTATGGCGACGCTTGGAATCGCCGATACCGCGGGCGTGCCTGAAGCGTTCGCGGCCACTACCATCGCGCTGCCGTTCAATTCGATCGCCGCAGTGGAAGCGGCGTTCCAGGAGCATGGCAGTAAGATCGCGGCAGTCATCGTGGAACCAGTGGTCGGCAATATGGGCTGCGTGCCTCCGCGAGAGGGTTTTCTCGAAGCTTTGCGGGAACTCACAACCCGGCATGGAGCGCTGTTGATCTTCGACGAGGTGATGACTGGATTCCGGTTGGCGTTGGGCGGAGCGCAGGAGCGCTTTGGAATCCGGCCCGATCTGACCACGCTTGGCAAGATTGTCGGAGGCGGGATGCCGCTGGCCGCCTATGGAGGACGCGCCGACATCATGAGCAAAGTGGCGCCTACCGGTCCGATTTATCAGGCCGGTACTCTGTCGGGAAACCCTATGGCAGTAAGCGCCGGCATTGCCATGCTGCGTCATCTGAAGTCACATCCCGAGGTCTACGAAATCGTGGAAAACCGCGCAGCTCAACTTACGGCGAAAGTGCCGGCGGGCCTAACCGTGAATCGCGTCGGATCGATGTTCACCTTTTTCTTCACCTCGGATCCGGTGACGGATTGGGATTCGGCCAAGCGCTCGGATACCGGCCGCTTTCGCCATTTCTTCCACTGGATGCTGGATCGGGGAATCTATCTGGCGCCGTCACAATTCGAGGCTGGATTCGTCTCGGCGGCGCACAGCGAGCAGGATATCGATAGAACCGTTGAAACCGCCAGCCAGTACTTTGCGCAGGAGTCGGAGGGCTAGGGCCCTGGCGGATTGGGTAAAATGGAGCATATATGTCTGACACCACAGCGAACCCGGCCCATATAGGGCTGGATCTCGTTAGCGTTGATTTGCCGGCTTGGAAAAAAGCCATCGGCGGAACTTGCGCCTTGTTGCTGGCGATCTTGTTCTTTGTATCGGGAGCATGGAAGCTGACCGATCCGTTCGTATGGTCCCAAGCCCTGGCGGAATTCCGCGTACCTTCGGCGCTCACGCTGCCTGGCACGCTGGCGCTCGGCGTCGGCGAGATGGTAGGGGCGGTCCTCATCTTGGTTCCGCGCTTTCGGCGCTGGGGCGCCTGGCTGCTCGGCCTCCTGCTGGTGGTCTTCATCGTCTACATCGCGGCGAACTACAGTGTATTGGTCGGCAAGGATTGCACCTGTTTCCCGTTGGTGAAACGCGCGGTGGGGCCGGCGTTTTTCTTCGAAGACGGCACCATGTTCCTGATGGCCATTGTGGCCGGGATGTGGGCGCGCAGCTCGGAAAATCTCCGCGCGGCGCTGGTCATCCTAGGCGCGGTAGTAGTCTTCGCGGGCGCTTCTTTTGGTGTGAATTCGGCGCGCGAGTCTGGTTTGAAGGCTCCGGCTTCCATCACCGTGGATGGCAAACCATTCTCGCTGCAACAGGGGAACACGTTCCTGTTTTTTTACGATCCCACCTGTACGCACTGCGAAGCGGCTGCCCGAAAGATGGCGAAGCTCAACTGGAAGGGCACCAATCTTGTGGCTGTTCCAATCGATACCCCACAGTTCGCCGCGTCGTTTTTGCATGACACCGGATTCAAGGCTGGGACTTCGAACGATCTGGATCTGTTGAAAGGGACCTTCAAATTCGCCACCGCACCCTACGGTGTCGCACTGGTCCGAGGCCGCCAGAAGGCGACTGTAGATGTGGGTGTGTTTGAGAAGGATGGCGAGCCTGCGGCCTTGCTACACGGCTTGGGATTCGTGGATTAATCCTCTTCCGCCGCCCCTTCGATGCTGGGGTTGTTCTGCTGCGCCAGGGCGTGCGTGGCAACTTGCAGCATCTCGGCGGCAAGCCAGGTAAAGTCCGCACCAGGGTACATGCGCGGCAGCTGATATTTCCACTTCTTTTCGAACGAAGCGATCCGCCGGGCCTGCTGCTTGATGGGGAGGTCTCCCAGGCCTGCCAAATCGATCAGGGTGGTCACCAGGATACTCTCGGCGCGGATCAAAACGTAGAGACACTTTCGACTCTTACTCAATCTCTGAACCGATTCAAGGATAGAATTAGCGCGGCTTGGCTCGTAGAGCGAAGCCACTTCGTTCAAGCCCTCTCCCAGAAGGCGTGCCTTGGTAGCTTCTAATACTTCACCCAGAGCCGGCCGAACGGTCCGGAAAAACGTCGCCACTGTTTTCGGATGCAGTATGTCGTAAGTCAGCTCGGTGCGCATCTTGCCTCGAAACGGCTGGCTGGCCCGGTACACCAGCATCGGATAGGCTGTTTTGACGTGCGCGAAAGCTCTGGAATCCACGAAATAATACGACGGCACACGTTCCCTGAGCAGCGTTTGGATGGCTATGGACACACGGGCAAAGGCGGGGAAAAACCCCGGCGTGCGCTCATCGGGCGCCGCGAGCCAGCCTGGTCCCGGTTTGGGAAAACTGGCCACGGATTCAAACTGCAACATTGAAGAGCAAACTGGTTGAGCATACACCGCACACTTCGAGACGTTGCAGCAGCGCGCAACCAAGGATCGGGTAAGCCTAACGAAAGAGGAGCGATGTTTGGTTAGAAATTCTTCCGCAAGGGATGTGACCCGGGGGGTTATCCCAATGCGACGCTATCCCAATGACGGAGCCGCGTTGTGGACGCCACCCAGCAGTTCCCTAGACGCAGCCGCGGCCGCGGCCGGCTGTTCCGCCCCCGGGCGCAGGAAGCAAATGGAGAAGTGAAAAGCGCTGCCCTTGCCGGGTTCACTCGCTACCCACATTCTGCCGTTCATCAAGTCTAATAAACGCATCGAGATGCTTAAGCCCAGGCCCGTTCCCCCGTATTTTCGCGTCATCGATCCGTCGGCTTGCGCGAAGGGCTGAAAAATCACACTCTGTTTTTCCTTGGCGATACCAATGCCGGTATCGATTACCGAGAAGCAAATCTGGATCTCGCGCGCGCCGCTGGATTCCATCGTGGCGCGTACCAGCACGCTTCCGGCGGGTGTAAATTTCAGCGCGTTCCCCACCAGGTTCACGAGGATCTGGCGCAAGCGTGCGGGATCCCCGGTCACTTCTCGAGGAATGTCCGGTGAAATTTCACAACTGAGCGACAAACCCTTTTGAGTGGCTTGGTTCTCGAAAACATGCGTGGTTTCCTGGATCAAACGCCCCAGATCGAACGTCGCACTGTCCAGGTGAACGCTCTTGGCTTCCATCTTCGAGAAGTCGAGCACGTCATTCAGCAGGTACAACAGCGAGATGGCGGAATTCCGCGAGGTTTCCAGTAGATCGCGTTGCTCCGGGCTGAGACGCGTATCGAGCGCCAGTTCGGTCATTGCGATGATGCCATTCATCGGCGTACGTAGCTCGTGACTCATGTTCGCCAGGAAGTGACCCTTGGCTTCATTTGCCGCCTCGGCCAGCTTCTTGGAGGATTCCAGCAGATACCGGTCTTCTAAAGCTTTGCGGTACTGCGCGCTCAATTGCCTGCCTTGCCCCAGCAAGAATATCAGGCAGACGAGATTGATCAGAGCCATACCGTAGCCCTCGCCGCCCAGCCAGAGGTCAATCACAATCGGCGGAATGAGGAGCGGCAAAACGTGGCAGTAGAGATATAGCGGCCGCGGCGTGAGTGAGACGATTGCTCCAAAGCTAATGGCGATGATGCAAAACGTCAGCAGCAGGGAATTCCAATGGGAAAAGCCGTTGGCGATGTAACTGTAGCAGCTCAATAACCCCCAAGCGATCGAGAAGGTCAGCAGCGTTGCGCAGAATGCGATCCGCCAGGCGCGAGGATTACGAGGATAGAGCTGATTCTTGCGCAGTAGCAGGAATAGCCGCGCCAAATAGGCGCCCATCGTTGTTACGGCGAAGAGCGTCACGGCCAGCACGTGAACCCTGGTGTAGTTTCCCGCTAGCAATGCGAACTGTGCCAGACCAAGACCGGCCCATACGCCGGCCAGCGAATGACGCGCAATATCGGCGTCCTGTTGCAGGCTCAGGTCGACGCGCTGAGCCGATTCACCCGTAGTGTCTGGCACGCAACAGTGCTATCGGCAATTGAAAGCCAAAGCTTAAGGTTTTTCACCTGTACTCTTGTGTTTACAATTCTTTAAGATCGCAGCCGCACCCGTTCAATTGATCCGGTCAATTCGCGGTTGCCTGGACGCTTTTTTGTTCTGCTTCGTCGAGGGACAGACTAGAGCCCTGGGCTTGGCAGGTAGCTAAATCATCCGGATTATAAACGTCGCAGGGCGGGGAATCGAGCCACGCCACAACCACGTACTTTCCGGGCGGCACGCCTCGCAAGACAAAGTTACCGTACTCGTCCACTTGCGTGGTCTGGTAGGCTTGAACGCGGCCGGTTGGCGGGTCGGGAATCAATGCCACCGTGGCGCCGCTGGCCACCACCTTGGGATCGGCTGTCACCGCTCTTCCGATCACCTGGCCGCCGCGCGAACTGAGCCGCACGTCGAGTGACGGCGCGGGATCGCCGGGCGATGCTTCCAAGCCCTGGCCCAGCCGTTCTGCATTTGCGATGCGGACCGACTTGAGATAGGAATTTTCCGGCGCGCTTAATACGTAGAGATCGTAGGTTTCATCCGGAACGAAGGGAACCGAGAACTCGCCGGTCTCAGAGACTTTGGTCCGCGACGGAGACGCCGTCGAGCGGCGCGGCGCCAATGTAATCATTAGTCCCTCAGGCAGGGTGCTATCGTCGTCGTCCAAGTGAATTTTTCCAGTCCAAAGGCTTTCGGCCCCGATGACAAGTTCTGCATTCTCGACGTCGGCATCGCCGATGTTGATAGGAACGCGGCCCGTCATCGCTACGCCGCCTTCGCTGCCTGTCGCCAGTAACAAATAGGGGCCGGCGGTGACGCCTTGAATATCGAAGTTTTGATCTTTATCGACCTGTACATTGATGGGCGCGCTCACTGAAGCGGTGTTATCGGGATCGTTCCAGCGTAACGTGATACTGGGGCTCGCAACCACGCCGCCTTTGACGCCGCTGAGCACGCGCCCCCGAATGTGCACCGTGTGGACTAACGTGAGGAAAATATCGATGCCGCCCACCTCATCGCCGGCGGCCACTCGCACCGGCACCGCGTCCGACATCTTTTGCACCTGCGGAAAGAAAGTTACCGCATAGCTCAACTCTGGCAGCGGATTGCCCAGTGCGTCGGTTCGAGTCTGTTCCGCGGCTCCGGCCGGCCGGACTGGCGCTTGATACAAAGCAGCGACGTAATAAGTGCCCGGTTCCAAGCCGTGCACGCGGTATTCGCCGCGATCGTCGGTGCGCGCGCTGGCCGCTGTCGCATAGCCGTGATGCCCGCGATCGTAATAGGAGCGATAGAGCTGGATGGCCACGTTCGAGGCCGGCTCGGCGTCATCGAATTTCACTTTGCCGGTCACTACTCCTTGGGGCGTCATGCGAAACACAAACGAGTCGATGGTCTGGCCCGAATTGACCGAAAAGATCGGCGGCATTTTGTAGTCGCCAATATGCCCGGAAGAGAGCGGCAGATAGCCATCGCGCTGCACCGTGATCACATAACGCCCCGGCGCTACGCTGAGAAATGCGAAGGCCCCGCTGTCGTCGGTGGTTTGATACAAGGCCGTGCCCTTGGAATCGACCGGCTTTAGTACCACTTGCGCGCGCCGCAGCGTCCGTCCCGTCGCGCCGCTGAGCACGGTTCCCTGTATCACCCCCGGCGCTTCGGCTTCAGGGGGTTGTGTGACCGGCGGCGGAGATATCGCGGATGGGTCCTGGCCCAGAGCAGTGCCGAGGCCGCAAACGATAAGCAGGCAAAACTTCAGCGCGCGTGGCAAGAGGTCCACTTAAGTGTGACGTTGTCGCGGGCGATTGTGTGGGAAGAGCAAAAGTGATGCAGCTAATTTTGACGAAGGCAGCCGGAAGTTTCCTCGAGCACGACCTTGGTGGCACTCAGAACCGCCTGCGCAGGCAGGATGGTGGTTTGCGGCGCGCCCGCACTGACCACCTGATTTGTCCCGCTGTTCCACGGCACGGTGACCATGTTCGCGTAAATCAGTGATCCATTCACGAGCGCCGTGGCCTGTATTTGATCGGTGCCTACAAACGGATCGCCCGCATAAGCGAACTGCACATTGCTCGTGCCGTCCGTGACGAGAGAACGGGCTGCTGGTTGATGCCCGTGACGGTCACAACCACAGGTAGATTTCCAACCGCCACGCCATCGGTAGCCAACGCCGATACATTCAATTCCTCAATCTGCCGCACCTGGAGCGGCGAACCTTGGCTTGGACTCAACGTCAGCAGCACAGAAGGCGGAATCGGCGCGCCGCCCGCCAGCATCGTTAATGTAAGATTCTTGTCGCCGCCCTTGGCGTAATCTACTTCGTAGGGATACATTCCCGGCGCTGGGAAGTTGACCGTAATCGAACTCGACGCTGGGGCCGAGCGCTGATTGACGCCGCCCATCACGGGAAGACCAGTGAACACGGTGCTGGCAGGCGTATTCGTCTGCGGACCGCTGGTAGCCGTGGCGCCATTGCCGACACCAAAGACGAACGCATCGTTGGACATCTAGACGGAAGAGTCGAACCGGATCAGCCGCTCGTCGAAGACCTAGTACATCGTACAGA
>PKZC01000020.1:19692-21994 GCA_003132905.1 Bryobacterales bacterium | reverse complement strand
GGCGGAACTGCGGGCCGACGCTCCCGAATCCGGCGGCAGTTCCACGCTGGAAGAAGTGGAGCGGGATCACATCCTGCGCATTTTCCGCGAAACCGGCGGCGTGATCAGCGCCGCCGACGACCGTCTCGGCATACCACGGACGACCTTGCACTCGCTGATGAAGAAGCTCGGGATTTCACGCAGCGACTTCTGACCGTGCACGGCCGGACTGCGGATGGCAAAGCCTGCGATGCCGGAGTTAAAATCCTAAGTGGACTGATTCCCAATGGAAGCTACGAGTATTGCAAAGGACTTTCCGGTGGTTTGCGTGGGCGGTTCGGCTGGCGGCCTCGATGCCTATACACGGTTATTACGGCACCTGCCGGCCGATATGGGTGTTGCTATTGTCATCGTGAATCACCTGAGAACCGTCGCCACTATGCTCCACGAGATTCTGCCCCGCTACACAGAAATGCCGGTTGAACTGATCACCGAAAGATTACTCATCCAGCCCAACCATGTTTTCATCATCCCGGAACAGCGTGATTTGCACGTTCTTGATGGAGAGTTCCGTCTAAAGCCGATATCAAAGCCCAGGGGATGGCCCGACGTGATTACAGTTTTTCTGCGTTCCCTCACGAAGAACTGGGACGGTAAACTGATCGCTGTTATTGTCTCTGGCTATGATGGCGATGGGGCGGCGGCACTGTGCGGCATAAAAGAGGTGGGCGGGATTACCATCGCGCAGAAGCTGGACACAGCCGTGCAGCCGGATATGCCTGAGAGCGCAATCGAAAGCGGGTGTATAGATTTTGTACTTTCGCCTGAGGATATCGCGCAAGAAATTGTGCGAATTGCGCACGTGGTATCAGGGTCGGAGTGAAGGGACCACCAGAGCGGAGCACAAGAGGACCAAGGTGGCGGCGGGGCGGGTCAGACGGCGAACGAGTCTTAGCTCGTTGTGTGGCCGGGAACTGCGAGGCAACGACACAGCGGACGATTGTCCGAGGCCTGGTTTTCCACCGTAAGCCTTTACTTATTGCGCATGATTCTGAAACTCCGCGCGATGAAAACCGTTCCGCAGCGCATTTCAGGTCGCCATGACAAGCGCAGTGTCAACGTCGTTCCAGGACGTTTTCGGCTCGCGATCCGCAGCCTCCTGGCAGACCATACAGGATGAAGCCCACGGGATCGCGGCAAGGCGCTTCGGATTGATGTCCGCTTCCCATTCGACGCAGGTTCCAAATATGCCCGCATCGATCCGCCGAAGTGCAGCACGAACTTCGCGGAGGCGGCTGGAATCGCGCTCGATATTCCCAATTGCCATTTCGCGCTCGCTGGCGTCCTGGATTCGGTCCAGCTCATCCGGACTGGCCTGGATAGCCAGAGCTTCGCGGTTCCTGTTCCCTTTTTCTAATTCAGCCTGTCTGTTCTCCAAGGTTATTCGGAATGCGTTCAGTTCGGTCTTTGTCAAGGATTACACGCCTGCCCTTTCCTGACTTTTGTGAAACGCGTTGCTATTCGTTCGGAACGGTAGGCGACCTTCTCGGCCCGCGGGCCTAATTGCGCCAGCGCGAGTATCCCCAGCCCCCGCCGCCGAGTAGAAACAATACCAGAAGAACGATCAATATGGTCGACATTTTTAGCCTTCTCTCCCTTCAGATCAGTGCAGGTGGAGGTCCAAGCCAAATGTATCCGACGATAAGGCAGTAAGACTGGCCTCGCGGACGTTGTGCCTCACTTGCCGGTCTCGTCCATGGGGACACGGGTTCTGCATGTCAGACGGACAGGGCGCCAAAACGGGTAGCCGACGTGGGAAGGCGCCGCTAGAGCCTCAGACGAAATAAGGTCAAGTGACCGTGCATGGTCACGGCGGGCACCTCCGGCGAGAAACTCGTTGGAACCGAAGCGCCGCTCTCTGAAGATCCATCCGATGACGTTGCCGCTCCCGTCCACCTTGGCGGGAACTCTTCCAGGGTGCCTCAGTCCGCGGCAACCGCCCTCCGCTCGCCATAGCGCAAAACTCGCGGTGTTGGCAGAATGAACCCCGCTTTCTGTGCTGACCGGGTCGGCGGTTCTTTTCCAATGTGCAGGGCGAGCCGGTTGTTCCTTCAGCCTGCCGGACTGGGCCTCCACATGCTTGGGATACAGCATTATGCGTCTCTTCCAGATCACAAAAGCCAACCTACTCACGTTCGCTCTGTTGCTGCCGTCTTGGGTAGGCCCTGTCTATGCCCAATCGACGGACCCTAAGACGAAACCCGACAATACGGCTGTCAACAAGCGCGATCAGAGTCCGGACGAAGCAACCGCGGACCAGCAA
>PKZC01000020.1:0-19661 GCA_003132905.1 Bryobacterales bacterium | reverse complement strand
AGGCTACCGAAGGGGCTGGCAGTCCGGACCGGGTCGTTAACCAGATGTCAGTGAAGCCATAAGGCCTCGCTGGAAGTTTCACTTTCGTTCACAAGTCAATAAGGAGATCAATCATGGCAAACAAAAAGACAGCAGTATTTGGTATCTACCACAACGCCGGTCAGGCGGAACGGGTCGTCGAGCGCCTCAAGGAGGAACATTTCTCCAATGACGACATTTCGGTTTTGCTCCAGGACAACCAGGGATCGAAAGACTTTGCCCATGAGAAGAATACAAAAGCGCCGGAAGGCACCACCACCGGCGTTACGGCCGGTGGAGTGATCGGCGGAACTCTGGGCTTGCTGGCCGGGATCGGCGCTCTTGCGATTCCGGGGGTCGGTCCGTTTATTGCGGCCGGCCCGATCATGGGCGCTCTCGCCGGCCTCGGAGTCGGCGGCGCCGTCGGCGGTCTGATCGGCGCACTCGTCGGGATGGGCATCCCCGAGTATGAAGCCAAGCGCTACGAAGGACACATCAAGGCGGGCGGTGTCCTACTTTCCGTTCACTGCGACACGTCAGACGAAATCACGCGGGCGAAGGACTTGCTGAAGCACACGGGCGCCCAGGATATTTCGTCGTCGGGCGAAGCCAGCGCGGACTACCCGGCGACCGGCAAGAGTGCGGCGCACCGGTAAAGTTGTTTCGGGGCAGGCGGCGGAGGATCGGCCTGCCCGGATCAGACATCTGGCAGTATTCAAATCACCCATTTTTAAGGAGAACACAAATGAAACCGAGTACGAAGGACGAATTGGAAGGCAAGCTTCACGAGGCTAAAGGAAAAGTAAAAGAGAAGGTCGGCCAGGTCACCAACAATCCGGACATGGAGACGCAAGGTCAGGGTGAAAAACTGGCGGGTAAGGTCCAGAAGAAAGTCGGCCAGGTTGAAAAGGTATTAGAGAAGTANNACGCCGGATCACCGTGATGGGAGAAGATCGCCGTGAGCAGAACGTCAGGAATCATCTTGATTGCGCTTGGTCTGTTCGGTCTTGCGTAGGGAGGTTTTACGTACACGACCAGGGAAAAGGTCGTTGACATCGGGCCGATTCACGCGACGCGTGACAAGACACATAATGTACCGCTGCCTCCCATCGCGGGCGCAGCTTCGCTCATTGGCGGCATTGTGCTTTTGTTCGCCGGTGGGAAGCAATAACTCCGCGCGACGGAAAGAACCTTCAATCCTTGTCCCGTGAGCCACTGGGTAATCTTGTCGATGTCGGCATCGCTCAGGCCGAAGCGATGGGCATATTCCTCGGGCGTCAGCCAGTGATGATAGTCCGAGTTCCCCTTGGTCTGCTGAGCGGACAGAAGTTCTTGAAGATCGGCCTGTTGGCTTGCGGCTGGCGCAAGAGTCAACGTGATGTAGGGTAGCGGAAGCGACGGCGCGACTCGCCCCTGGTCAGCGGCGGCCTGCGCCTTGGGATGAAGATGTCCGGCGAGTGTCGCGGGTCGGCTGCTATCTATAGTTTGGGTGATACGGCTGGCTTGCGCCCAGCCGTTTGCAGCACAGACAATCGCGACGAGGCATGAAACGAGACACTTCGAACACATTCATTTTCTCCCAAGAAGGACGCGGTTATGAAATTCCTCGGGGCGACTCGGCCGTCGGCTGACAATTTAACAATGCTGCTGTTTCGAGAAGATTGTGTTGTATCAAAGCCACGTCGAGCCAGCGAATTACCCTAATCGGCAATTCCTGCATTGGGTGGATCGATCCCAAGTGCGGTCGCTAGCGAGATGAGGTGATCCTGCTCCTGCATAAGGATGCCACGGAGGCTCTCGGCAATTGCAAACTCATTTAACTCGTCGGCCTGCTTGACGCGACGCCGGTAGTTGGCGATGGTCACCCTTTCGTTCTCCAGGTCGAATCTGAGCATTGCCTCCGCCTTCTCCGACGTCTTGACCGGCTTCGGCGTCACCGACGGCATACCGCCGAGGTAGTCGACGTGCTTCGCGATCTGCAAGGCATGGTCAAGTTCTTCCTTGGCATGGACCGCCAGCTCATCGGCAACGTTCATATACGCCGCGCCCTTCAGCACCTGCGAATAATTCACGTAGCTGATGATTGCCTGATATTCGCGCGACAAATCTTCATTGAGGTCGTCAATAAACTTCTTTCGTGTCATCTTGGGTTTGGACATAAGTTTTCTCCGGGTCTCTGGCTCTTGTGCTGTGAATCCAAAGCTGACATTTAACAATGATGTGTAAACAGCGCGAGCAAGAGGATGAGCGGAATTGGCACTCCGATAAAATAGAGCAGGACAGAACGCATGATTGATCTCCTTAAGTCTGGCGATTAGATAGCACGTGATCGCGTTGTTTTCCGCCTATAGTGGCGGCAGAGCTCGCACTGAATGCGCCGATCAAGAGCGCGAGAAATACCCATAGCAATAATCGGGAAGTGGCCTGCCGCGCGGTATCCTCCGCTTGGCGGGCGTCGGACACGACTTGCGATACCCTGGCCTCGGCGTCCGCTAGACTGAGTCCGGTCTTGGCGGCGACGAGTTTCGCCAGATAAGCGACATCTACCGGGCGGGGGTCTTTCTGCAGAAGTGTAAGCGCGAGGATGCGGCCGGCCTCGGCCTGTACGGATCCATCGACCTGTGAATGCGCATCCGAACGAAACAGGACGTCTACGAAGTAGGCATTCCCAACGACTGCGCCCTTCGTGGCCGCGATCTCATCCTTGGGTTCGTTTCGTTGTCCGCCCGCCATGGTAGAGGCAGCAGACACAAGGAAGGTCACTGTAATGACGAGTCCCACTGCCCAAACAAGAAATCCGTTCGCCGTGTCTCGAAAAAACACTTCATCCGTGTGCACGGCGACCCATTTCGTACGAAGCCGACCCGCGAGATATCCTCCGAGCGCGCAAGAAACCATCTGCATCGCGATAAGCCAACATATGGCGGCAATTCCCAAAGCGGACGAGGATGCACCGGTATTGGACCAAGGGGAGACAACCCCTAATCCGAACCCGGCCCCCAGGGCGAGCATGATCAGCGAAACGGAAGCGGCGACGAAGGCGCCGCCGACGACAGCTCCCCAAGATACGCCGGACGAATGTTCACTGCTTCCAGTATCCATCCGGTTGTCCAACACCAAGGTATTTTCCATTTGAATTCCCTCCAGGGATCTATTAGGCGCAAGCGGGAGTGGGGCAAAGTTGTCTGCCGCGCACTCCACAAATGCGCTCAGCGAGCAACTGCCTGCGATTCAGGACCAGCTTTCTTCATGAGATCGTATCTACTTCTCCAATACGTGTTCGACCTGACCGAGCTTCTTTTGAACTTTGCCGCGTAACTTCTCGGCATTGCCCTCGGCCTTTAAGTCCGGATTGTTAGTGACCTTGCCAGCTTTCTCTTTTACCTTGCCTTTCACCTCATGAAACGTGCCTTTGATCTCATCCTTCATACTCTTTTTCATCGCGTTTCCTCCTTTTGCCTAATCGCAAGGGCGGGATCTCCGTTACCCGCCCCGACGGAATTGCCCTGTATCACAATCGGGCCCGGTTCCGAACCCGTCATTGACTGCGCGGGCCGCGCAGCTAGTCCCGTACGAATTGCCGCTCCGTGGTCTTAGTCCCAATAGGGCTTGGTGTTGTAAAACTTGAAGACTCCGTTAGCCCAGTTGAGGTCAGCCATGTTCGGCCAGTGATCCTTGTCGAAGCCGGGGGCGCTCTTGAGCACCTCCTCATCGAGGTTCAGGATGAATTGTTTTTCAACTGTGTCGACCTTGAGAGCGCTCCAAGGAATGGCAAATAGCTTGTCGCCCATGCCCAGGAACCCCCCGAAGGACAGAACCGCGTAGGCGATGCGGCCATTCGCCAGGTCGATCATCAGATGTTCGATCTTTCCGAGATCCTGCTTCTTATGATTCACGACCTTATCGCCTGTAAGGGTATCTGCCGCTAGAACGTGTGGTTGATACATC
Organism: Bryobacterales bacterium; assembly: GCA_003132905.1. The sequence goes on along the minus strand of PKZC01000020.1, from coordinate 15,695 downwards.
GATTTCGTTTGTGTCATGCTATCTCCTTTTCTCAAATTAGAACTTACGAACTACGAAACTACTTATTCTGCAACTTCCTTAGCCGGACCCAATTGTGAAGGCTCAGGTTGCAATGTGCACTGCTCACTGTCACTTCGACGACGTGACTTGGTTCTTCACCTGCAACTCGTTCACCACCTGCTTCACGTTTGGAACTTGAGACGCGACCTTTTCGGCCATCGCGCGCTGAGCTTGTGTGTTGACCTCGCCAGTCAGCGTGACGGCGGCGTTTTTGACTGCATACTTTACGCTTTTGTCAAGTTTGTTCTGTATAAGGGCAGCGTCCAGGTTTTTCTCGATCCCTCTGTCCAGATCTGCGTTCACCGTCTTGGACTCGCTTTCTGCGCCCGTCAGAACCACGGCAATCTGGTTCGCCACAACTTGTCCGCCGGCTATGGATTTCGCTATGGACTCAGCTTGTGACTTGTCGCCCTCTGCCGCAACGTGTCCGGCAAGGGTCACGACGCCTTTTTCGCGATCCTGAGCTACGGAGACGTCTTTGAATCCGGCCTGATCGAGCGATTTGCGGATAGCGTCAGAAACGTCGGGTGATTGCGTGGGCGCCTGCGAGCACCCTACCAGGATCCCGACGACCAGCAGCGCGAGCGAAGCTAAGCACACTGGGAAAGTTCTCATTCTCGACCTCCTTATTACGATTACGCATCAAGTTGTTGTGATCGAATGCACACTCTATTGCTGCACTCTGCTCCCAAACTACTCCCAATCAACATCAGGCGGACTGGGCACATGTCCGGTCTTGGCTTGGAGATCCGCCGCCGATGGCGCCAATCCAGCGGTTGCATCACAGCGAGGCCCAAGCCCGCAGCCGACGGCCGCCCAGTATGTATGGGCAGCGGCTGAAAACGAAGCGTGCTCCGGACCGAGCCGACGCTCTCCTCCAGGGTTTCGCATTGTGACCTTTTCGGATCAGCCCTATGTTCCACTGGCTGATCCAGGACGGTTCAATGCCTCGCTAGCGCTACCGATGCCAACGGGAATATCCCCAGCCCCCACCGCCCAGTAGGAATAACACTAGAAGAACGATCAAGATGGTCGACATTATTACCCTCGCCTTCGGCACGAGCAGATTGGGGACCAAAGCTAAAAAGGTGTGTAGACAAGAAGACAAAGGCAGTAGACTCAGGAGCCTACCACGCCAGTGCGCGCGTGCAGGTCTGCCGCAGCGAAGGCAAAAGTGGCTGGGGACATGTGCGCCCTAGCTTGAACGCCACGGTACGGAAGTTGAGCGTTCGTCTGGTAAAGATCCCCGACCATATTTAGCCACATGACCATACATAGTCACGCGTGCGCGGGGAAGTTGACGGGAAGCGCTGGAGTAATCGACCCCGACCTGAGCGGATGGCTCGATGAATAGTTCATAACTTGCATGGGGTTTGAAGAGTCGAAATGTCGATTCCCAAAGGACATCTACATGGCATAAGACGCGCATAACAAGGCAGCTGAGCATCATGAAAAGGCCGCCGAAGGCGGCTCACGAAAAATCTGAACATCAGAAGTAGCCTGCAGCTCGAATTAAACCTCCCGACGTCCATAAAGGATTTGGACACCGGGAGTTTTCTCCCAGTGGTCACGGGAGTACCCCTGCTGCGCTCGAAACAAGAGGAGCGTTTTCCACGTCTGAGCAGGAATTCGACGGAGTTGTCCGAACTTGCAGTTTCAGTTGAGCCACATGGCCCACTTCTCATCCGTCGGGAACTTTCAAATGAGTGGCGTGCCGCCCGAATGGATTTCGCAACTTGATATTCTGAGGCAGCGTTCCTTAGCGGGAACCTCCGCGGCATGGCAATGACCGATCAGTCCGAAGAGGTTCCGGCACCATCCCCCCTCCAGAAGTTCTTCAAGGATCTCGGCCCAGGAGTGATCACTGGCGCTGCCGACGACGATCCTTCCGGCATTTCCACCTATTCTGTTGCGGGGGCGACCTTCGGCTACACCGGACTCTGGACCGCGCTCTTCACGTTTCCGCTCATGGCGGCGGTGCAGTTGATGTGCGCACGGCTTGGAATGGTCACCGGGCAGGGTCTGGCCGCCGTGATTCGAAAACGCTATTCGCGTTGGATCCTGTGGCCCTCCTGTGCCCTACTGCTGATCGCGAATATATTCAACATCGGAGCCGACTTGGGCGGTATGGCTGATGCAATGCAAATGGTTACTGGAGTGCGAGCCTATTTCTGGACGCCCCTGTTCGCCTGCGCCATTGTCGCTCTCCTGTTCTTGACCTCCTACCGCGCGATGGCCCGCGTCCTCAAATGGTTGACGTTGGTGTTGTTCGCATACGTCATCACCGCGTTTCTTGCGCAACCAGATTGGTCGACGGTGCTTCGCGCCACCTTCATTCCTCACATTGAATGGACCAAGTCGTTCATGTCCGTCCTTGTCGGCATTTTCGGCACAACCATCTCGCCCTATCTTTTCTTTTGGCAGGCCGCCGAGGAAGTTGAAGAAGATCGCGAGCACGGAAAGAGCAGCGTCGCCCAACGACGAGGCTCCACCGACGAAGAACTCGCGATTGCGAAGAAGGACGTGATTACCGGCATGGCCTTCTCGAACCTGGTGATGTACTTCATCATTCTGACCACTGCCGCCACGCTGCACGCGCACGGCATCACAAAGATAGACACCGCGCAGCAAGCCGCCGAAGCCCTACGTCCCCTCGCCGGTCAAGGCGCTTATTGGTTGTTCACCCTCGGCCTGATCGGCACCGGAATGCTTGCCGTCCCCGTGCTCGCTGGCTCCTGTGCCTATGCGATCGCAGAGTCCGCACGTTGGCGCTCGGCGTCTCTCAACCGGAAGCCGCACCAGGTTCGCAGGTTCTACGCTGTAATCACCATTTCCGTGCTCGTTGGCCTCGCATTCAATTACGCTGGATTCAACGCTGTCAAGATGCTTTTCTGGTCCGCCGTTCTGAACGGGGTCCTCGCGCCACCACTTGTCATTCTTATCGTTCTGCTGACCAGCGACTCCAAAGTGATGGGTAAGCGTACAAACTCCCCCCGCATGCGGTTTCTGGCGTGGTTGTGCGCTGCCGTAATGACTGCCGCCGGCTTCGAGTCGTTTGATTTCCGCCAGCGCTTTCTGGTCCATGGCCGGCATCAGCACTTTTTGCGCGTATTCGTTGTACGCCGGTATACTGGCCACCATGTTGGAGATGATGAGGCCTTTCAGATGTTGCTGGTACTTCAGCGCATACTCCATGGCGAGTATTCCGCCCCAAGACTGCCCTAAAAGATAAAAATTGTTCTGATCTAGCCCCAGGGCCTGCCTGACCTGCTCCACCTCCTCAACAAAGCGGGGCAACTCCCAGAGTTCCGGCATGTCCGGCTGGTCGCTGTAGGCCGAGCCAAGCTGATCGTAGTAGTAATATTCGACGCCGGCAGCGGGGAAATAGCTATCGAACGCCTCGAAGTACTCATGCGTCGCACCCGGTCCTCCATGCAGAAGCAGCACCTTGATCCTGGGGTTGTTGCCGACGCGCTTGGTCCAGACGTGGAAGGTGCCTTTTGGCGTTTGAACTGGAATCATCTTGACCCCACCGCTGACAACGTCGTCGCGGCCAGAGTCGTCAAAGTAGTTTGTCTGGCTGGTAGCCACCCGAGGGGCCGAGCTCGTGCAGCCTAGCAGGGCAAACAAACAGGCGCTGACCAGAGTGAATCGCATTATCATTTTTTGGAAATCCCAGGCTCCACCGACTATTTCAGTACAGGGGCAGACTAACACAAAAGGGCCAACCGGCTAGGGAATGTATGGTCGCAAACCCGGAAGCTATTTTTTGGGGAACCATCCCATTAGTTGGGCAGAAACAGCGTTGTGGAAGGTGGCTATCGGGAAGTTTCCTTGAATATTTTGCCCCTTCCGGGGATACGTTGGAGTGAGAGGATGACACCCTGGACGACGCGGCGGCAATCCGATGTTGCAGGCTGGGCGATGCCGATGCTTTCCGATATCTGGTGGAGCGCTACCAGACCGAGGCCATGGGCCATGCCCTCGCCATCCTGGGCCACCGGCAGGACGCGGAGGACGCTCTTCAGGAAGCGTTCCTGGCCACTTATAGGGCGCTCGGCAGCTTCGACGATAACCGCCGCTTTTATCCCTGGTTTTACACGATCCTGAGGAATTGCTGTTGGAAGCTGGCGGCGCGCCGCGGAAAGCAGGAAGCCTCCGCGCTGGAGACGGTCGAGATCCTGGCGAGCACCGGCGGCGGCACCGTCGAGGACCGGCTGGCGCTCGAAGAAGCCCTTGGGTGCCTATCCCCGCAGAGCCGCGAAATACTGATGCTGCGCCACTTGGATGGCCTGTCCTATGAAGAACTAGCGGCACGGCTAGAGCTCCCCGCGGGCACCGTGATGAGCCGGCTCTTTTACTCACGCAAGGAATTGCGAGAACAGTTAGGAGGAAAACGATGAATTGCGAACAAGTCCGCATTGCGGCTATGGCTCTGGCGGATGGCGAGACGCCGCCCCTTCCACGCGCGGCCATTGAGGTCCATTTGGCCGAATGCGCGGAGTGCCGTCAGGAACTCGAGGAGATGCAAGCACTCGGCCGATTGTGGGAAGCGCAGTCGCGTCAGACCCACGCCGTGGATCTGTGGCCGCAGGTGGCGGGCCGCCTCCAGAGCCCCGTCGGTCGAGCTGAAAAACACCGTTGGCTGACCGCGCTGGCAGCGCTGCTCGTGGTCTTCAAGTTGATTGAGTTCATCCCCAATCGCAGCCTGGGGATGTGGGTACAACTGGTGCCGCTGCTTCTGGCGGCTGCTGTTTTCGCTGTGGTAGGGCAGAATCCGTTTCAAATCAAGACCGAACTTCGGTCACAGGAGGAGTCAATATGAATCCGATGAACACCGACCCTAACGCCAACGTGCTGGGCCAGAAATACGCGTTTGCAACCGCGTCCCTGATCATGGGGATCGCCTGTTACGTGAATCTTCTGGGTCTCGAAAAGGCGGCGCTGGCTATCCTGTTCGCCTGGCTGGCTCTGCGAACCAAGCCCGCCCCCGCGCTCGGCGAGCACCGGCGTTGGGCGCAAACGGGCTTGGCCCTGGGAGTCGGCTTGTGGATCATGATCCCGACGGTGCTGATGTGGAAATGGGACAGCCTGATCGACCTTGTGAGGAAGCTCCAGGAGCTGGGTCGGTGACGCGTCTCGTGACGCGAACCTGATACAGTCCGGACGACTTCCGTGAATAAGCGCATCGTTTTCGTCGACCGCGTGCGCCGTGGTCTCAAAGTCCCATCTGTAGTGTCGGCAAACCGGCAACTGGCCCGAACGGCGTTCCGGGAAGCGTAAGACGGGATTCCGTCCGGATTGTCGGCCACCCGGCAGCTATCTTCTAAGTCCGGCAGACCCGACTGATTACACGCCGAAAGCTGCCTAGGCTTTGCGATCATGGCGTCCACTTCGAAATCCAGGCGGCGACGTGCAGGCGGAGCGAATCTACTCCAAACGAAGGCTCAGGTCCTGGATAACGCGCAAGCCGGAATGTGGCGCGTCGACTTCCAGGTCAGACGTTGGTAACAGACGGACATCGTCTCGGTGCTTCCCAAGGGAAGCGAAGCAGATTCTTCCCGCCTCATCACCCTCGCTTGTGGTCCATCATCCGCTTTGTGATGGAAGCGCATCTGATGATTGGACACCGCAGAATATTGCCAGGCATGTTCTGAGCGAACTGCTATACGCCTTTTGCGAACGAGCGGAGGTCTAGCCTTTGTTCGCGCGTCGATTATGAAGGGCACATCGTGAATGGTTTGCGGGCTAAGGGCACACCGGAAGAGTAAGTTCGACACGTCATTCATGTTGCGAGTGAAACCAATAGTTGTGCTTCAGCAAGTAGCGATGAGTAAATGCATCTGATTGCTGACCTCGTGGGCCGCAGCGAATAATGTCCAAAGCTACGAACGCCTGTAGATGAAATTGAGGCTGCGAAATCCCCCGAATTCAAAAAAGCTGAACAGCTTTCAATAGGCTGTGCGCATCTCCAATGAAACCAATAGCTTGAAAATAGGGCATTTTGCAAAACGCTGGGAAACCGCCTTGGGCGCAGGGGGTCGCCCTTCTTCGGGATATTTAGATTCAACAACTTAGAAAACCAGACTTGTTGAAACTTGAGGAACTCTGAGGAATCCACATCTACAATTTCGACTACAATTCGTCGGCGGGGAATTCCTGGCATGCGGAAGTGTTTGGAAAGAAAGCGACGATAACTTCGGAGGCGGCGGGAGCGCACCTGCTATTGCGGCAGGGGTGCGTCGGGTCGAATCAAGCGGCACATTAAATCCATCGGCCGCAGATTCTCACTTTCCGTATCGGGGACAAACCAGGACTTGGCCAGGCTATTTCTTCAACCCGGCGGTCCAGTTCAGCACCACTGTGATCGGAGACGTGTTGGCGGCCGCATCCTGCATGACCGTGTTGAGCAGGAATCGGCCGTCGGGGGCGACGTCGTAGGGAACGAAGCTGGTCACGTGGGTTTCAAAGAGCGGGATGGCTACGCCGGGCTCAAACGTTGAGTCGGATGACTTCACCGGCACGGCCATCATTTTCCCGTCGAGTGCGATGTAGTACAGCTCCTTGCCGTCGCGACGCCAGCGAGGCTTGTCACCGCCAGCGGTCGAGATCTGCCATTTGCCAATGCCCGCGGCCGGAACATGATCCGGCACGAAGCCTTGCACGTAGACTTCCCGCCTTCCGGATTCATCGGAACTGTAGGCGATCCACTTGGTATCGGGCGAGAACTGGCCGAAGGTTTCGTCGGCCGGCGTAACCAGGAAGGGAATCGGTTTGTGGTCGCCCGTCTTTTCTGGGGACATGGGAACGATCCACAGGTCCTGCTGCTGCGCGGTGTGATCGTCGTAGATCAGGTAGCGTCCATCCAGCGACCAGTGATTGGGGTGTTTCATGGTCGCGGACTTTACCAACAGTTCCGGAGAGCCCACGCCGCTGGCGCGCTTTACGTAGATGTCGCCTAGCACCCCACCAGGCGTATAGGTGAATGCGACGCGGCCATCCGGAGACACTGCGCTCGAGTATTCTTGGATGTCACCGGGATTCACGCGGCTGAAGACGCCGCGAGTCGGGTCGGCGAACCAAAGATGCTGAAGTCCTTGATCGACCAGGACCAGCTTTCCGTCCGGCGACAGTTGGATGTCGCCATAGGGTGCGGGTGGCCCGACCTGACCGAGTTGTTTCCCCTGGCGATCGAACCAGAGTAGTTGAGTGTCGCTCCCGCCGGGACGGCCGGTGCGAAAGGCCAAAACGCCAGTCGCGGACGCGGAATACGAAGCGGAATCCAGTCCCAGGGCCGATACGATCGACGCCGCAATCGGAACCGCCACGCCGGCTGGCTCAAGGCGGCGGGTATCAAAAGGAAGCGCCATCAGTGAGCCTTCTTGTTCAAAGAGGACGTATCCTGGATTGCGAGAGCCAGGATCGGGAGAGCTCGCGTACACAGCACCGGGAAACTGGGAGGTCGCCAGACGTTTTGAATCTTGCTGTTCGGGCTTGGCATCGAGCGAGCCAAGGTATATACCGCGGTTATCAGTCGCCAAAGAACCGCGTGCATACACGAAGTGCCTCCCGTCCGGCAGGAACGAAGGATTCCCCTGGTATGCTTCCTGGCGCGCGGGGTCGACGGCGGTAATCGGAACGGGTATGCCGCCGGCCTCCGGAACGCGCATCAGCGGGCGGAAGGCGCCGCCGAACACGATGGTTCCGTCCGGGGCCCAGGCGCCTCCGATGATTCTCCCCGACACATCGCACACAGACTGAACCGGGCCGCCCGATGCATCCACTTTCATCAGCTTGCTGGTGGTCCCAAACCCAATGAAACGGCTGTCGGGGGACCAAAAGAGACTATTGGCGTTTTCGGTGCCGGGCAGAGGCCGCGCTTCCAGTGTTTCGAGGGATCGAACCCAGATCTGGGTTACGCCATTCGCTACGCGGCCCGTGAAGGCCAAGCGGCGGCCGTCCGGGGATAAGCTGAGTTGACTGCCGAGGGTGACTTTCTCGGGAGGCGGGATCTGAAAGCGCATCAGCTCCGCCACCGGGGGCTTTTCGCGGAAGTGGACGAATGCAAGCACGGCCGCGACCAATGCAAACATCCCCGCCGCGATCCAACCCGTCGTACCGAGCCGTGACGTTGAGGGAGCGATCGCTTGGGATTGCTCGTCCGCGAGCATCAGCTTCCAATCGCCGATGGCTTGCAGCCTCTGCTTGGGGTCCTTTTGCAGGCACGCTTCGAGCAGCCGCCACACTTTCGCCGGAACTTGGTCCCAATCGGGCTCCTTGGTAAGCACGTGCGCCAGCGTGTCGGAAACCGTTTCGCCTTCGAACAATCGTTGGCCCGTCAGCATCTCGAAAAGCACCACGCCGAAGGCCCAGATGTCGGCGCGCTTATCGACGCGGTAGCCACGCGCCTGCTCCGGGCTCATGTAGGCCGCTGTTCCCAGGATCATGCCCGCGCGAGTCGGCGAAATGGTGAGCGTCGGCGAATTCGCCGGATTGGAGGAATCGGAAGATTGCGCCACTGCGGCCAATCCGAAGTCGAGCACCTTAATCACACCTGCGGGAGTGATCATGATATTGGCCGGCTTCAGATCGCGATGGACGATGCCCTTTTCGTGAGCCGCTTCGAGAGCGTCGCCAATTTGTTTCGCGTAGTTCAGCGCAGTTTCGAGCGCGAGAGGTCCCTTCAGGGTCGGTCCCGCAACCAGCTCCATCACCAGCGCTCGGTCTTCCACTCCGTAAATCTGCGCGATGTTGGGATGATTCAGCGAAGCGAGAACTTTGGCCTCGCGCTCAAACCGCGCGAGACGCTCTGGGTCCTGAGCGAGTGCCGCTGGCAAAACTTTGATGGCAACTTCGCGATCGAGCTTCGTGTCTCTGGCTCGATACACTTCGCCCATTCCGCCCGCGCCGATGGGCGCAAGGATCTCGTAGGGCCCCAGACGAGTCCCGGCAGAGAGAACCATAGGATGTTGAACAATCTTACCCTACACGCTGTCGACAGAGGACGCCGTTCGGGAGACAACTCACGGAAAACAGGCTTCCATCCCCCTTTGCTTCCAAGGGAAGCCCGAATTCCATAGCCGCTCGCGATCCCATTCCGAAAATAAAGTCGCAACCAATGGGGAACTGATGGCATCGTGATAGTTGAAGGCTCTCATATGACATCTGCTGAAGTTGTAGATTGCACGAGCCTGGCGCGCGGTTCCTTGATCGACGTGGAGACCAAGAGCCGGCATTACCGGATCGAATGCCTCGGCGGGAGCGCGATCCGCATTTCTGGCCATCCTGACTACTGTCCCGTTCCCGTGCCGGCGCAATTGCACGGCTCTGTGGACAAGGAAGGCACGTTGGAGTTGGGCCTTATCGGGCGTGGAATGCGCCTGATGTTTCTGCTGAACGATCACCGCCCTGTCACGACTTCGAGGGTGCTTCATGTGCACGTGGACCAACCCAGGGCCGTTCCGCCCAAGTCGTCTCCGAGCATTCACTAGAGCATCTTTCAAACGGTCCTGCCCCGTTTTTTCGTCAGCAGGGTTCTCCCATCCAGCACAGGGCCGGCGGCAGTTTCTGGAAAGCCGCTTTTCATTCCAAATCTCTGGAAAGCTACTTGCTACCCGTCGGCGCGCGCCGACGCAACTCGTCAAAGAAATTGAGCAGGAAAGTGACATGGACAGCCCCATTCTCTTTCACTGGAGCGTTCAGGTTGGGGAACACTGCAAAGCGCTTGCCGTCCGGCGCCAGATCGTAGTTCAGAACTCCGCCGAGGTCGTGAAGTTGCTGATCGGACCACATGCGCGGCTTGCCGGCGGCGAAAGATTCGTTCTTCATTTCATAATCCGTCACCATGATGCGGTTATCAAGATTCTGAAAGAATAGCTCCCTGCCGTTGCGCGACCAGACCGGTAGCATCCCCCCGGCGTTGGAAATTTGCCACGTCCCACCCGGCCCTGGAAACGGACGCACGTACACTTCATATCGTCCCGACTCGTCGGACACATACGCAATCCAGCGGCCGTCCGGTGAGACGGCTGGATAGCGTTCATTGGCTGGTGTGCGGAGGAAAAGCTCTGGCTTCCCCGGTTTGGGATGATCCGGATCGCTCACGTCGAGTGGCAGGGTCCAAAGGTCATAACCACTGTCGGGGTCAACCTCGTTGTAGGCCAGCCGCCGACCATCGGGAAAGAAGGAGTAGGGAACCGCGCCGTTCTTGCTGTCCAGCAGGTAATGGGTCTCCCCGACCCCGTCGGCGCGCATCCAGCCGAGGCTGTAGCCGCCGGCGGAGAACAACCCAAACACGATGTGCTTGCCGTCGGGACTCCAAGTCGGAGTGCTGGGCTGTTGGGTATCGAAGGTGAGACGCGACATTGTATCGCGTCGCCAGTCATAGATGAAGATTACCCTGTCATTGCCTGCAATTTTTAATAGCGCAAGTCGCTGGCCGTCGGGGGAAATTCGGGGAACTGAGTAGAAGCCGGGCGTGGCGATCAGTGGCTGGGTTTTCCCCGAGTTGTCCAGCCATGACACTGGCCAAGTTTGAACAGACACCTTACCGGTCCGATACGCGAAGGTCCCCGGCCCAGAGGGCACCGCGGAGAAACTGAATTGCCCAGCGCCCGAATTCGGATCGCCCGCCAAGTCCTCTAGCAGGGGCACTGCCGCGCCGCGAAGTTGCAGCCGTGCCGGGTCGAACGGTACAGCGAATAGCACTCCCTCATGAACGTACACCAAATGGCCCGTGGAACCACCTGTTGGCAGGTAGCGGCCGAAGTACCCGCTGCGCACCAGGACCTTGATCTCGCCGGTCTTCAAGGACAACGCTGCGATGCTGGCATCCTCAAAGCCAGTGACATTGGGGGAGAGGGTGAACAGAACCGCTTCACTTCCCGGCAGCGGCTGAGGCCAACGGTGAGTCACTGCGCCCTGCAGCTTGGTGACCGGCTTAGGCGTTCCTCCATTGGTAGGTACGCGCGAGAGTGGACTATTGGTGTTTAATGCCACACTGATGTTGCCGTCCTCTCCCCAACTCGCGCCGCGCGCATCGGGGGCGTTACACAACACGACTGGCGCACCGCCCTGGACGGAGATCTTTTTCATCTTTTCATCGGCGAAAAAACCAATCCACTGACCATCCGGCGAAAAGAACGGGTCTCTTCCGTTATCGGTTCCAGAGAGGAACGCCGGCTTGGTTTCGCTCAGCAGACGAGTGGCAAGCATTGGCTTGCCGTCCGTACCTTTGGCGGGGAACACAATCCGTGTTCCATCAGGTGAAATCGCAGTGGTGGTGAATCGACCGGCGACCGCATCCGGCCCGAGATCAACGTCCAGGCGTATGAGCGGCTGCAAGGTGCGTTCCACTGGCCGCGTCGCGCGCCAAGCGACTGCGCTGAGTCCAATCGAGACCACTGCCAGCGCTGCCGCCAACCAACCGAGCCGTGACCGTGAGGGAGTAGTTACTTGTGGCAGCACATCCGTCAGCAGAAGCCGCCAATCGCCGATGGCTTGCAGCCGCTGCTTGGGGTCCTTTTGCAGGCACGCCTCGAGCAGCCGCCGCACTTTCGCCGGAACTTGGGTGAGATCCGGCTCGGTCTTCAGCACCGCCGCCAGCGTGTCGGAAATCGTTTCGCCTTCGAACAATCGTTTGCCCGTCAGCATCTCGTACAGCACCACGCCAAACGCCCAGATATCCGCCCGCTTATCCACCGCCTTGCCGCGCGCCTGCTCCGGACTCATGTACCCCGCAGTCCCCAGGATCATCCCGGCCCGAGTGGGAGAGATGGTGAGCGTCGGCGAGTTCACCGGATCGGAGGGATCGGNNATCATAATGTTGGCGGGCTTCAAATCGCGATGAACGATACCCTTTTCGTGTGCAGCTTCGAGGGCATCGGCGATTTGCCGCGCATAGTTAAGCGCGGTCTCGAACGGTAGCGGTCCCGTGAGCGTTTTACCCGCGACGAGTTCCATCACCAGCGCACGATCCTCGATGCCGTAAATCTGCGCGATGTTCGGGTGGTTCAGAGCGGCAAGGACCTCAGCCTCCCTTTGGAAGCGCGCCATGCGTTCCGGGTCGCTGGCGAAAGAATCGGGCAACACCTTCAGCGCAACTTCACGCTTCAGCTTGGTGTNNCCGCGCCGATGGGCGCGAGGATTTCGTAGAGGCCGAGTTTGTCTCCGGCGATCAAACTCATTTCCCAACCGGCGCCTTCCGCCGCAGTTCGTCGAAGAAATTTTCAAGGAAAATCAAGTGGTTCTGTGGCTTCTGGCCTTCGGCGCCCTCGACTGGCATCAGCGCGGCGATGCGTTTTCCATCCGGCGCAACATCGTAGCTGCTGGGGTTGGTTCCCGCGACCCTCTTCTCCGACCACAGACTGGCCTTATCAGCCACGAACGAATCGCCCTTCACGGAATAGCTCGCGACCATGATTTGATTGTCCAGATTACGGAAGAATAGCTTGTGTCCGTCGAGCGGCCAGTCCGGAAAACTGCCCTCGTCGCTCGAAACTTGCCACTTGCCACCCTTGTCAGGGAAAGCCCGCACGTAGACTTGAAGGCTGCCCGACTCGTCCGAATCGTACGCCAGCCAACGCCCGTCGGGAGAAAAAGCGGGGTGCCGTTCGTTCAGTGGCGTTTGCAGAAAAATCTCCGGCTTTCCTGCCCGCANNCGTGTCGCTCAACAATGGCACGGTCCAGAGGTCTGTCCCGGTTGGTGCACCCGTTTGATAGTAGGCCAGACGCTTACCGTCGGCGGTAACCGATCCCGGGTATTGGGGAAATTTGCTCTGTGTCAAAGGCTGGGTCTTTCCCGCCCCGTCCGCACGAGTCCAGTACATACCATTTGCCGCTGAGAACAGGACGTACCTGCCATCGGGAGTCCAAATTGGAAAGGTGGCGGGACTGTCCGTCTGGAAGGTCAAGCGCGTCATGGTGTCACGCGGCGGGTCGTACACCCAGATGTCTTGGGTTGATCCGCCTGTATCACTGATAGCGAGCCGCTGGCCGTCCGGTGACAGCTTCGGATACCCATAGTCCCCAGGCTTGGCCAGCAAGGGCTGCGCTTTGCCGGCTCCATCCAACCATTGCACTACATACTTTCCGGCCTCTTCACCGCTGCGGTAGATCAACGTCCCGTTTCGTGAAAAATCAAATAGCGCGTAACCATACTGAGCGGAATAGGCGACATGTTCCAGTACCGGCTCGGGTGTACCGCGCACCTCCAGGCGGTCCAGGTCAAAGAGTACGGCGAAAAGCGTTCCCCGGTTGACGTAGAGCAGGTGGCCGCTCGGGAGGTAATGCGGGTAAAGACCGCCTCGAACAAGTGTCTTGCGGCGGCGGTCCGCCAGCGTCATGACATCGATGTTTGCATCGTTAAACCCGCTGTTGGAGGTGTGAGCCACGAACAGAACCGCCTTGCTTCCCGGCAGAACTTGTGGCCAGCGGTGCGAAACTTCTCCGCGCCCGCGATCCAGATCCGTGACCGGCGCTGGAGTGCCGCCAGCGGACGGAATTTGCATCAATGGACCCCTGGCGGCTAGAGATACGATGAGGTTGCCATCTTCACCCCAACTGCCGCCGGTGAAGGAAGTGGCTGAATCGCACAAGGCAATGGTCGCGCCTCCCTCCACCGAAATTTTCCTCAGCTTTCCTTGCGAGAAGAATGCCACCCATTGCCCGTCCGGAGAAAAGAATGGGCTTGTGGCTCCCTGGGTTCCCGGCAGCTCGATGGAATTGGGTTGATCGAGCCGCCGGGTGAAGAGCCGACTTTGCGATACGAACACCAGCCGCGTTCCGTCGGGTGAAAGGATCGCGCTTAGCCCTGGGCTAAGGGAGACATCGGGTCCAAGATCGACGTCCAGGCGCACCAGCGGCTTCAGTTCCGCCGGCCGCGTCGCGCGGTACGCAATCCAGGAGGACGCAGCAAAGCCGGCCGCCAGCACCGCCGCCGCAATCCAAGGTAACTTGCTGGAGCGGGCTTTAACCTGCTGTGGAATCTCAATCGCACTTGCGGGATCTGCCAGACTCGCCTGAATTTGAAAGCGTGCCTCGCCGATATCGCGCAGGCGATTCTTCACATCGCGGTCGAGACAGCGTCTTACTAATTCGCGAATAGCACGCAGGGTTTCTTCCGGCAGCTTCTGAAAGTCGATCGGCGCGCGCAGTACGTCGGCCAGGGTATGCGAGATCGTCTCGCCATCGAACAGCCGCTGGCCCGTGAGCATCTCCCACAACACCACTCCGAACGACCAGATGTCGGCGCGCTTGTCCACGGGCTTCCCTGCGGCCTGCTCGGGACTCATATACGCCGCGGTTCCCATGATCATGCCCGCCTGGGTCGCAGCCATGGTTAAGGTAGGCGAGTGCCTGGGATCGCCTGCGCTTTCCCCGGATGGTTGGGGCACCGCGGCCAATCCAAAGTCGAGCACCTTCACCACGCCTGTGGGCGTGATCATGATGTTGGCAGGCTTGAGGTCGCGATGAACGATGCCTTTCTCATGCGCCGCTTCGAGTGCGTCGGCAATTTGCTTGGCGCAGTTTAGAGCAGTCTCCAGCGGGAGCGGCCCTGTGAGAGGTTGCCCCGGTACCAACTCCATCACCAGCGCTCGATCTTCGACCCCGTAGATCTGCGCAATGTTGGGATGGTTCAGCGCGGCAAGAACCTCTGCCTCCCGTTGAAAGCGCGCCATGCGTTCCGGATCGCCGGCGAAGGAATCCGGCAACACCTTGAGCGCGACCTCGCGCTTCAGCTTGGTGTCTTTAGCGCGATACACCTCGCCCATGCCGCCCGCGCCGATGGGTGAAAGGATCTCGTAGGGGCCGAGACGGTCACCTACAGAGAGAGGCATATTGGCAATTTACCAAGTGTACTCGGTCAGGAAGCGGTTAAGGTCACTTTGGTGCTTTGCTCTACGCCGTCTTGCATTCCCGCCAGAGGCGCTCAACCAGTTGACCTGCTGACGGCAGGTCTTTGACGACATCGACGCCAAGCCTGGCAAACAACGCACATTCCGTTATCGTTCCGTCCATACCGCGGCCCGGCGAGATAGCCAAGTAGCGAAGGACCTGGCTTCCGTCGTTCCTGGTCGCGAGAACGTTGCCTTCTCCGGGTCGCTTTCCTGCCGGTGGACATCCAGCGGCGTCCCATGCGACGAAAGTTTTATTGCGCAATGCGCGATGGGTGGCGTTAGGCCAGCCATCCTGAAAGCAAACCGTCAGCACCGTGTCTTTGGCGTGAGCCGAGGTGATCGCGTGTTTGTAATCTGGATGAGCATTACTTTCGATGGTTGCCACGAAGCGGGTGCCGAGCATCACGGCCGACGCGCCAGCCAACAGCGCCTTGCGGATGCCTTGCCCGTTGCCAATGCCGCCAGAAGCGACTACGGGCGTCTGGTGCGCCTCGTTCAAAACATCAGGCAACGCCTCGTACAAGCCTCGATTCGCTGCACGTGGCCCCCTGCCTCCGTTCCTTGGCAAACCAGATAATCCGCTCCGAGATCCAGCGCGGCGCGCGCACTTTCCGCGCTCGTCACTTGCATTCCAAGCTTCGCACTAGCCGAGCGAACGGCCGCGACCACTTCCTTCGAAGGCATTCCCCAGGAGAACTGGATGATCGGCGCCCCGGCGTCTAGTACATCGTACAGTTA